>JAMPXV010000106.1 GCA_023700985.1 Lysobacter sp.
GAACTGGTAGAGGAAGGGCGTCGACTCGGTGCCGATGCCGATCGTGTCGCCGTCCTTGAGCGGCAACGAGGTGTGCCCCGTGCCGGCGCCGAGCCGTACCCCGCCCGCCGACGTTCCGCACGCGCTGCCCCGGTCGACGATCAGGTATCCGTCGCCCGTGCGCTCGATCCGGAGGTGCTCACGCGAGATGTGCAGCCGCGTGCCCGCGTCGAGGAGGTACAGGTCGTTGTTCGGCGCCTGGCGGCCGTCGCGCGGCCGCTCGATCCGGTGGAAGTTGCCGTCGACGATCGTGCCGCGCGACTCCCGGCCGATCCGGAACGGAAACCTCCGGATGCTCACATACCCGGATTCGATCATGCCGTCCGGGACCGCGTGGTCCGCCTCCGGCGTCAGGGCCTTCAGCACCGCCCTGGGCAGGAGGATCGCCAGTATCGCCCGCTTGTCTTCCATGGTCTCGCTTTCCCGTCGAATTCCCGGCCCGGAATGTCCGCAGCCCGGCCCGTCACGAGTCCAGACTAATCGATCCGTGCCGTCTTGTGTCAGGGACGGGCGAGGCGACGACGGCGCGGCGGACTATTTCGCGGCCGCGGCGCGAGCGGCCTGCGCCCGCCGGATGATCCCGTCGTAGGTCTTCCCGGGGTAGGGAGCCATCGTCCCCACCTTGTCGAACCCGGGCAGGGACTCCATGTGGCGCAGCATCCGCGCCCGCATTTCCTTGTCGGGCAGCGGGCCCTTGAGCGCGCCGATGTTCTCCGCCTGGTGCGCGGGATTGCTGGTCGCCGGGATGGCGACCGTCACCGCCGGGTGGGAGATCACCCACTTGAGGAAGAACTGCGCCCAGTTGGCGGCGCCGATCTCCTTCGCGAAGGCAGGCAGCGCCTGGCCCTCGACGACCTTGAAGAGGCGCGCCTTCTCGAAGGGCATGTTCACCAGCACCGCCACGCCCTTGTCCAGCGCGGCGGGGAGGATGCGATCCTCGGCCTGGCGGATGGCGATGGAATAGTGCACCTGCACGAAGTCCACGGCGCCGCGCTCGACGTACTGGGCCAGCGCGCCGAAATAGGGCAGTTCGTGGTGCGTGACGCCGAGGTGGCCGATGCGCCCCTCCTTCTTCCAGTTGGCGAGCACCGGCAGGACCTGGTCGACGTTCACGAGGCTGTGGACCTGCATCACGTCGATCCTCTCCCGCCAAAGCCGCTGCATGGACTGCTCGAGGCTGCGGCGCATGTGGCTGTCGTCGGCCAGGAACTCCCCCGTCGACCAGATCTTGTTGGCGATGAAGAGCTGGTCGCCGATGCCCAGCGAGGTCGCGAAGTCCCCGACGCTGATCTCGCCCGTGCCGTAAAGCGGGGAGGTGTCGACGACGCGCCCGCCGCCTTCCCGGAAGCGCTTCATCACCTCGCGGAGGTTGTCGCGCGGCCGGCCGGGGAGCACGTCGAACGTGAGGTAGGTGCCCAGCCCGATGGCGGGCAGCACCTCGCCCGTGCGCGGCACCTTCTTCGTGGCGATGTCGCCGGCCTGGGCATGGGCGCTGGCGGGCATGAGCGTGGAAGCTGGCATACCCACGGAGGCCGCTCCGGCGCCGAGGGTCTTGAGGAAGCCGCGGCGGGCGGGCCGGGCCGGCAGGGTGTCTTCGGGTTTCATTCTCGTTTTCTCCACGGGATGGGACGGATGGCTGCCGGGTGCGGCGGGCCCGCGGGGAATCCCGCAGGCACCGCACGGCACGGATCGCAAACCGCGAGGAAGGTTCAGGTCGCCGGGCCGCCCCCGGATTGCGTTGTGCAATGGCGGTGGGGACCTATTCCGGCGTCACGCCAGCGGCCTTGACCACCTTCGCCCAGAGGTCCATCTGCTGCCTGAGGTAGGCGGCGAACTGCTCGGGCGAGGACCCGACCACGTCCACACCCTGGGCGGAGAACTTCTCGCGCACGTCGGGCATCCGGAGAGACTTCACGATCTCCGCGTTCAGCTTGTCGAGGATCGGGCGCGGCGTCCCCGCGGGCGCGGCGAACCCGAACCAAACGGTGACCTCGTAGCCGGGCACGCCGGCCTCGCTCACCGTCGGCAGGTCGGGCACGTGCGGGGACTTTTCCTTCGTCGTGACCGCGAGCGCCTTGAGCCGCCCGGCCTTCACCTGGTTGATGATGTTGGGCACATTGTCGAACATGAGGCCCACCTGGCCGCCGATGAGGTCGGTGACCGCCGGGGCGCTGCCCTTGTACGGGACGTGCGTGATGTCGACGCCCGCCATCTGCTTGAAGAGCTCCATCGACAGGTGGTTGGAGGACCCCGTGCCGGTCGATGCGTA
Source organism: Lysobacter sp. (assembly GCA_023700985.1). Classification (GTDB taxonomy): domain Bacteria; phylum Pseudomonadota; class Gammaproteobacteria; order Burkholderiales; family Usitatibacteraceae; genus FEB-7. Next base: position 2,309 of record JAMPXV010000106.1, read on the forward strand.
ATTGAGGGCGCCCGGCTTCTCCTTCGCGCGGGCGATGAGTTCCTTCACCGAATTGACGCCGAGCGACGGGTTCACCACGAGGATGTTGGGGGTCGTGGCCGCGAGCGTGATGGGCGCGAAGTCCTTGACCGGGTCGTACGGCAGCTTCTTGAAGATGCTCTGGTTCACCGCGAAGGCGAAGGGCGTGACGAAGATCGTGTAGCCGTCGGCCGGGCTCCTGGCCGCGGCCTCCGTGCCGATGAGGGTGTTCCCCCCGGGGCGGTTTTCGACGACGACGGGCTGGCCCCAGGCCGCCTGCAGTTTCGCCCCGATGGTGCGCGCCAGCGTGTCGTTGAAGCCGCCCGGCGGGTAGGGGACGAGGATCTTGATCGCGCGGGTGGGGTAGGACGCGTCCTGCGCGAAGGCGGGGGCGAGGGGGGCGAGGGCGATGGCGGCCAGTGCGGCGGCGAGGAAGCGGCGTTTCGGCACGGTGTGTCTCCGGAGGTTGCGTTTCGTTTGCGGTTCAGAAGGTGACGACGTAGCCGGGCCCGTCGATGGCGGGAAACTCGGCGAAGATCTTCTCGTCGATGTCGAGGCCGATGCCCGGCCGGTCCAGCGGCTCCACGCAGCCGTCGGTGCCGACCTGGAACGTCCTGCCGAACATGTCGCGAAGCGGGTTCAGCTTCGACACGCACGCCTCGTAGTAGCCGCCGTTGTCGATGGAGGCGAGGAAGTGGATGGTGGCCGCGTGGTTGATGCCGGTGGCGGAGCTGTGCGGGTGGACCGGGATGCCGAAGGCCGAGGCCATGGCCGCGATCCGCAGGCCTTCCGTGATGCCGCCCGTCTTCGAGAGGTCCGGCTGGAAGATCGTCACCGCCTTGTCCTCGAGCAGGCGCGCGAAGTCCCAGCGCGTGTAGTGGTTCTCGCCGGCGGCGATCGGCACCAGGGGCGAGATGGCCGCTGCGGCGCGATAGGAGCCGAAGTCGAGGCTGCTGAAGGGCTCCTCCAGCCAGCCCACGCGGGCCTCGGCGAGCGCGGGGATCACGCGCCGCGCGTCGGAGATCCGGTAGTTCGTGTTGGCGTCCGTGAGGATCTCGACGTCGGGGCCGAGCCCCTCGCGCACGGCCTGCACGCGCAGGATGTCGTCGCGCGCGTTGTCGCCGAGGCGCAGCTTCACGGCCCGGTAGCCGGCGGCGACGTATTCGCGCGCTTCCTCCACGAGCGACTCCGGCGGCTGGAAGCCCAGCGAGATCCCGCCAGCGTAGGCGGGCATGCGCTTGCGGCTGCCGCCGAGCAGCCGGTAAAGCGGCATGTTGGCGACCTTGCCGCGTATGTCCCACAGCGCCATGTCGATGCCGGAGATCGCGAGCGCGGCGCCCGCGCCGAGCCCGTGGCTGGAGAGCTGCATGCGGTTGACCCGCCCCCAGACGCCGACGACGTTGCACGGGTCCATGCCGGCGAGGAGCGGATCGAGGGTCTTGCCGATGAGGCTCGCGACGGCGCCGGGGCTGCGTCCCGGATGGGCCTCGCCATAGCCCGTGGCCCCTTCGTCGGTATCAACGCGGACGATGATCGTGTCGCGCTTGGTGGTGGCGCCGATGCCCATCTTCACCGTCTTGCCTTCGGGCAGGCGGTAGGAAAGGGGAATGGCCGTGATCCGGGTGATCTTCATGGGATGTGGGTAGGTTGAGGGAGGATTGCTGGCTGACGCGGGGACCGGAGAGGCGGGCACTGTGTCGCCAATATACCGAATTGTCCGGCGCAAGCCCCGTAAGGGGACCGCCAAGTCGGGCTTGGGAGACCGCGGGGCCCAGCATCGACGCGGGCAGGACGACTTCAATGCGCGATTCGCGCCGGGTTGACCCACCTCACAACCCACCAGAAAACCAGGCGCACTCTCTCGCGAAAGGCTGCCCCGATTAGGCGTATGTTGAGTCAGGGAGGGAACGACATGAAGACAGGATTCGCGCTCGTTTCGCGCATCGCCGCCTCGGCAGCCGGGGTTTTCGCCTTGCTGCTTTCGCTGGCCTGCGCCGCCCAGGCGACCACGGACGCGCTGAGCGGCACCTTCGCCGGCCCCACCGAAGGCGGCGGGCACGTGCAGGGATCGTTCAGCTGCGTCGGCACGCCGACGTGCTCGGGGCAGTACACCGCCGTGCTCCGCGACGGGATGTGCACGAACACGTTCCAGATTGCCGGCTCGTTCGTGATGTCGGGCCTGGCGCTCGGGCAGTCCGGGGCATTCCAGGGAACTGCGGCGCTGGAAGGGGCCGATCCCCCCTTCGTCCAGCGCGCCGACGGTTCGTGCGAAATCGGGCCGGGCGGCAGCCAGCCCAACGCGTTCACCTATTCGGGCACCTGGAATGCCTCGACGGGGACGGGGACGCTCGCGATAGACATCGAAGGGGGCTTGACCCTCCCGGGCACGATCCGGCGTGACGGGGTCGGCACGGCGCCATCGGGCGACGCAACGCAGGTGAGCGGGGGATTTGCCGGCGCCGTCGACACGGGCGGAAGGATCGACCTCACCTTCACCTGCAGCGGAACGCCGGCCTGCGCCGGGCAGTACAGCTTCGACGAAACCGACCCGGGGTGCTCCAACCGGCTGACTCTTTCCGGATCGCTCCTCATGACCGGCCTCGAACTCGCAAACTCCGGACCGATCCGCGGGATGTTCGCCCTGGACGGAGCGGACTATTACACCGATCGCCGTCCCGACGGCTCGTGCGGCGTGGGGGCCCGTGTGGCGGTGGCGGTGCCGTTCACGGGGTCGTGGAACGCCGAGAACGGCACCGGCGCGTTCACGGTGGCGGCCCCCGATGCCGTGCTCTCCGGCACCTTCAAGGCCGACATCGCGAGGCCGCCCCCCGTCTTCGCGATGACGGTCTCGTCGAACATCACCGCGACCACGGCCACGGCCTCGGCCGCCATCCAGTACCGCCCGCAGGACGTGGGTTCCGAAGGCAAGGTGTACGTGTTCGCCGTCGCCCCCGCGACGATCGTGAAGGGCGGCAGGGACGCGAAGGCCATGCGCATCGGCTTCGCGAAGGGCGCGGCCGCCAAGGCGGATGCGCCCGTGGCCTGCGTGCTCGCGCAGCTCTCGCAGGCGGGCGACATGGTCGCGGTCACTGCCGACCAGCTGCAGGCCTACCTGTCCGGCGTGCTCTCCGCGCAGGGCGCCTCGGTCACGATCCTGAACGGCGTGCCCACGGTCACGGTCGCGGGCGCCACCTTCTACGTGGGCTACGGGTCGACCGGCGCCGCCATGATCGACGGCGGCATCAACCGCAGCGCGGTCACCGTGCCCGGCAGCCTCGCCTGCGAGCCCGGCCCGCCGCAGAAGGGCTGGTGGTGGAACCCGCTCGAGGACGGGCGCGGCTTTTCCCTCGAGGTGCGCGGCAGCAACATCTTCTTCGCCGCCTTCCTCTACGACGTCTCCGGCCGCTCGACGTGGTACGTCTCCACCGGCCCGGTGTCGCTGGACGGTTCCTACTACGCAGGCGACCTCCTGAGCGCCCGCGGCGGGCAGACCCTGGGCGGCGCCTACCCGGGCTTCCCGAATCTTGCGAGCGTCGGCCGCGTCACGATCACCTTCAACAACGCGAGCACCGGCACGGTCGTGTGGCCGGGCGGGACGGTCCCGATCCAGCGCTTCAACATCGTGCCCAACGGGCTGAACCTGGCGCCCGTCGCGGGGCAGCCGGAGAACGGCTGGTGGTGGAACGAGGCGGAAGCCGGCCGCGGGTTCTTCATGGAGTGGCAGGGCGGCAACCTCGACATCGCCGGCTACATGTACGACGACGCCGGCAACTCCGTGTGGTACCTCACGACGGGGCCGATCGGCGGCACGGCCACGGCCCGCACCTTCTCGGGCAACTGGTGGAGCTTTGGCGGCGGCCAGACACTGACCGGGCCGTGGAAGCCCAACACGCGCCTGAGCGACAACGTGGCGCCGGTGACCATCCAGTTCAACGGCCCCGACAAGGCGACGATGACGCTGCCGAACGGGCGAATCGCCAACCTCTACAGGCACCGGTTCTGAACGAGTCCCTCGACGGGATGGGGGGACTGGGCACGGAGGGGGAAACCCACCGAACGGGTGGTAAGGTTCGGTTCCGTCCCATTCGGATTCCAGGAGTGGCAGAACCATGACCCGCAAGCCGCGCATAGGGCTCGCGCTGGGCAGCGGCTCGGCGCGGGGCTGGTCCCATATCGGCGTGATCCGCGCCCTCGAGGAGGCCGGCATTTCCCCGGAGATCGTCTGCGGCACCTCGATCGGCGCCCTCGTGGGTGCGGCCTACGCGGCGGGCGAGATCGGGCGGCTGCACGACTGGGTGAAGGGGCTACGGTGGCAGTCGGTGGTGGGCATGGTCGACCTGCGCATGAACGGCGGGCTCATCGAGGGCGGCAAGCTGGTCGACTTCTTCCGCGCGCACTTCCGCGACGAGGGGATCGCGCTGCTGCCGAAGGCCTTCGGCTGCGTCGCGACGGAGCTCTCGAGCGGGCGGGAGATCTGGCTGCGCGACGGGCCGGTGATCGACTCCGTGCGCGCGTCGATCGCGCTGCCGGGCCTCTTCAGGCCGGTCGAGCGCGACGGGCGCCTGCTGGTCGACGGCGGCCTGGTGAACCCGGTCCCCGTGTCCCTCTGCCGCGCGATGGGCGCGGACATCGTCATCGCGGTGGACCTCAACTGGGACCTCATAGGGCGGCGCCACTGGATGCCCGGGGAAGCGGGGCCGCAGGCCCCCGGGGAGCCGGACGGCCTGCTCGCGTCGTTCTTCACGAAATGGCGGGCGACGCGTCGCGACGACGGCGGAGCGGAAACGGCGGGCGAGGCGCCCTCCCTGCTCGAGGTGCTCTCGACGAGCCTCAACATCATGCAGGTGCGCATCACGCAGAGCCGGCTCGCGGGTGAGCCGGCGGACGCGATGATCCGGCCGCGGCTCGCCGGCATCGCCGCCATGGACTATCACCGGGCCGAGGTGGCCATCGCGGAAGGCGAGCGCGCGGCGCGGCGCGCCTTGCCGCAGATCGCGGAACTGCTGGGCAAATCGCCGCCCCCCTGACGCGACCGCGCGGTTCGCGCCGCCGCGCAATCCGAATTCGTTCCTCGTCTCGCGGCGATTTTCGCTCGTGCCGCGCGCGCCCCCGAGGTCTCATGGCGTCGCTGGATGACCGGAGGCCGGCATCGACGGCCTTCCCTTCAACGAACCGAGATCGCGAGGTGACCGTGAAAACCCAACTGCGTCATGTACTGGCCTGTGCCGTCGTTTCCGCCCTTTACGCCTTCCCCGCCCTGGCCGCCGAGAACGCGCCCAAGGCGCCGACCCCGCCCGCGAAGGCGGGCATCGCGCCCGCCGACGAATCCCAGCAGGACCGGATGCGCCGCTGCAACGCGACGGCCAAGGAGAAGGAACTCAAGGGCGACGAGCGCCGCGCCTTCATGTCGAGCTGCCTGAAGCGCTGAGCTGCGAAAGCGGCGGGACGACGAGGAAGTGGGACGGTTCTACGGACACTTTTTGGGACGGTTCTACAGAACCGGTCTATTCGTGGATCAAAAGCGTCGACCGCAATTGGAACGGAATAGACCGGTTCTGTAGAACCGTCCCAAAAAGTGTCCGTAGAACCGTCCCACTTTCTCGTCCTGCAGATCCGTCCCGCCAGTCCCACCCGCGTCAGCCGGTGCTCCACGCGCGGGGGCGCTTCATGCCGGCGATCTTGCAGGCCTGGCCGGGATAGCCGTAGGGGAAGAGCTCGAAGAGGCGGTTGCGCGACTCCGGCCCGAGGCGCGCCATGAGGTGGCGGATCACGAAGCGCGCGTCGGCGGCGATCTGGTGCTCCTCCCAGTAGCTGCGCATGAAGCGGATCGCGTCCCAGTGGTCGGGGCCGAGCTCGATGCCTTCCTTGCGCGCGGTGGCGACCGCGAAGCCCTCGGTCCACTCGCGCGGGTCGACGAGGTAGCCGTCGGCGTCAAGAAGCGGCATATTGGATACACCTTCCATGGGCCGGATGATAGCGAAACGAAATGCGGTGTCAATCAAAGCCCGACGCGACGTGGGGGCTTTGAGGCAGGTCAGCCCGCGCGTCGCCCGGGAGCGCAAACTGCACGCCTTCGCTCCGACGACCGTCGCCCCATGAGCCGACCGCTCGACCGACCGCTGGACCGTGCCGAGGCCTTCTTCTGGTTCCTCGACCGCTGCTCGTCGATGAACTTCGCCGTGCTGGCCGAGGGATCCGGGCCGCTCGAAGCCGCGCGCCTCGCGGAAGCGCTCGCGGCCGCGCAGGCCCTGCACCCCGCCCTTGCCGTGGCGATCGAGGCCCGGCCAGGCGGCGGCCTCGACTTCGTGCCGAGGCCGGGCGAGCGCGTGACCCTGTCGCGCGAAGCGCCTGCCGGGGATTGGCGTGCGGCGCTGGCCGGAAGACTTGCGGCACCCTTCGCGCTCGGCGAGGCGCCGCTGGTCCGCGCGCACTGGTTCGACCTGCCCGGCGGCCGGTGGGCCTTCGCCCTCGTCTTCCACCACGCCATTGGCGACGGCCGCTCCGGCTTCCGGCTGGCGCGGCAGGTGATCGACGATGCCCGCGGGGCGCGCGCGCAGGACGAGGCCATCGAGCCGCGGCCTTCGCTCATGGCGCTCTTTCCGGAGGGGCTGGCGGGGGCCGAGGGCCTCGCCCGGGCGCAGGCCTGGAAGGAAGCGCTGCGCCGCGAGCCGCTTCGCGCCGAGGCCGTGCCCGGCTTCGTGCGCGAGGGCGGCGAGGTGCGGCCCGCGATCCTCCCCCTGCGCTTCGAGGAATCCGTCGTCGAAGGCCTCGCGCGCCGCGCGCGTCGCGAGAACGCCAGCGTCCACGGCCTCCTCGGCGCCGCCGAGCTTGTCGCCGCGCGGGGGCTCTTCGACGCCGGCGGGGCCGAGGAGCCGGTCCTCATGCTCACCAGTCCCGTGGACCTGCGCGCGAACCTCGCACGCCCGGTCGACGACGCCACGCCGGGCTTCTGCGTGACGCTCCTGTCCACGCTCGCAAGGGTGCCCGGGGACGGCGCCCTGGGCCCGCTGGCAAGGCAGCTCACGGAGGACCTGCGGCGGCAGGTCGCGGCCGGCTGCGGCCACCTGTTCTACCACCTCGCCGCGCCGGCGGAAACGCTGCCCGCGACGGCAGAGGGCGTGGCGGGCTTCGCCGCGTGGATGAAGCGCATGCCGACGGCGTTCGTGCTGAGCAACGTCGGCCGCGTGGCGGGGATGGAGGATGCGGGCGGCGTGCGCGTGGACGAGATCTCCTTCGCGCTCTGCCCGATGGCGCACCAGCCGCTCTTCGTGGCGGCGAGCACCTGGGGCGGCCGGCTCGCCCTCAACGTCGTCCACGATGCCGCCCGGCTTCCGCCGTCCGCTGCGGGCGAAGTGGCCGCGCGCATGGAGCGGCTGCTTCTCGAGGCGGCCGGCTGATCAGCCGACCGGGTCTTCCCGGAACCGGGCCTGGATCTCCTCGACCTCGTCGCGGCGGTCGACGAGCGCGCGCACGCAGTCGGCGTCGAGATGCGTGCCCGCGAGCTGCACGATCATCACGAAGGCCGCGTCGTTGGCGAAGGCCTCCTTGTAGGGGCGCCGGCTCGTGAGCGCGTCGAAAACGTCGGCCACGGCCACGATGCGCGCCTCCAGCGGGATCGCGTCCCCGGCCAGGCCGTACGGGTAGCCCCTGCCGTCGACGCGCTCGTGGTGGAAGAGCACGATGTTGCGCAGCATGTCGGTGTCGGCGAGCGAGGACATCCCGAAGTTGGTGAGGAGCTCGTCGACGAGCGCCTGCCCGCGGTTGGCGTGCGTGCGCACCACGTCCATCTCGGACTCGGTGAGGCCGTCGGGCTTGAAGAGGATCGACTCCGGGAGCCCGATCTTGCCGATGTCGTGCAGCGGCGCGTACGCCTGCACGCGGTCCGCGAAGCCGTCGTCCAGGCCGAGCTTTCCCGCGAGGGCGCGCGCGACGAGGCCGGCGTAGCGCGACATGCGGTCGAGGTGGCTGCCGGTCTCGGCGTCCTGGGCGCGGTGCACCTCCGCGGCCCCCTCCAGGGCGGCCGACAGGGCGCGCAGGATGGCGACCTCCTGGACCACGAGCAGGCACACCAGGTGCCCGAAGACGTCGAGCTGCGCGAGCGCGCCCTCCGTGAAGACGTCAGTCTCGCGCGAGTTGAAGAACACGAAGCCGAGGAACACGCCGTTCGAGAAGAGCGGCATCGTGTAGCTCGCCGCGAAGCCGGCGCGCCCGAGCCGCTTCGCGTGCTCGCTTTCCGCCGTCTCGAAGGTGAGCATGTTCTGGATGACGCGGGGGCGCTTCTCGTCCAGGAGCTTGCGCAGCGAAGTCACGTTTCCCAGCGGCGCCGAGTAGTGCGCCAGCGGGTCCTCGCCATCGCCGGAGTGGACGAAGGTCTTCAGTTGCGCCGACTTCGGGTCGTAGAGGGCGACGGCGATCCGGGCGATGAAGGGCAGGGCCGAGCGCGCCGCCCAGTGGATCTCGCGGATCCGGGCCCTGAGAGGCGCGTCGGCGTTGAGGGCCTGCAGGGCGTCGTGGTGCGGGACGCCCTTCATGGGGCCTTGCCGCGCGGAGGCGAGGGCGTGGGCTTGATGCCCAGCTTGTCGGCGGCGCGCACGAGGTCGGCCACCGAGCGGACCTTCATCTTCTCCATGATGCGGCCGCGGTGGACCTTGACCGTCTTCTCGGTCGTGCCGATCTCGGCGGCGATCACCTTGTTGCGCTTGCCGGCGATCACGTGCGTGAGGACCTCGCGCTCGCGGGGGGTGAGCTCCCCGTAGCTCAGCGCGATGTCGCGCTTCACCGCCTTGTCGTCGGCGGAGGCGCGCGCCCGCTCGATGGCCCGCGTGAGCGCGGCGAGCAGCGTGACGGCCTCGACGGGCTTCAGCAGGAAGTCGACGGCGCCGCGCTTCATCGAGGTCACCGCGCCCGGCACGTCGCCGTGGCCGGTGAGGAAGACCACGGCGATCTCGGGCCGGATGGCCTGCAGGCGCGCGTGCAGGTCCAGCCCGCTGCGTCCCGGAAGCCCGATGTCGAGGAGCGCGCAGCACGGCCCGGCGACGTGCGGCAGGTGGTCTAGGAACTCCTCGGCCGTGGCGAAGCACTGCGGCTCGGCGCCCTCGGCGCGCAGCAGCCGCGTGAGCGAAGTGCGCACGGACGGGTCGTCGTCGACGATGAAGAGGCTGACGCCCTCGGCGGCGATCATGGGTGGCTTTCTCCGGGAAGGTGGATCGTGAAGGTGAGGCCGCGGCCTCGGTTGCGGCCCACCACGAGCCGGCCGCCGTGCGCCTCGACGAGCGAGCGCGTGACGAGCAGGCCCAGGCCGGTGCCGCGGGCTTTCGTCGTGTGGAAGGTCTGCGCCATGCGCGCGATCGACTCGTCGTCGGCGCCGTGGCCCGTATCGGACACGCGGACGCGCACGCCGCCGTCCTCCGACGCAACGGCGATGCGCAGGGTGCGCGGGGTGCCGGGGGCGTTGCCCTCCATCGCCTCGATGGCGTTCACCACGAGGTTGAGGATGGCCTGGTAGAGCTGTACGGAATCGACCAC
>JAMPXV010000107.1 GCA_023700985.1 Lysobacter sp.
GGAGGGAGTTGGAGGCCACCATCTCGGAGACGGCCATCCCCGCGCCCATCTTCTTGCAGAGGCTTCGGAAAGGACGGTCGGTCACGCCCGCCATGGGCGCGACAACGAGGTTGTTGCGAAGGGAGATGGGACCGATCTTCACGGCGTTTGTAATGGTCTGGGAGCCGCGGAAAAGGCGCTCATTTTATACGCAGTCGCGAAAGCAACACATCACTTTTTTATGTTGCGATCGCGGACGACGGAAGTTTCTGCGCGAAGTCAATCTTGCGCGCATGCCTGCGGGGGACAAGAAGCATGCCACGCTGCCTGGCGTTAAGTGGCGCGCACCCCTGTCGTCACTGCACGACGGGCCGGAAGGCGCGTCAGGCGCCGCGGGGACTTAACACTTGCCGAAGCCGCCGCCGCCCGGCGTCTCGATGACGAAGACGTCGCCCTTGCCCACCTGCGTCTCGTCGGCGAAGCCGAGCTCCGTGCGCGTCCCGTCGGCGCGCTCCACCCAGTTGCGCCCGACCTCGCCCGGCGCGCCGCCCGCCATGCCGTAGGGCGGCACGCGGCGGTGCCCCGCGAGGATCGCGGCGGTCATGGGCTCCAGGAAGCGGATGCGCCGCGTGGCGCCGTCGCCGCCGTGCCACTTCCCGCGCCCGCCGCTGCCGGCCCGGATCGAGTGGGCGTCCACTCTCACCGGGTAGCGCCATTCCAGGACCTCCGGGTCGGTGAGGCGCGAGTTGGTCATGTGCGCCTGCACCGTGTCGGTGCCATCGAACCCCGGCCCCGCGCCGGTGCCGCCGGAAATCGTCTCGTAGTACTGGTAGGTGTCGTTGCCGAAGGTGAAGTTGTTCATGGTGCCGTAGGAGGCGGCCATGACGCCCAGCGCCCCGTAGAGCGCGTCGGTGATGCACTGCGAGGTCTCCACGTTGCCCGCCACCGTGGCCGCCGGCGGCCGCGGGTTGAGCATCGAGCCCTCCGGAATGCGCACTTCCAGGGGCTTCAGGCACCCGGCATTGAGCGGGATGTCGTCGTCCACCAGCGTGCGGAAGACGTAGAGCACCGCGGCGTAGACCACCGCCGAGGGGGCGTTGAAATTGCTCTCGAGCTGCCCGCTGGTGCCGGCGAAGTCGATCACGGCGCTGCGGCGGTCCGCGCCGATGGCGATCCGCACGCGGATCACCGCCCCGTTGTCCATCTCGTAGGCGAATTCGCCGTCCTTCAGCACGCCGATCACGCGCCGCACGCACTCCTCGGCGTTGTCCTGGACGTGACCCATGTACGCCATCACGACGTCCAGGCCGAAGTGCGCCACCATGCGGCGCAGCTCCTGCACGCCCTTCTCGTTGGCCGCCACCTGGGCGCGCAGGTCCGCGATGTTCTGGTCGGGGTTGCGGGCGGGATACCTCGCCGCGCCGAGCAGGCGGCGCATCCCCGCCTCGAGCATCTTGCCGTCCTCGACCAGCAAGACGTTGTCGAGGAGGACGCCCTCCTCCTCCACCGTCTTCGAGAACGGCGGCATCGAGCCGGGGGTGATGCCGCCGATGTCGGCGTGGTGGCCGCGCGAACCGACGTAGAACAGGATCTCCGGATGCCCCTCACCCCCAGCCCCTCTCCCGGAGGGGGAGGGGAGCAAATTCTCCCTTCTCCCGCTTGCGGGAGAAGGGTCGGGGATGAGGGCGCCTTCCGCAAACACCGGCGTGATCACCGTCACGTCCGGCAGGTGCGTGCCCCCGTTGTACGGGTCGTTCAGCACGTAGACGTCGCCGGGCTTCATCCTCCCGGCGTTCTTCGCGATCACCGTCTTGATCGACTCCCCCATGGAGCCCAGGTGGACGGGCATGTGGGGCGCGTTGGCGATGAGGTTGCCCCCGGCGTCGAAGAGGGCGCAGGAGAAGTCGAGGCGCTCCTTGATGTTGACCGAGTAGGCGGTCTGCGCGAGGCGCACGCCCATCTGCTCCGCGATCGACATGAAGAGGTTGTTGAAGACCTCCAGCATCACCGGGTCCGCGTGCGTGCCGGCGGCGTAGCGCGCGGCGCGCGGCGCCACGCGGCGCAGCACCAGGTGGTCCAGGGCCGTGACCTCGGCCTCCCAGCCGGGCTCCACGACCGTGGTGGCGTTGCGCTCCGCGATGATCGCCGGCCCCGGCACCCGTTGCCCGGGCACGAGGTCGTCGCGCAGGAAAACCGGCGACCGGTGGCGCTCGCCCCCGCTCGTCATGTCCGCATGCTCGACCTGCCGCGCGTGCGCCCGCCCCTTCCCGTCGACGGGCGCGACATCCTCCGGCGCGCCGGACCTGCCCACGGCCTCCACCGACACGGCCTCCGCGATGAGCGCGCGGTCGGGCATGAGGAAGCTGAAGCGCGTGCGATACAGGCGCTCGAAATCCGCGCGCATCGACTGCGGCGTCCCGAGGGGCACCGCCAGCGGCGAATCCGTGCCCTCGTACTTGAGGTGGACGCGCTTCTCGACCCGCTCGACGGCGCTGCCCTGCGCCTCGAGCTCCCGCGCGCACTGCGAGCCGAGCCGGCCCGTGCGCTCCTCGAGCTCGGCCTGCGCATCCTCGAGTCGGCGCTCGACGGCCTCCTCGCGAAGCGCGCGCACCTGCGCCAGCCCCATGCCGTAGGCGGAAAGCACGCCCGCCAGCGGGTGGATGTAGACCTGCGTCATGCCGAGCTCGTCGGCGACGAGGCAGGCGTGCTGGCCGCCCGCGCCCCCGAAGCAGGCGAGCGTGTACTCGGTCACGTCGTGGCCGCGCTGCACGCTGATGAACTTGATCGCGTTGGCCATGTTGGCGACCGCGATCTTCAGGAACCCCTCCGCCGCCTGCTCGGGCGTCTGGACCGTGCCCGTGGCCTTCGCGATCTCGCCGGCCAGGGCCGCGAACTTCTCCCGCACCACGGCCGCGTCGAGAGGCTCGTCGCCCCCCGGCCCGAAGACCTTCGGGAAGTGCGCCGGCCGGATCTTGCCCAGCATCACGTTGCAGTCGGTCACCGCGAGCGGCCCGCCCCGCCGGTAGCAAGCCGGCCCGGGATTGGCGCCCGCCGAATCCGGGCCCACGCGCAGGCGCTGGCCGTCGAAGTGCAGGATCGAGCCCCCGCCCGCCGCGATGGTATGGATCGACATCATGGGCGCCCGCATGCGCACGCCCGCGACCAGCGTGTCGAACTCCCGCTCGAGCTCCCCGGCGTAGTGGGACACGTCGGTCGACGTGCCGCCCATGTCGAAGCCGATGACCTTGTGGAACCCGGCGCCCTCGGCCGTCTTCACCATGCCCACGATGCCGCCGGCGGGCCCGGAGAGGATCGAGTCCTTGCCCTGGAAGCGGTGCGCGTCCGTGAGGCCGCCCGACGACTGCATGAACATGAGCCGCGGCCCCTCACCCCGGCCCTCTCCCAAGGGAGAGGGAGCACATCTCTCCCCTCTCCCGCTTGCGGGAGAGGGGTCGGGGGTGAGGGTGAGTTCGCCCGCAACCAGATCGACGTATCTACGAAGTATCGGCGACAGGTACGCGTCCACCACCGTCGTGTCCCCGCGCGAGACGATCTTCATGAGCGGGCTCACGGCGTGGGATGCCGACACCTGCGTGAACCCCGCCTCGCGCGCGAGCGCCGCCACCCGCGCCTCGTGCGCGGGAAAGCGGTAGCCGTGCATGAAGACGATGGCGACCGACCGGTAGCCCTCCGCGAAGGCCGCGGCGAGGTCGCGCCGGGCGGCCGCCTCGTCCAGGGGCGTGACGAGCTCCCCGCGCGCGCCCACGCGCTCGTCGACCTCGACCACCTTGCGGTACAGCAGCTCCGGCAGCCGGATGTGGCGGTCGAAGATCCGCGGCCGGTTCTGGTAGGCGATGCGCAGCTGGTCGCGGAAGCCGCGGGTGACGAGGAGCACCGTCGCCTCGCCCTTGCGCTCGAGGAGGGCGTTGGTGGCGACCGTGGTCCCCATCTTCACCGCCTCGATGCGCTCGACCGGGATGGGCTCGCCGGGCTTCACCCCGAGGAAGTGGCGGATGGCGGCGATGGCCGCGTCGCGGTAGCGCTCCGGGTTCTCCGACAGCAGCTTGTGGGTGACGATGGCGCCGTCGGGACGGCGGGCGACCACGTCGGTGAACGTGCCGCCGCGGTCGATCCAGAACTGCCAGCGGCCGGGATGTGCGGTGCTCATGGGGCGTTTCGCGCGGGAGGGGCCAATGTCGCCTTCCGGTCGGCCCGTGTCAATCGCATTGACAACGGGCCGTCCCGGTCGCTACCGTTCGTAGGCTTTGACCCCCATCCGGAGAAACCCCATGAGAACCATCCGCGCCCTCTCGGGCGTCCTCGCGCTGGCACTTTCGCTCGGCGCCGCCGCCCAGACCAAGTGGGACATGCCCACGCCCTACGCCGCTTCCAACTTCCACACCGAGAACATCGTCCAGTTCGCGGCCGACGTCGACAAGGCGACCGCCGGCAAGCTCAAGATCACCGTCCACCCCGCCGCGTCCCTCTTCAAGGCGACCGAGATCAAGCGCGCCGTGCAGGGCGGGCAGGCGCAGATCGGCGAGATGATCATCTCGGGCTACTCGAACGAGGACCCGATCTTCGGCCTCGACTCCATTCCCTTCCTCGCCACCAGCTACGCTGAATCCGCGAAGCTCTGGGAGGCTTCGAAGAAGGCGATCGAGGACCGTTTCGCCAAGCAGGGCATGCTGATCCTCTACACCGTGCCGTGGCCGCCGCAGGGCATCTACTCCACGAAGCCCCTCAACTCCATCGCCGACATGAAGGGCCTGAAGCTGCGGGCCTACAACCCCATGATCTCCCGCATCGCGGAGCTCGCCGGGGCGCAACCCGTCACCATCCAGGCCGCCGAGCTCGCGCAGGCGATGGCCACGGGCGCCGTGAACGCCAACATCACCTCGGGCTCCACCGGGTACGACACCAAGGCGTGGGAAGTGGTGAAGAACTACTACGACACGCAGGCGTGGCTCCCGAAGAACATCGTCATCGTGAACAAGAAGTCCTTCGACGCGCTCGACAAGGCCACGCAGGCCGCCCTCCTCAAGGCCGCCGCCGACGCCCAGGCGCGGGGCTGGAAGATCTCGGAGGAGAAGACCGCCTGGTACCTCGGCGAGCTCAGGAAGAACGGCATGAACGTGCAGCCGCCCTCCGCGCAGCTGAAGGCCGACTTCCAGAAGATCGGCAAGCAGATCACCGAGGAGTGGCTCAAGACCGCCGGGCCGGACGGCAAGGCGATCATCGACGCATACAGCAAGAAGTGATGCCTCTCCCTCACCCCCGGCCCCTCTCCCAAGGGAGAGGGGAGCAGAATTCCCTTTTCTCCCCTGGGAGAAGGGTAGGGGATGAGGGTGCGTAAGTCGCTCGACCTCCTGTACGACGCCGCGGCTTGGGTCGCGGCGTTTTTCATGATCGGCGTGCTCCTGATGGTGCTCGCGAGCGTGCTCGGGAGGATGTTCGGCTTCAACCTGCGCGGCTCGGACGCCTATGCCGGCTACTGCATGGCCGCGGCGGCGTTCCTCGCCCTCGCCCACACGCTCAAGCGCGGCGAGCACATCCGCGTGAACCTGCTGCTCGACCGCTTCGGGCCGCGCGTGACCCACGCGCTCGAGCTCTGGTCCCATGCCGCGGGCACGTTCTTCTGCGCGGTGCTGGCGGTCTTCTGCGCGCGCCTCGTCTGGCAGTCGTACACCTTCAACGACATCTCCCAGGGCAACGACGCCACGCCGCTGTGGATTCCGCAGATCGCGATGGCGGCGGGCGCGATCGTCCTCTTCGTGGCCATGGCCGACGATTTCGTGCTGCACCTGCGCCGCCGCCATCCGCACGCCCTGAAGAGGGCGGAGACCGAAATGAAGCGCATGGAGTAGCGCGGTGGACATCCTCATCACCACCATCCTCGTCGCCCTCCTCTTCGCGCTCCTCGCGAGCGGCCTGTGGATCGGCCTTGCCCTCCTCGGCGTCGCGTGGATCGGCATGGAGCTCTTCACCAGCCGCCCGGTGGGCGACGCCATGGCCGTCACGATCTGGGGCTCGGGCTCCTCGTGGACGCTCACGGCGCTGCCGCTCTTCCTGTGGATGGGCGAGATCCTCTTCCGCTCGCGCCTGTCGGAGGACATGTTCAGCGGCCTGGCACCCTGGCTGCAGCGCATCCCGGGCCGGCTCCTGCACGCCAACATCATCGGCTGCACGATCTTCGCGGCGGTCTCGGGCTCCAGCGCCGCCACCGTCGCCACCATCGGCAAGATGACGCTTCCGGAGCTCAAGAAGCGCGGCTACCCCGAGGACATGACCATCGGCACCCTCGCGGGCGCGGGCACGCTGGGGCTCCTCATCCCGCCCTCGATCATCATGATCGTCTACGGGGTGACGGCCGAGGTCTCGATCACCAAGCTCTTCATCGCCGGCGTGCTGCCGGGGCTGCTGCTGGCCGGGCTCTTCATGGGCTACACCATCGTGTGGTCGCTCCTGAATCCCGGCCGCATCCCGCCGCCTGACGCGCCGATGTCCTTCCTGCGGAAGCTCGCCACCTCCCGCAACCTCATCGGCCCCGTCGCCCTCATCGCCCTGGTGCTGGGGTCGATCTACGTGGGAGTCGCCACGGCGACCGAGGCGGCCGCGCTGGGCGTGGTGGGCTCGCTCGCGCTCTCCTGGATGCAGGGGTCGATGACCCGCAAGGTCTTCGCGGAGAGCCTCATGGGCGCCACGCGGCTCTACTGCATGATCGCGCTCATCCTCGCGGGCGCGGCCTTCCTCACGCTTTCCATGGGCTACATCGGCCTGCCGCGCCACCTCGCGGAGTTCATCACCGGGCTGGGCCTCACGCCCTTCTGGCTGCTCTTCTGCCTGGCGCTCTTCTTCATCGTGCTGGGCTGCTTCCTCGACGGCATCTCCATGGTGGTGCTCACCATGGGCGTGATCCTCCCGACCATCCAGAAGGCCGGCATCGACCTCATCTGGTTCGGCGTGTTCATCGTCATCGTGGTCGAGATGGCGCAGATCACCCCGCCCGTGGGGTTCAACCTCTTCGTGCTCCAGGGGATGACGAAGAAGCAGATCCCGTGGATCGCCCGGGTCACCATGCCGCTCTTCTTCCTGATGGTGGCGGCCGTGGGGCTCATCTACTACTTCCCCGGCATCGTCACCTGGCTGCCGTCGCGCATGTGACGGTGCCGGACGCGGTGTCAGACACCACTTCGCCGCCATGTGCCTGATCGCGATCGCCTGGCAGGCCCATCCGGATTTCCCGCTGGTGGTCGCCGCCAACCGCGACGAGTGGCGCGACCGCCCCGCCTCTGCCGCGCACTGGTGGCCCGACGCCCCCGGCCTCCTGGCGGGCCGGGACCTGCAGGCCGGCGGCACCTGGATGGGCGTCACGCGCGGACGCCGCTTCGCCGCGGTGACGAACTTCCGCGACCCTTCCGACCGGCGCTCCACGGCGCTTTCGCGCGGCAGCCTGGTGACGGCTTTCCTGCTCGGCGACGATGCGCCCGGGGCCTTCCTCGCGCGCCTTGCGGGGAGCGCCTCGCAATACAACGGGTTCAACCTGCTCGTCGGCGACGGCGGCACGCTCCTTTACTTCGGCAGCCGCGAGGGGGAAGTCCGCGCGGTCGACCCCGGCGTGCACGCGCTTTCCAACCACCTCCTCGACGAGCCTTGGCCCAAGGTCCAACGGGCGCGCGCCGCGCTCGGCGATGCGCTCGGCGACGGCGACGAACCCCTCTTCGCCATGCTGTCGGACGACACGCCGGCCCCCGATTCGCAGCTGCCCGACACCGGCGTGGGGCTCGCGAGAGAGCGCATGCTCTCGCCGATCCTCATCGCCGGCCCCGATTACGGCACGCGCGCCTCCACCGTACTGCGCGCCGGCCGCGATGCCGCGCGCCTCGAGGAACGCACGCGCGACGCTTCCGGCGCCGTGACCTCCGTCGCGGCTTTCGACTTCCCCTTCTCTTCCTGAGGCGCGGCCGGCCCTCGCCGCGGCCGGCCGCGGAGCACCGCTGCCCCGTTGATTTTCGTCAAAGGTGCAGGCGCCTCGCCTGTTAGGGTTTTCGGAGCACCATTCCGCCCCCCTTTGCCCCAGGGAAAAGACCATGACAACCAGCCCGTTCCACCGCCTCACCCGCATCGCCGCCGCGTTCGCGATCGCCGCCCTCGGCCTCGGCACGGCCCTGGCGGCCGACCCGCCCGCCAAGGCTGCCGCCCCCGCGAAGACCGCCGCCGCGCCCGCGAAGCCCGCGGCGCAAGGCAAGGTGCCGCCCGGCAACAAGGAGTGCATCGAGTGCCACGAGGAGCTCAAGGAGTTCCACGACCCCGGCAAGCACAAGACGGTGGCCTGCACCGAGTGCCACCAGAACACGGCCGAGCACCTCAAGAAGAAGAGCGTGCGCCCGGTGACGATCACCGACCCGGCCAAGTGCGGCTCGTGCCACAGGAACCAGTACGAGACGATGTACCAGATCAACTACGAGCGCACGGCGCGGAGCGAGAAGAGCCAGCTCACGGGCGTGTCGCCCAACCCGGCGTGGGAAAAGCTCATGGGGCCGCACGGCTTCACCAAGGAGCACAACATGCCGCGCTCGCACGCCTTCGCGCTCTACGACCAGCTCGTGGTCGACCGCGCGTTCGGCGGCCGCTTCGAAAACAAGTACGGCTGGGCGGACCTCGCCCGTCCCGGCGGGAACTTCAAGATCTGGGACGTGCTCGTCGACAAGTACCCCGGCGAGCCCCACAAGGTCTTCCGCCCCGGCACCGCCGCGGCCGCGAACCCCGTGTGCATGAGCTGCAAGACCGCCGACCACATCCTGGACTGGGCCTACCTCGGCGACCCGGACCCGAAGGCGAAGTGGAGCCGGCTCTCGAAGGTGAACGAGTTCGTGAAGGACGTGAACCACTCGCTCAACTGCATCTTCTGCCACGACCCGCACGGCGCGCAGCCGCGCGTCATCCGCGACGGCCTCATCCAGGCCCTCACGCGTCCCGAGAAGGACACGCTGTGGCACAAGGACGCGAAGGCCGGCAAGATCGACGTGAAGGATCTCGGCCAGCGCGGCTTCACCCGCAAGATCGCCATCCTCGACAAGTACGACACCAAGCTGCAGTGCGGCCAGTGCCACGTCGAGTACAACTGCAACCCGGGCACCGACCCCGTCGCCGGCAAGCCCGTCACCATGGCCGACCAGCGCACCAACCACTTCCCGTTCAAGGAGGTGAACGACCTGGCCAAGCACTACCGCGACCTCAAGTTCCGCGACTTCAAGCACGGCATCACCGGCGCGATGCTCTGGAAGGCGCAGCACCCGGACGTCGAGGTGTTCTACGGCTCCGTGCACGACAAGGAAGGCGTCATGTGCCACGACTGCCACATGCCGAAGGCGAAGGACAAGAAGACGGGCAAGACCTTCACCTCGCACTGGCAGACCACGCCGAAGCACTACGTGCAGGAGGCCTGCCTCGGCTGCCACAAGAGCTGGAAGCGGGAGCAGGCCGTCTACACGATCGACTCCCTCAAGGGCCGCTACATGGGCAAGCTCCGCAAGGCCGAGTACTGGCTCACCCGCATGATCGACAAGTTCGAGGAGGCGAGGAACGCCGGCGTGGACGAGGCCACCCTCGACGTGGTGCGCGAAAAGCACTACGAGGCGCACATCCACTGGGAGTTCTGGACCGCCTCCAACGGGTCGTACTTCCACAACCCGAAGCTCGCCGACGACTCCATCAACAAGGGGATGGTGATCTCGCAGGAAGCGATCAAGATCCTCGAGGACGCGATGGGCAAGAAGCGCACCGTGGCGGCGGCTCCGGCCGCGGCCACGGCCGCGCCGAAGTGACGGCCTGACGCCCCGCATGCCGGGCTTCTGGATCATCGCCGGGGGAATGACGCTCGCCGCGGTGGCCTTCGTGGCCGCCCGGCTCGTCTTCCCCCGCCGGGAGCCGGCACACGCCGAGCCCCGCGAGGCGAACCTCGCGGCGCTGCGCGCCTCGTGGGCGGAGCTCGAGCACGACTGCGCCACGGGAGTCCTTCCCGCGTCCGAGCGCGAGGGCGCGCGTGCGGAGCTCGCCCGCCGCGCCGAGGAGGAGCTCGATGAAGGGCCCTCCCCCGCCGCCAGGGCGACGGCGTGGCCCGCGGCGGTGGCCGCGGCGCTCCTGATTCCGCTCGGCGCCCTCCTGCTCTACCAGCAGGTCGGCAGCCCCGGTGCCATCGACGGCGCCCGCGCCTTCGCGAGCCTCGAGGGACCGCTGACGGCCGAGCGCCTGCCCGCCTTCCGCAACCAGCTCGCCACCCATCTCGCCGGCAACCCCGCCGACGCGAGGGCGTGGGCGCTGCTCGCGCGCCTGGACCTCGCCCTCGAGCACTACGGCGACGCGGCCATGGCCTTCGACCGCGCCATCCGCGCCTCGCGGAAGGTCGCCGGCGACCCGGAGATCTGGGTGGACTACGCGGAGGCCGTCGGGATGGCGGAAGGCCGCACGCTGCGCGGCCGGCCGGAGGCGCTCATCGCCAGGGCCCTCGAGCTCGATCCCGGCAACCCGCGCGCCCTCGAGATGGCGGGCAGCCTCGCCATGGAGCGCGGGGACCCGGCCGGGGCCGCGCGCCACTGGCAACTCGCCCTCGCAGGCCTCGACGCCGCGGACCCGCGCGCGGCGGACCTCACCCGCGCCGTCGCGCGCGCCGGAAGCCTCGCTGCCCCCGGGGGAATGACGCAGCGCTGATCCCGGTGCAGAATGCGCTTACAGACCAGCGGGGAGGGGCGCATGAACGACAAGACGGTGAAGGACGCCTTCATGGAAGTGGTCGTCAACCAGCTCGAGACGGGAGACCCGCCCGAGACGAAGACCACGCTGGCCCGCCTCACGGCCGCTGGGCACTCCAACAACGAGGCGATGCAGCTCATCGCGGCAGTGGCGCGAAACGAGATGCAGGCGATGCTGGCCGCGGGCCGGCCCTTCGACAACGCGCGCTACGCCGGGCTCCTCGCGAAGCTGCCGCAGCTCGACTGAGCGCCGCGCGGCGCTAGACCATCGGCCCCACGTCCACCACGTGGCCCACCTTCACGACGAGGGGCCACGCGTGCTTGTGGGTGAAGAGCCCGCCCACCTCGACGCCGCCCGCCTTTTCCATCACGTGGATCACGCTGGAGTACGGGTAGTAGTGGGTGACGCCGTCCTTCGCGCCCACCGCCCCGAAGTAGGTGTCGGCGACGAGCGTGAGAGTCGCCTCGTCGATGTGGTAGGCCGTGTGGTAGTTGAGGCCGATCTTCTGCTGCAGGTAGCGGTCGAACAGCGGCTTCATTTCCCCCCCTTGGCCCGGGCGACGGCGTCGGCGAGCTCCTGGCCGCTCTTGTAGTGCGGCACGCGGAAGACCATCCGCTTCGAGCGCTGGAAGAAGGCGTTCGAGCCGTTCACCTCCTCCCTCCAGTACTTGTCCGACAGCGCCACGTTCGCCTTCGGGTCGAGCAGGAACGCGTCCCGGGAACCCGCGCCGCCGAAGATGTAGAGCTTGCCGTCGATGATTCGCCAGGTGTCGGCGTCACCGCCCCAGGGGATGCCGTAGACGATGCCGTTGGCGCAATAGCCGCCGTACTGCGGGATGTACTTCTCGGGCGAGGCATCGAAGAGCGCCTTGTGCGCGGCGCTCGCGAACCGGAAGGTCACGCCCTTGTGGACCGACTTGTGCGCGGGGCTGCCCATCTGGTGGCGGCCGTCGGTGAAGTAGCTCACCACGTCGTGGCCGAAGAGGATCAGGTGCTTGTCGTCGCCGTCGGAGACGGCGTTCACGGGGCTGAGTCCCTGGCCGGGGCTCTGGGTGACCA
>JAMPXV010000108.1 GCA_023700985.1 Lysobacter sp.
CATCGCGGCTCTCTCTTTTGGATATGGGGCGCAGGACCCATATTCTGAAAAAGGGTTACGACCTCTTTTTCAAGTAGTGCGGTAAATTCTGCGCTTAATCTGTTCTATTCGCAAGCATTTATGGCCATTCTCGAGATCCTCCAGTACCCCGACCCGAGGCTGCACCTGCCTGCGGCGCGTGTCGAGAAGATCGACGCGTCCACCCGAGCGCTCGTCGCCGACATGGCCGAAACCATGTACGCGGCCGAGGGCGTGGGGCTTGCGGCGACGCAGGTGAACGTTCACCAACAGGTGATCCTCATCGACACGAGTCCTGATCGCTCGGAGCTGCGGGTTTTCATCAACCCGGAGATCATCCGCCGCGAGGGCATGGCGCTCAACCAGGAGGGTTGCCTTTCCGTTCCCGGCGTCTACGAGAACGTGGAGCGCGCCGACAGCGTCACCGTCACCGCGCTGGACGAGAACGGCGCCCGGTTCACCCTCAATGCCTCGGGGCTCCTGGCCGTGTGCATCCAGCACGAGATGGACCACCTCCACGGCAAGGTCTTCGTCGAGCACCTCTCCGAGCTCAAGCAGAACCGCATCCGCGCCAAGCTCAAGAAGCGCCAGCGCAAGGCCGCCTAGCCTCCCGCTTGCGCCTCGTCTTCGCCGGGACGCCCCCGTTCGCCGCCCGTGCGCTGTCCGCGCTGCACGAGGCCGGTCACGACATCGCCCTTGTGCTCACGCAGCCTGACCGGCCCTCGGGGCGGGGGCTCAAGACCCGGCCCAGCGCGGTTGCGGAGGTGGCGGCGAGCTTCGGCCTTGCCGTCGCGAAGCCCGCCTCGCTCAAGCCGCCCGAATCCCGGGTTCCGATCGAGGAGGCAAACCCCGAGCTGATGGTGGTCGCTGCCTACGGGCTCATCCTTCCGAAGTCAGTGCTTGCTATACCCCCACTGGGTTGCCTGAACATCCATGCGTCGCTGCTGCCCCGCTGGCGGGGTGCGGCCCCGATCCAGCGTGCGATCCAGGCCGGCGACGCGGAAACGGGCGTGGCCATCATGGTGATGGAAGCCGGGCTGGACACCGGCCCGGTCCTCCTGGAGCGCCGCGTGCCGATCGCGCCCACCGACACCGCCGCGACCCTTGCGGACACCCTGGCCGGACTGGGCGCGGCCGCGATCGTGGAGGCGCTTGCCCGGCTGCCGTCGCTCGCGCCCAGGCCGCAGGATCCCGGTGGGGTGACCTACGCCGCCAAGATCGACAAGACCGAGGGCACGCTGGACTGGGGGCTCGATGCGGCGGCGCTGGGCCGGAAAGTGCGCGCCTTCGATCCCTTCCCTGGCGCGGAGACGACCCTCGGAGGCGAGCCCCTGAAAGTCTGGCAGGCCCTTCTTGTGAACGGGGCGGGCGAGCCCGGCACGGTCATCCGCCTGCAGGAGGGCTGCCCTGTGGTCGCCTGCGGAGAGGGAGCGTTAGCGCTTACTATCATGCAACGGCCCGGCTCGCGCCGCCTGCCGGCCGCGGAGTTCCTGAAGGGACGGCCCATGCCGCCGGGGACGCGCCTCGGGGCGACCGTACCCCGGGGAGCTTGATTTCCGCGGGACAGAAGGAATCTAGCGGATGCCGCGATCCCGCGGTTTCGCTACACGAGGACTTCGAAACGATGTTCGGCAACCGGCTGAAGACTTCCCTCCTGATGGCCGCGATCGTCGCCCTTTTCGGCACGGTGGGCGCAGTGCTGGGCGGCGCCCAGGGCATGCTGGTCGCCCTGGTGCTGGGCGGTGCCATGAACCTCTGGGCCTACTGGTTCTCGGACCGGATGGTCCTGCGCATGTACAACGCGCAGGAAGTCGACGAGACGAGCGCGCCGGGGCTGTACCGCATGGTTCGCGAGCTGGCCGAAAAGGCGCAGATCCCGATGCCGCGCGTCTACCTCATCGACGAGGACCAGCCCAACGCCTTCGCCACTGGCCGCAACCCCGAAAACGCCGCCGTCGCCGCCACCACCGGCATCATGCGCATCCTGTCCGAGCGCGAGCTCCGCGGCGTCATGGCGCACGAGCTCGCGCACGTGAAGCATCGCGACATCCTCATCTCCACGATCTCCGCGACCATGGCCGGGGCCATCTCCTCCCTCGCGCAGCTGGGCCTTTTCTTCGGCGGACGCGACGGGGAAGGCCGGCCGGGAAACCCGGTCGTCTCGATCATCGTCATGTTCGTGGCGCCGCTGGCCGCGATGCTCATCCAGTTCGCCATATCGCGGGCGCGCGAGTTCGATGCGGACCGCGGTGGCGCGCAGATCAGCGGCGACCCGCAGGCGCTCGCCTCGGCCCTGGACAAGATCCACCGCTACGCGCGAGGCATACCGATGGCGACCGCCGAAGCGCATCCCGCCACGGCCCAGATGATGATCATGAACCCGCTTTCCGGCGGCGGCATGGCAGGGCTCTTCAGCACGCACCCCGATACCGGCGAACGGATTGCGCGCCTGACTGCGATGGCTAACGTGGTGAGTACATACTGACAGCTGCGGCCGCGGGTGACGCGGCGGCCACACCCCACCCGTGCTCGATATCCAACTTTGTGCCGCGGCAGTCCTTGGCGATACGCTCGCAGGCGCCAACCTGTCGACAGCGTTCGAGGACGGGTTTCGCCGGCATCCCGCGCTGAGCCCGGGCGAGCGCGCCGTCGTCCGGGAGATCTGCTACGAGGGCCTGCGTTCCCTGGGGCTGCTCGAGGCGCAACTCGGGAAGCTGCTGCTCACGCCCGTTCGCCACACCGGACTGCGAAGCCTTCTGCTGGTCGGCCTGGCGCAGTTGCAGTTCACGCGCGCCAAGCCGTACGCGATCGTCGACCACGCGGTGCAGGCCGCCGAGCGCCTGGGCCAGCCCGCGGCGCGCGGGCTCGTGAACGCCGTCCTGCGCAACTTTCTCCGCCGCCGCCACGACCTTGGTCGCGACACGTGGCAAACCCCGGAGGCCAGGCTCGGGTTTCCCGCGTGGTGGGTGCAGAAGCTGCGCGACCAGCACCCGGCGGGCTGGGAGGCGGTCCTCGCCACGGAGAACCAGCACCCCCCGATGACCCTCCGGGTCAACCGCCGGCGCACCACGGTGGAGAACTACCTGGAGATGCTGTCCCAGGGGGGCATCGAGGCAAGGTGTCTCGGGGACATGGCGGTGCGCATCGACCCGCGCCCGGTGGCCGAGGTCCCGGGGTTCGCCGACGGCCTCGCGAGCGTCCAGGATGCCGGTGCCCAATGGGCGGCCAGGCTCCTGGAGGTCGCTGACGGCCAGCGCGTCCTGGACGCTTGCGCCGCTCCGGGCGGCAAGACCGGTCATCTCCTCGAGATCGCGGACCTCGACGTGGTGGCCGTCGACAGCGATTCCGCCCGCCTTCACCGGATACGGGAAAACCTCCTCCGGCTCGGGGCCAGCGCCACCCTCACCTGCGCCGACGCGGCCGTGCCCGCGGCGTGGTGGGACGGCCGCCCGTTCCAGCGAATCCTGCTCGACGCCCCCTGCAGCGCCTCCGGGGTCGCGCGGCGCCATCCCGACATCCGCTGGAACCGGAGGCCGTCGGACCTGGCAAAGTTCGCCGCCCGGCAGGCCGCCCTCCTCGATGGCGTGTGGCAAGTCCTTGAGAGTAGTGGTAAATTGCTCTACGCAACCTGCTCGGTTTTCCGCGAAGAGAACGAGGCAGTCGTGGAGGCCTTTATTTCGCGGCAACCGGATGCTCGGATTGCCCATTTCCAGCCCGGCGCGCCCGAAGGCGGCCGGATTTGGCCGGACGACGATCACGATGGTTTCTTCTACGCTCTCATCGAAAAGCGCTAGCGCCCCGTGGCGCATCGCGCTGGGAGCGCTGCTGCTCGCGATCCACGCGATCGTCGCGCCGCAGGCCGCGCTCGCCGACGGCATCAGCCCGGTCCGCGCCAACGTCGTGGCGGGCAAGGACGGCTACCGGCTCGATGCGGAATTCGACATCCGCTTCAGCCCCGGCCTCGAGGAGGCCGTGAACCGCGGCGTCGCCCTCTTCTTCGTCGTCGAGTTCGAGCTGTCTAAGCCGCGCTGGTACTGGTTCGACGAGAAGCCGGTGCAGCTTTCGCGAACGTACAAGATCACCTACACGCCGCTGCTCCGCCAGTACCGGCTGTCCTCGGGAGCGGCCTACCAGAACTTCACCCGTTTCGAGGACGTCGTGGGCGCGCTCGCGCACGTTCGCGGCTGGCCCGTGGCGGACGCGGGCGCGCTTCGCAGGCAGGGCGACTACCAGGCGGCCATCCGCATGCGCCTGGACACGACGCAGCTGCCCAAACCCTTCCAACTCAACGCGGTCGCCTCGAGCGACTGGAACCTCGCCTCGGATTGGTATCGGTGGACCGTCAATCCATGAGGCCGTTGATCCTGCTGTGCGTGGTGACGGGCGCAGGCCTCGTCTACCTGATGTCGCAGGCCTCGTCGAACACCGCGCTCTTCACGCAGAACTACCCCGCCCTCCTCGGCCTCGGGGGCCTGCTCTCGCTGGGCCTCATGCTCCTCATCGGCTACCAGCTGCTCGTCCTGCGGCGAAAGCTCAGGGAGCGCGTCTTCGGCTCCAAGCTCACGCTGCGCCTCATGGTCGTCTTCGCGCTCATGGCCCTGGTGCCGGGCGGCCTCGTGTACGCGATCTCCTTCCAGTTCCTGCAGAGCTCCATCGAGTCCTGGTTCGACGTCCGCATGGACAAGGCGCTCGAGGGCGGCCTCAACCTCGCGCGAAGCTCGCTGGACAGCTCGCTGCGCGAGCTGGGTCAGAAGGCCGACACGATGGCCCAGTCGCTCGCCACGGCGCGGGCCGCGGAGCCCGCGACGCTCAGCCGCCTGCGCGAGCAGTACGGGGTCGAGGAGGCAACGCTCTTCAACCAGCGCGGCAAGGTGATCGCCTTCGCGGGGACCGAGGCCACGTTCCTGCAGCCCGACGTCCCCAGCGCCGGCGTGCTGCGCCAGATCCGCGCCCAGCAGCCCGTGCGTTCGATCGAGTCGATCCCCGAGCGGGGCCTCTTCCTGCGCGTGATCGTGCCGGTGAACGTGCTCACGATCGCCGAGGACATCCGCGTGCTGCAGGTCCTCCAGCGCGTGCCGACCGCCGTGGCGCAGGACGCGCGCGTGGTCGACCAGGGGTGGCGCGACTACCAGGAGCTCACGCTCGCCCGCGTGGGCCTCAAGCGCATCTTCGGCCTGACCCTCACGCTCGCGATGCTCCTCACGCTGTTCTCGTCCATCGCGGTGGCGTTCCTGCTCTCCGAGCGGCTGTCGGCGCCCCTGTCGGCGCTCGCCGAGGCCACGCGCGCGATAGCGAAGGGCGACTACTCGCGCCTCAACCCGGTGCGCAGCCGCGACGAGTTCGGCGTGCTCACGCAGTCGTTCAACACCATGACGCGGCAGATCGCCGACGCCACGGAGGCGATGGAGCGCAACCAGCAGCAGCTCGAGAACGCCAAGACCTACCTCGAGAGCATCCTGTCGAACCTCACGTCGGGCGTGCTCACCTTCGACGAGCGGCACTACCTGAAGACGGTCAACGCGACCGCCTACGAGATCCTCGGCGTGCCTGCCGGGGCCTTCCACGGCCTGAAGCTGCAGGACTGGACGACGCACGTGGCGGCGGTCTCCCCGTTCGCGGAGGTCGTGCTGAAGAACTTCTCGCCGTCCGCCACGCGCCAGTGGGAGCAGCAGCTCGAGTACCGGCGGCTCGACGGGGCGCGCACGCTCCTCGTGCGCGGCACGCGGCTCGCCACGCGCGGCGACACCGGCTACGTCGTCGTCTTCGACGACATCACGCACCTCGCGCAGGCGCAGCGCGACGCGGCATGGGGCGAGGTCGCGCGCCGGCTCGCGCACGAGATCAAGAACCCGCTCACGCCGATCCAGCTTTCCGCCGAACGCATCCAGCACAAGCTCCTGCAGAAGCTCCCCGAGATCGACGCTGAAATGCTCAAGCGCGCCACGGGCACGATCGTGAACCAGGTCACGGCGCTGAAGGGCATGGTCGACGATTTCAGCCAGTACGCGCGGGCCGCGCGCATGACGGCCGAGCAGGTCTCGCTCAACGACCTGGTGCGCGAAGTCCTGGTCCTCTACGAGTCCATGGGCGTGCCGATCGAGCCGCGGCTCGCCGAGAACCTCCCCCGCGTGGCGGCCGACCCGGCCCTGCTGCGCCAGGTGCTGCACAACCTCATCCAGAACGCGATCGACGCACTGGTGGGCGCGGAGCATCCGAGGATTGTCGTGACCTCGACGATCGGCACCGACGGCGTCACGCTGTCCGTGCGCGACAACGGCTCGGGGATCGCCGAGGCCGTCCTCGGCCGCATCTTCGAGCCCTACGTCACCACCAAGCCCAAGGGCACCGGGCTCGGCCTCGCGATCGTGAAGAAGATCGTCGACGAGCACCATGGCCACATCGTGGTGGAGAACGTGAAACCGCACGGCGCACACGTGAGCATCGTCTTGCCCCTGCGCGAAGCGGCCTAGGGCCGCCGCCGCGATGTCGACCAACCAGATCATGGTCGTGGATGACGAGGTCGGCATCCGCGAGCTCCTTTTCGAGATCCTGCGCGACGAAGGCTACGGCGTGCGCCTCGCCGAGAACGCGCAGACGGCGCGCAACCTGCGCCGCGAGATGCGCCCCGACCTCGTTCTCCTGGACATCTGGATGCCGGACACCGACGGCATCACCCTCCTCAAGGAGTGGGCGGGCTCGGGGCTGCTCACCATGCCAGTCGTGATGATGTCGGGCCACGGGACCATCGATTCGGCGGTAGAGGCCACGCGCATCGGCGCGTTCGACTTCCTCGAGAAGCCGATCAGCCTGCCCAAGCTCCTCGCGACCGTGGGCAAGGCCCTGGCCGGGGGGCGCGCGCTGCCGCGAGCCGGCCTCACCATGCCCCAGCTCGGCAAGGCGCGCGTCGTGCAGGAGCTGCGGCAGAGGCTCGACCAGGTGAGCCGGCTGCGCACGCCGGTCCTGCTCGTGGGGGACCCCGGCTGCGGCTTCGACATCGCCGCGCGCCAGCTGCACCTGCCCAACACCCCCTGGGTGGCGCCCGAGGACACGGAATGGCTTTCCACCAACCCCTTCGGTCCGCTGAACGAGGCCCGGGACGGCACGCTCTTCATCCAGGAGCTCTGCGCGCTGGGCAAGGCCGAGCAGAAGGGGCTCGCGCAGCTCGCCGCGAAGCTCGACAAGTTCAACGTCCGCCTGGTGTGCGCGGCGTCGGGGCCGCTCGCGGGCATGGTCGACGACGGCGGCTTCGACGCGACCCTCTACCACCAGCTATCGGGGCTCACGATCCGGGTGCCCTCGATCGCGGAGCACCCCGAGGACGTGCCGGATCTCGCCACGAACCTGCTGACCACGCTCGTCGACGCCAACGAGGTTCCCCTCAGGGCGCTCACGGTCGGCGCGCAGAATGCGCTGCGCAACCTCGACTGGCACGGCAACCTGCCGGTGCTGCAGAACGCGGTGAAGACGCTCGCGCTGACGGCGCTCGGGCCGGAGATCGGCGGCGAGGACGTCGCGCGCGTGGCGAGGGAATTCTCGCTGCTCCCGCGCGACCAGCCGCCCGCGGAAGTCGGCGTTTCGCTCGACATGCCGCTGCGGGTGGCCCGGGAGCAGTTCGAGAGGCAGTATTTCCTGCACCACATCCGGCGCGAGGAAGGCAACATGTCGCGGGTGGCCGAGCGCGTCGGCCTCGAGCGCACGCACCTCTACCGCAAGCTCAAGCAGCTGGGCATCCGCCCCTCCTCCAGGGGCGACGAGCCGATCGCCTAGCTAGACGGGCGGCCGCGCCTCGATGCGGCCAAGGCGCACCGCGGTGAGGCCGGTCTTGATGTTGTTCGGGACCGGCATCACGAGGACGCAGTTGTCGTAGGGGGCGCAGACCGTCTGCGCGCCGTCGTAGGCGATCACGTCGCCCTCCCTGGCCACGACCTCCATGCCGCCGAACGCGCGCGCGAAGCGGAATTCCGGCGTGCGCGCCACGACCGCCTCGGTGACCCGCACCAGGCGCTGCGGCGGCGGTGCCTCCTGCGCGATCTCGCGGGCGGCCGTCTCGGCCTCCACCGCGCCGACATGGCGCAGGAACCGCCACGTGGTCTGCCACGCCACGTGCTCGGCGGCGCGCTCCCAGTGCTGGCCGCACTCGACCAGGAGGGCGTTCCTGGGGCTCGCGGGATCCCCGAAGCCCTGGAAGTCGCGCATGCGCGTGCCGTTGGCGTGCCCCTCGTCGCTCACGATGTCGCGCGGGATGCCCACGTCGAAGGCGAAGCGGATGCCCTTGTCCAGCGGCCCGCAGATCATCACCGGGGGGCTGGGCTCGAGCATCGAGTGGATGTCGAGGAGGTAGTCGGCCGCCTCCACGAAGGGCCGCAGCTGGCGCGCGCGGCGCAGCTCCACGCTGTCGCGCGGGCCGTCGAGCGTCTGCGCGTTCCACACGCGGTTGAAGTCCTCGTCGATGAAGCGCGTCGCGTAGGGCCGGGCCGGGTCGAAGCGCGAGAACGCGTCGATGTTCGCGAACGAAAGCGTGAGCGTCCCGCGCGCCGGGCGCACGCCCATGCGCAGCAGGCGGTCGACGGCGATGGCGCCGCAGATCTCGTTGCCGTGGGTCACTGCGTTCACCATCACGTGCGGCCCGGCGCGGCCGCTCTCGAAGGTGTGGACGAAGTCGACTCCGGTGGAGGAGCGGCGGTGGGCCTCGATGTCGGGGGCGGTGAGCTCGATGGCGATGCGGGTCATGGCGGTCAGTGCTCGTCCTTGCTGTGGCCGTGGTCGTGGCCGTGATGGGGGTGGTGGTGTCCGTGGTCGTGGTCGTGCCCGTGCCCGTGCGGATGGTGATGGTCGTGGCCGCACGCCGGGTGGTCGTGGTCATGGTGGCCTTCGCACGGATGCGACCCGCGCTCGGCGGCATAGCCGCAGATCGCCTTCACGAGGCGCTCGATGTCGCGCGCCAGGCGCGCGTAGCCGGGCGACTTCTCCCCCGTGCGCTCGTCCATGTAGAGGCGGCGGTTGACCTCGATCTGCAGGCTGTGCCTCCCGTCGGCGGGATCGGAGAACGCGCGGACCAGCTCCACGCCCTTGTACGGGTCGTTCACCCTGACGTCGTAGCCCATGTCCGAGAGCGCGCCCGCGACGAAGGCCGTGAAGGCGGGCTCGCAGGTGGTGCCGTCGCGGTCGCCGAGGACGAAGTCGGCGCGCGGCTTGCCGGGCCCCTCCTCGGAGATCACGCTGCTCACCGCCGGCATGGAGTGGCAGTTCACGTGCCACACGGCGCCGAAGTGGGCGCGGGTCTCGTCCAGCGCGTCCTTGACGGCCTTCTGGTAGGGCTGGTGGAACCCGGTGATCCGCCGGCGAACCTCCTCCACCGAGAGCTTTCGCGCGTAGATGGGCTCGCCGGTGTCCAGCACGCGCCAGATGAGGCCGATGCCCAGCTGCGTCTTGCGCGATGCCGCGGCAGGCCCGGGCCAGGGCGCGTCGAGGAGCGCGGTGTCGACGTCGAGAACGGACCGGTTGGCGTCGATGTAGGAGCGCGGAAAGCGCGCCGCGATGAGCGTGGCGCCGTGGCGCGGCCCGCACGCGTAGAGCTGGTCGACGAACGCATCCTCCGCGCAGCGCAGGGCGGACATCGGCACCGCGGGACGGAAGTCCTCGGGATAGGCGGTGCCGCTGTGGGGCGAGTCGAGTACCACCGGCGCGCGGGCGCCGTCGGGGTCGGTGCGGAGGTAGGCGGGGTGTGCGGTCATGGCGTGTCGTTCAGGTGGCAGGCCGAAAGGTGGCCGGGGGCGATCTCGCGCAGCCGCGGCGCCTCGGCCTGGCAGCGTGCGGTCGAATGCGGGCATCTCGGGTGGAAGTGGCAGCCGCGCGGCGGGTCGAGCGGCGACGGGATCTCACCCTTGATGGGAATGTAGGCGCGCTTCGTGGCCTGGAGCGTCGGGATCTCGGCGAGCAGCGCCCGCGTGTAGGGATGGTTGGGCCGCGCGAAAACCTCGTCCGTGCTCGCCGACTCCACGATCCGGCCGAGGTACATGATGACGACGCGGTCGGAAACGTGGCGCACGACGCCCAGGTCGTGGCTGATGAAGAGGTAGGTGAGGCCGAATTCCTCGCGAAGGCGGATGAAGAGGTTGAGCACCTGCGCCTGGATGGAGACGTCGAGGGCGGCCACCGCCTCGTCGCAGACCAGGAAGCGAGGCTTCACCGCGAGCGCCCGGGCGATGCCGATGCGGCTCCTCTGGCCGCCGGAAAACTGGTGCGGGAAGCGCCGCGCGAGGCTCGCGTCGAGGCCCACGTGCCCCATGATGTCGGCGACGTAGGCGTCGCGCTCGCGGGGCGTGACGAGGCCGTGCACCACCGGCGCCTCCCCGATCACGTCGGCGATGCGCATGCGCGGGTTCAGGGAGGCGAAGGGATCCTGGAAGATCATCTGGATGGCGAGCCGCTCGACGCGCGACGCGGGCGACTCGTAGTCCGCGTACGGCCGGCCCTTCCAGCGGCGCTCGCCCTCGGTGGGCTCGAGGATCCTCGACACCATGCGGCCCAGGGTGGACTTCCCGCAGCCCGATTCGCCCACGAGACCGACGACCTCGCCGGCCTGCACCGCGAGGTCGACGCCGTCGACCGCGTGGACCGTCTGCGCGGCGGCACCCGCGCCCAGGCGCGCGGCGATCCGCGAAGCGAGGTCGAGGCGCGAGGTGAAGCGCTTGGAGATCCCGCGCAGCTCCAGCAGGGGAGCGTCGCCCGGCGTGCCCGCAATCGCGGCGGCCACCCTCAGTCTCCCGCGCGGAGCACCAGCCCCCGCGATTCGCACATCCGCATCAGCGCATCCTCCATCGAGCGAGCGAAGGCCGCTTCGTCGCGCAACGGGCTCGCCTCGAGCCGGTCGCGCAGGGACTTCCGCAGCGCGGCCAGCGCCTGCGGGTCGGCCGCCAGGCGGGCCGCGCGATCGACGTACTCGTCGCGGGTGGCCGCGAGGCACTGCGCGAGTCCGAGGGTCCCGAGAATGCCCGCGCCGGCACGCGACGACGGTCCCTCGCCGGCGAGGGAGACCACGGGCACGCCCATCCAAAGCGCATCGAGCGTCGTCGTGGCGCCGGCGCCCGGGAACGTGTCGAGGCAGATGTCGATGTCGGCGTAGCGACGCAGGTAATCGGCGACCGGCAGGCGGGGAAAGAACGCGACCCGGTCGGTTGCGATGCCCGCGCGCCCCAACGCCGCGTGGAGCCGCCCGCGGAAGTCCACGTCGTCCGGGGCATGCACCAGCAGGCGGGCGCCGTCCATGCGAGCCAGGAGCTGCGCCCAGGCTTCCAGCACCGCAGCGTTGAGCTTGGCCGGATTGGCCGTCGAGCCGAAGGTCACGTGGCCTTTCGCCAGGCACGGCGGCGGGGCGACGACCGGGCTGTCCGGCCACGGGCGGTAGCACCACTGGCTGGCCGGCAGGCGCACCAGCGTTTCGGTGTGCCAGCGCTCGGTCGCGCCCGGCGGATCCACCCGCGCGTCGGTGATCCGGAAGTCCATCGCCGCGAGGCCCGTCGTGTTGACGTAGCCCAGCCAGGTGGCCTGGACCGGGGCCGCGCGGCGGGCGAACGCGGCGAGCCGGTTGCCTGCCGTGTGCCCGGAGAGGTCGACGAGGATGTCGATGCCGTCGTTGCGCACGCGCTGTACGAGCTCCGGGTCCGTGAGCCCCGCCACGACGACGAAGTGCTCGACGTTCTCGCGGATGCGCCG
>JAMPXV010000109.1 GCA_023700985.1 Lysobacter sp.
AGGGGTCAGATCCCTTTATTGGGACGGTTCTACAGAACCGGTCTATTCGGAAGTTGAAACACGGGCCTCGCTGGTCACGGAATAGACCGGTTCTGTAGAACCGTCCCAATAAAGGGATCTGACCCCTTTTTCTGGCTTACCCCTTTTCCCCGACGAGCGCGTGGACGGCGAGCAGGACCCAGCCGGCGATGAAGGAGGACCCGCCCAGGGGCGCGACGATGCCCGCCGAATGCCCGGTGAAGGCGAGCCAGTAGAGGGAGCCGCAGAACATCGCGATGCCCGCCAGGAACGCCGCACCGGCGAGCACCAGCCAGGCCGAGCGCCCGAAACGCGCCAGCACGCCCGCGAGGACGAGCGCCAGGCCGTGCACGAGCTGGTAGAGCACCGCGATCTGCAGGAGCCTCGCCGCGTCCGGGTGGGGAGCGCGCCCGGCGGCATGGGAGGCGGCGGCACCCAGCGCCACGCCCGCCGCCAAGGCCAGCGCCCCGGCCGCGACGAAGCCGCGCGAGAGCGCCCCGGGAGGCGCGCTCACGCCGCCTTGTGCGGCTTGATGAGGAAGGCGGCCAGCGCCGGCAGCAGGAAGATGGCCCCCAGCATGTTCAGGAAGAACATGAACGCGAGGAGGATGCCCATGTCGGCCTGGAACTTGAGCGCCGACATCGCCCAGGTGCCCACGCCGATCGTCATCGTGACCGCGGTGAAGACCATCGCGGTGCCGCGCTCCTTGAGCGCCTCGAAGAACGCGGTCGCGAGCCCCTTGCCCTCCTCCAGGTGCACCTCGATGCGGTCGTAGAGGTAGATGCCGTAGTCGACGCCCACGCCCACGCCCAGCGCGATCACCGGCAGCGTCGAGACCTTGAGGCCGATGCCCAGCATCGGCATGAGCGCCTCGCAGAGCACCGAGACGATGGCGAGCGGGATGAGGATGCAGAGTGTCGCGCGCAGGCTCCGGAAGGTGATCATGCACATCGCCAGCAGCGCCCCGAAGATGGCGAAGTTCA
Source organism: Lysobacter sp. (assembly GCA_023700985.1). GTDB lineage: Bacteria > Pseudomonadota > Gammaproteobacteria > Burkholderiales > Usitatibacteraceae > FEB-7. Next base: position 1,002 of record JAMPXV010000109.1, read on the forward strand.
TCTCCCAGCGCGCGGCGTCCACCGCCTCGTTCGTGGCGGCGGTGACGCCCATGTTGTTGGTGGCGAGCTTGAACTCGAGGTTGCCGGTGTTGTTCTTCGCCGCGAAGTCCTTCACGTTGGCCACGAGCGAGGCGATCGTCTCGCCCTGCTGGTCGGTGGTGAATACGAGCACCTGCATGGCGCTGCAGTCGGGGTTGAGGAGCCCCGTGGCGGTGTCGATGGGGGTCACGCTCTGCGCCATCACCTGCGGGTCGCGCGGCAGCTGGCGCCACTTGATGTTGCCCTCGTTGAAGCCCGCGTTGACGCCCTTCGCCAGCCCCGGCAACGAGATGACCGACTGCGTCCCCGGCGCGTTCTGCATGAACCAGTCGAACTTCTCGATGACCGACATCAGCTCGTAGTTGGTGCACGCGCCCGCCACGCCCTTCGTCTGGGCCACGACGCCCAGCGTGTTGGTGCCCATCGCGAACTTCTCGATGATCTTCGCGTTGTCCGTGTTGTAGCGCGAATCGGGGCGCAGCTCCGGCACGCCGATGCCATAGTCGCCCACCTTCAGCTTGTGCGCCCCGACGATGCCGACGGCCAGGATCACGGCCGAGATGGCCACGATCGCCCCGGCCTTGCCCTTCTCCACGCAGCCCGAGGCCGCGCGCCAGACGCGCTCGACGCGGCTTTCCTGGAAGGCGTCCTTGGCCGCGGCGTCCTTCGAGATGTGCAGGTACGAGAGCAGGATCGGCAGCAGCATCTTGTTGGTCACGATCATCCACGCCACGCCGAGCGAGGCGGTGATGCCGAGCTCCCTCACGATGTCGATCGGGATCAGCATGATCACCGCGAAACCGAGCACGTTGGTGAGGAGGGCGAACGTGCCCGGGATGAAGAGCCTCGCGAACGAGCGCTTGGCGGCCGTGAGGCTGTCGGTGCCGGCTACCGCCTCGCGCTCCCAGGTCTTCACCATCTGCACGGCATGCGACACGCCGATGGAGAAGATGAGGAAGGGCACGAGGATCGACAGCGGGTCGATGCCGTAGCCCAGGACCGGCAGCGTCCCCAGCAGCCACAGCACGGGCATCATCGCGACGACGAGGGCCACGCCCGTGAGCTTCAGGTCCTTCACGAAGAAGAGCATCAGCCCCGCGGTGATCACGAAGGCCACGCCGAAGAAGGTGAGCACGCCGCGCGCGCCGTCGCGGATGTCGCCGATGGCCTTGGCGAAGCCGATGATGTGCACCGAATGCTGCGGCCCCTCGTACTTCTGGCGCAGCTGCTCCAGCTTGGCGGACACCTCGAAGTAGTTCAGGCGCCTGCCCGTCTGCGGGTCGATCTCCAGCAGCCCCGCCGTCACCAGCGCGCCGGTGAAGTCGGTGGCCACCGTGCGCCCGATCTCGCTCGACTTCTGCACGTTGGCGCGCACCTGGAGCAGGTCCTCCGGGGTGCCCTGGAAGGTGGCGGGGATCACGTTGCCGCCCGAGAAGCCCTCCTCGATCACCTCGATGAAGCGCGTGTTGGGGGTGAAGAGCGACTTGACCGATGGCCGGTCGACGCCGTTCAGCAGGAACACGTCGTCGGTGAGGGCCTTGAGCTTCCCCATGTACTCCTTGTTGAAGATGTCGCCTTCCTTCTGGACGATGGCGAGCGCCACGCGGTTGGCGCCCCCGAACACCTTCTCGTAGTCGCGGTAGACCTGCATGTACGGGTGCTTGAGCGGCACCATCTTGTTGAAGCCCGCGTCCACCGTGAGTCGCGAGGCCGACGCCGCGAAGAGGACGGTCGCCACCGCGAAGAGGATCAGCAGCGCCTTGCGGTTGCCGAAGACGAAGTCGGAAACGGTCTGGATGAGCCTGTCGAGCATCTTCGTCGCCGCTCCTATCGCTTCGCCAGCGGGAGCGTCGCCTCGCGCGCGCCCGTCTCGCCGATGAGAATCACCGCGTTCGGGGGGCCCAGGATGGCCTTGGCGAACGCCTTGGTGCTGCCGGTCACGAGCGGCACGAACGACTTGCCGTGGTCACGGGAGACCAGCACCGTGCCGCCGTTGCCCGCGATGACGAGCGCGCCGTCGGGCAGCTTCGTGCCGCCCATGAGCGTGGCGACGGAAGCGTTGTCCACGGCCGTCCAGGTCTTGCCGGCGTCCGTCGAGCGGAAGATGCGCCCGCGCAGGCCGAAGGCGACGACCGCGCCGTCGTCGGCCACGAGCCCGCCGAAGAGGCTGCCCTTGTAGGGCGAGGCGACGGGCGACCAGGTCTTGCCGGCGTCCGCGGAGAGGAGGATGGTGCCAGCCTCCCCGAGGATCACGAGCCGCCCGTCGGAGAGCCGCACGAAGGCGTTGAGGTGCTTGTCGTCCTCGATCACCTTGCGCGGGTTCCAGGTCCTGCCGCCGTCGCTGGTCTCGTGGAACGCGCCGTAGGCGCCGATCGCGAAGCCGTTGTCCTTGTCGAGGAAGGTCACGTCGAGCAGCGGGCGCTGCTCGGCGGGGGCGGCGAACTGCTGCGTCCAGGTGTCGCCGCCGTCGGCCGTGGCGAGGATCACCGAGTCGTGCCCGACCGCCCAGCCCTGCTTCGCGTCGAGGAACTCCACCGCCGTGAGCATCGGCGCCGCGGGCGACTTCGCGCGCCGCCAGGTCGCGCCGTTGTCATCGGAGAGAACGATGTAGCCGCGGTCGCCCACCGCGACCACGCGGCTGCCCCGGTGGGTCGCGTCGACGAGGAGCAGCCGCTCCATCGTGACCTTGGGCAGCGGCCCGGACTCGGGCAGGATCTCGGCGCCGGCGGCCGGCGCGCAAAGCGCGAGGCTCGCGGCGGCGACCGCCCCGGCGAACCGGTTCTTGCTCATGGCTTCCTCCCAATGAAAAGGGGGCAGTCCCCGCGCTCACGGGCGCGCGAAACTGCCCCCGGCCGGCCGCAGGCCGGGTCGGGCACTAGCGGGTACCGATGCCGCGCAGGCTGTTCGGGCTGTAGTCGGCGGGGGAGCGCTTGATCGCCTCGTAGATCTTCGTCTCCTCGTTCCTCAGGCCCATCGCGAGGTAGCGGCCCGACTGCAGGTCGTTGTGGACCTCGACCGTGCCGAAGAACATCGGGACGTTGTACCAGTTCTCGCTGTGCTGCTCGGAGAAGCGCCACAGCTCGCCGCGCCCGTCGTACTTGTCGCTGAGGAGGGGCGCCCAGCTGTCCTCGTCGAGGAAGAACACGCGCTTGGCGTAGATGTGGCTCGTGCCCTGCTTGAGCGTGGCCTCCACCACCCAGACGCGGTGCAGCTCGTAGCGGGCGAGGTCCTGGTTGATGTGGCCTGGCTTGAGCACGTCCGCGTACTTGAGCGCGGGCGAGGTCAGGCGGTAGGAGTTGTACGGGACGTACATCTCCTTCTTGCCGACGAGCCGCCAGTTGTAGCGGTCGGTGGCGCCGTTGAACATGCCGAAGTCGTCGTTGGTGCGCAGGCCGTCGGCCGCGGTGCCGGGGTTGTCGTAGGCGACGTTCGGCGCGAGGCGCACGCGCCGCTGGCCGGGGTTGTAGGTCCACGCCGAGCGCGGCTCCTTGGCCTGGTCCACCGTCTCGTGCACGAGCAGGATCTGGCCCGCCAGGCGCGCCGGTGCCGTCGTCACCTGCAGGTAGTTCAGGATCTTGTTCGGCTCGCGGTCCTTCGCCGGCTTGCTGCAGTTGCCGTACTGGTTGTCGTACTCGTACTCGAACTTGACGATGGCGTAGTCGCCCGTGCGGGTGACGGCGGCCTGCGCCCAGTTGTGGGCGAAGGTGTCGCCCTTGTAGCGAAGGGTCGCGTTCCAGATCGCCTCGTTGCCGTCCTTGGGGATCGGGAACGGGATCCCGCCCACGCAGCCGACGACGCCGTTGCCGCCGGGGGCGAGCTTCGCCTTGGCCGCGCATTCCTTCGTCTCGTCGTAGTTGCACTGCGGGACGGCCGCGCTGCGCCGGGTCGGGTACACGACCATCTTGTAGGTCGGGTACTTCTTGAGCATCGCCATCTGCCCGGCCGAGAGCTGGTCCTTGTACTTGTCGGCGTTCTTGCCGTCGATCGTGAAGAGGGGCTTGTCGGCCGCGAACGGATCCGGATAGTGGCCGCCGGGCTTGTAGCCGGCGACGGGCCTGGTGATGCCGCCGTCCCAGGCGGGAATCGTTCCGGCGGCGTTGCCGGCCTTCTCGGCGCCGAGCGGGGTGAGCGTGGTGCCGAGCTTGGCGAGGTCGGCTGCAGACAGCTCCGCGGCCGCCGGCATGGCGAATGCGGCGCCCGCGGCGAGGAGCGCCGCGGCCTTCTTCGGGATTGCGAACATGGAAGTTGTCCTCATTTTGTTTTTCAGAACGAGTAGCTGACGCTGATCGAGTAGAAGTCGCGGTCCTTGAGCGGGAACGCGGAGGAGCAGTAGGCCGCGCTCTGGCCGGGCGGGACGCCCTGCCCCGCCGGCGGGACGTCCGTGCCGCAGTACTCGCGGCCGCCGAAGTAGCCCGTGTACTGCACGTCGACCAGCCACTGGCGCTGGTAGTCCCAGGCCACGCCGATCGACATGGACTTCGCGTCCTCGTTGAAGGTCGGCCCCACGCCGTTCACGTCGTGCGCCCAGGCCATGCGCGGGCTCAGGTTGCCGCCGAGGAACGCGTTGTTGTACTCGAGCCGGCCGACGAGCCGGTAGCCCCACGAGGAGCTGGTCATGAAGCCGTCCGTCTGGATCGAGCCGAGGCTCACCGGCGTGGTGCCGATCCCGTTCGCGCCGATCGTGGTGGCGGGCAGGAGGACGCCGGGGCCGTTGTACTTCTTGTCGTTCGGCAGGCTGTGGAAGTAGGTCACGCCGAACTCGCCCAGCATGACGAGCTGGTCGGCACCCGCGAAGTTGGGCACGCTCTTCGTTCCCGTCATCTGGAACTGGCTCATCTTCAGCCGGTCGTAGCCCTGGATGTAGGTGCCGTCCGGCACCAGGAACGCGGTGGTGACGCCCGCCGGCTGGCCGGGAATCTGGGTCGTGCCCGTGATGAGGTTGCCCTGGCCGAGCGCGGCCAGCAGCAGCTCCGGCGTCGCGTACTGCACCGGCTGGTTCTTGCGGTACGAGTACTCGCCCTGCAGCGCGATGCCCGCGGGGCCGGCGGTGTTGAAGCTGACGCCGTAGAGCTTGATGTCCTCCGGGTACTCGGCGAAGTAGGTGGCCGTGCCCGTGTGGCACAGCGAGCGCAGTGCCGCGTTGCCGCAGAAGGACGCGATGAGCGGGCCGCCCGTGAGGACCGAGGTGGCGGTGCCCTTGATGCCCGAGAAGAGCGGGATCCGGCTGTGGTAGTTCATGTAGTACAGGCCGAACTCGGTGTTGTTGAGATCGGGCGTCAGCAGCCGCAGCGCCAACCCGTACTGGCCGCCGTCGTCGGGGTCCTTGTCGGCCGCGCGCGGCGCCCAGATGGAGGCGGCCGGGTCGTACGGGCCGTACAGGGCGTTGGAGATCCCGCTCAGGGCGGCGGCGGGCCCGGGCAGCGGCGGCACCGGGTTGGACGGCATGGCGTTCTGGTCGCGGCGGCGGCCGAAGCCGATGATCACGCGCGTCGCGTCGTCGGAGGCGAAGTCGTTGTTGGAGAAGTACGTGCCCCGCGGGTCGAGGCGGATCTTGTCGTGGTTGGTGAGGTAGAAGCCTTCCGCGCTCAGGTTCTGGGTCAGTTCCTGGTTGGCCCAGATGCCGGTGGTCGGCAGGAACGCCTCCTTCAGCTCGGAGCCCGGAACCCGCAGCTTGGCGAGGTCCACGGGGTTGACCACGTTGATGCCGTTGGGCAGCAGCGTGCTTTCGCCCCAGCTGATCACCTGGCGGCCGGCGCGCAGGCGCAGGGACTTTCCGCCCGGGTCGAACGCGGCACTGATGAAGCCGTCGAGGCCCTGGAAGTTCTTGCCGACGCGGTCCTTCGCGGTCGGGCCGAGCTCGTCCTTGCGCATGTTCGTCCAGTCGTAGAACGCCGTGCCGCGCCCGAAGAAGCCCCAGCGGCCCCACTTGATCTCCAGGTCCGCCGTGGCCTTGGCCACGTTGGCGAACGGGTCGCCCTTGTCGTAGTAGAGGTTGCCGTCGTCCTCGTTGACGGAACGCTGCGTGCCGCCGTTCACGATGCCGACCAGGGCCGCGTTGCGCTCGCTCGCGCGCACCGAGATGCCGTAGGAGACGGTCGTGTCGAGGCTGGCCTTGATGTCGGGGCCCAGGTCGAACTGGAAGGCGAGCGCGGGGCCCGCGCCGGCCAGGGCCAGGGCGAGCGCGAGGGGCTTCAGCAGGGGACGGTAAGCGGAACTCATGTGACTTTTCTCCTTTGGCTTTCTTCTCGGGTCATTCGCTGATCGTGGAGGTCCGGTACGCCGGGTCGGCGGTGATCGCCGCTTCCGTGAAGGGAAGCGTGATCCACTGCTTGGCGGAGAAGCGCGCCGTCTGGTCGGCGAAGTGCGGCGAAGCGGGGTTCGACGACTGCGAGTAGGACAGGAAGGACTGCGCGTTCACGCCGCCGTCGGTGAACTGCACCGTCTGGATGTAGCTCGTCCCGGTGCTCACGACGTAGCCGAGGCCGGGAACCAGCGACGAGGTGATCTTGTTGTAGACGCCCACCAGGTCGCCGCCGCCGGCGCTGTCGCCGCCGTGCATGGGCAGGATCACCCGGCCGCCGGTGAGCGCGGTCTGCGTGGCGAACTGGACCATGCCGAGCGGCGCGTCGACGGTGAGGCCCGCGTCCGTGATCTTCTTGCCGGCCGCACCCAGCGCTGCCACCAGCGCCCCCGCGACGGTCGGGTTGGAGATCGCGAGCCCGCGCGGCGTCGTGAGGGGGTTCAGGTAGTCGAAGGGCACCGCGTAGACGCCGGGGATCGCGGCGGCCGTCGTGAAGAACTCCTTGAACAGGTGCGCGCCGCGGCTCGCGAGCTCGAACTTGCGGTCCCACGCGGCGAGGACGTCGCAGAGCGACTTCACCGATGCGGCGGCTTCCGTCCCGCAGAGCGTGAGCATGTCCGGCAGGAAGGTGTCCGCCGCGTAGCTGCGGTTGGAAAGCGCGATGTCCTGCAGGATCGGCAGCGTGAACTTGTTGCCGGCGCGGCCGTCCGTGCCGGAAAGCCGGGCCTGCGCCTGCGACACGCCCAGGCGCGTGCGGTTGCCCTGCTGCTGCGGGACGATGCCGACGACGGCCGGGATGTGCCAGCTGTAGAGGTTCTCGGCCGGGTTGGTCATCCAGTAGTTGTCGTTGGAGTTCTGCACGAAGTCGCTGCGGTAGAGGCGCGGCATGCGCGAGCCGGGCAGCAGGCCCGGCTGCGGGGAGCCGGCCTCGACCTTCCAGTCGCAGCTCGAGCGCGAGCCGTCGAGCACCGGGACGCCCAGCTGCGCGAAGACGCCGGCCATCGTGACGTCGGGCGTGCAAACCGACTGGTGGAAGCGGTCCACGTTGGGCGCCGTGCTGATGTCGGCGTAGAACGCGTTTCCGTCCCGGTCGGCCGCGATCGTGTTGACCCAGGGGATGCCCAGGTTCTTCTCGAGCGCCGCCTCGACCTCCAGCGCGCTGGTGGCGCGGTTGATGTCGAACCACTGGTCGCCGAGGCGCCAGTTCTCGAGGTTCGCGTCCTTGATCGCGTAGGCGTTGGCGGCGGTCCAGACGAGCGGCGCCGACAGGCTCAGCAGGGGGCCGAACTGGGTCGAGTAGATCGTCCTGGACACCGGTGCCAGCGACCCGTCGGCCTGCCGCACCTGCACCGTGATGGTCTTCGCGACCATGTCCTTCGACTGCCCGTCGACGATGTACTTGCGGGAGTTGGTCGGGTCGAGCTTCAGCTGGAACAGCGTGAAGTGGTTCGCCTTGTCCACCGTGTGGCTCCACGCCACGTCCTTGTTGAAGCCGATGTTGATGAACGGGAAGCCCGAGAGCGAGCCGCCCATGACGTCCATCTGGCCGGGAACGGTCACGTGGAAATTGAAGAAGCGCAGGGTCCCCACCCAGGGGAAGTGCGGGTTGCCCAGCAGCATGCCGCGGCCGTTGTCGGTCGCGTCCCGGCCGAGGGCCAGGGCGTTGCTGCCCAGCTGCTCCTTGCGCAACTGGTAGTCGCGCCAGTACTTCTCGTCGTACTTGCCGTCCCATTGCTGCGCCGCCCCTGCCGCGGGCGGGAAGGTGTTGGCGAACGCGGCGATGAAGTTGCCGGTGGAGGCCTGCAGCGCGTAACGGCGCACCAGGCGCGCGATGTCGGCATCGTCGACGGGTCGCACCCACGCCGCGCCCTTGCAGGGGGCCGGGAGGTTGGCCACGCCGGTGTCGCGCAGGTAGCGGTTGTATCCCGCCACCCAGCCCTTGAAGGCGGCCTGCACCTCGGGCTTCATGCCCGCCAGGCCAGCAAGGAGGGGCGCCGGGTCGCCGTTGTAGTAGGTGAAGAAGACGTCGCTGAAGACGTTGTTCACGCCGTAGGGCGTCGAGCCCGTGCCGCCGAAATGGCGCGACCGCTCGCCGCGCACGGTGACGAACTCGTCGGCCATCATGCAGAAGTTGTCCTGCGCGAAGGCGTAGCCGACGCCGTAGCCGACGCTGCCGTAGTCGCTCGCCTTGATGTGCGCGATGCCGAACGAGGTGCGCCGGACCTCGGCCGTGTACTTGGTTTGCGCGAAGGCCGCGGTGGCACCGGCAGCGGCAGCGATGGCAAGCGCGGCCGTGACCGCCCTGAGGACGAAGCGGGACATGGGTAGTTCTCCTCCTAATGTGGCGCCGGGTGGTCCCGGCGGCCGTTGCGTGGATTGCTGCCGTTTCGCCTAGTGTAGCGCTTCAAAGAGCCCGGCGGCACCCATCCCGGTGCCGATGCACATCGTGACCATCCCGTACCGGCCCCCGGTGCGGCGAAGGCCGTGGACCATGGTGGCCGCCCGGATCGCGCCCGTGGCGCCCAGCGGGTGGCCGAGCGCGATGGCGCCGCCCTGCGGGTTCACCCGGGCCGGGTCGAGCCCGAGCTCCTTCACCACCGCGAGCGCCTGGGCGGCGAAGGCCTCGTTCAGCTCGATCCAGCCCAGGTCGGCCTGGTTCACGCCGGCCATGGCGAGCACCTTCGGGATCGCCTTGATGGGGCCGATGCCCATGATCTCGGGCGGCACGCCGGCCACCGCGAAGCCCACGAAGCGGGCCAGCGGCTGCACGCCGTACTTCTTCATGGCCCGCTCGCTCATGAGGATCACCGCGCCCGCCCCGTCGGACATCTGCGAGCTGTTCCCGGCCGTGACCGAGCCGCGGGCGGCGAAGGCGGGCCGGAGCTTGCCGAGGCCCTCCAGCGACGAGTCGGGGCGGGGGCCCTCGTCGGTGTCGGCCACCTTCTTGCGGTGGACCACCGTGCCGGCCGCGAGATCCGGCACCGACGAGGCGATCTCGTAGGGAAGGATCTCTTCCCGGAAGTGGCCTGCCGCGATGGCGGCGGCGGCCTTCTGGTGGCTCGCCACGGCGAAGGCGTCCTGGTCCTCGCGCGAGACCTTCCACTGCGCCGCGACCTTCTCGGCGGTGATGCCCATGCCGTAGGCGATGGCGACGTTCTCGTCCTTCGCGAAGACGGCGCTGTTGAGCGCGACCTTGTTGCCCATCATCGGCACCATCGACATGGACTCGGTGCCGGCGGCGATGACCACGTCGTCGTCCCCGGTGCGGATCCGGTCGGCGGCGAGCGCGATGGCCTGCACGCCGGAGGAGCAGAAGCGGTTGATGGTCATCGCCGGCACGCTGTCGGGAAGCCCGGCCAGCAGCACGCCGATCCTCGCCACGTTCATGCCCTGCTCGCCCTCGGGCATCGCGCAGCCCACGATCACGTCGGCGATGTCCTTCGGGTCGAGCCCCGGCACCTTCGCGATGGCGCCCCTGAGCACGTGCGCGAGCAGGTCGTCCGGGCGGACGCCGCGGAACATGCCTCGCGGGGCCTTGCCGACGGGCGTGCGCACGGCGGCGACGATGTAGGCGTCCTGGATCTGGCGGGTCATGGTGTTCTCCTGTGCGGGAATGTCGTGAAGGGTCGGATTCGGGGCGCCGCGCGCGGGGCCGGCCTCATGGCGCGATCCCGATGGCGCGGGCGATGCGGCCGGCGATCCTGTCGGCGAGCGCGTCGCCGGGAATGGAGAACCCCAGCGGGAGCTGCTCGGCGCCGAGGTCGGCGACGACCGTGTAATAGGGCTCCTCGTTGACCGAGTAGGAGAGGGTCTTCCGGATGGCGCGGACCTGGTCGGCGCGCAACCGCGACACCCGGGTGCCGGTGAACGTGCGCCGCTCGACGGTCAGCTCGCCCGCCTTCGCGCTCACGGCAAGCCGGCCGACGAGCATCCCGACGGCGGACACATCCAGGAGGGCACCGGCCGCGACGAGCACCGCGGCCCAGAACACGCTGCCCTCCTCCAGGTGGAGCACGACGCCTATCAGGGACAGGAACAGCCCTCCGACCAGGAGCATGACGGCGGGCACGAGCCGCCGGCGGGTGCGGTAGCGGATCGTGAGCGTGCCGCCCTTGTCCTCGACGTCCGCGAGCGCCGCCGGAAGCGTGAGCCGGGACGGGCCGCCCGCCGGGAAGCCGGTCGCCGCAGGCCCGGCCGGCCTGTCGAACATGGCGCGTTCCGCCCCGGCGGCGAGCGAGGGCGCGGCCGGCGCCGGGCGCGGGGGTTCGGTCCCGCGGCGCCCTTCCCGGAAGGACTTCCAGCTCGTCGCGATGGCCCCCCACAGGACCAGGAGCCC
>JAMPXV010000110.1 GCA_023700985.1 Lysobacter sp.
GCCCGCCGCACCCAGCGTCGCAAGGCCGTAGCGCCAGTCCAGCCAGCCGGTGACCGCGGAGACGATGAGGCGCCCGGTCATGCCGCCCAGCCCCGTGGCGGCGATGTAGAGACCCATGGCCCGGCTGCGTCCCTCGGGGGCGATCTCGTCGCCCAGGTAGGCGAGGGCAGCCGCGGGCACGCCGGCGACGCAGGCGCCGACCCCCGCGCGGCAGGCGAGCAGCGTGAGGAAGTCCGGTGCAACCGCGGAAGCGGCAGCGAATGCCGCGGCGCCTGCCAATCCCCAGCGCATCAGCCGTTCGCGGCCGTAGCGGTCCGCGAAAAGGCTCAGGGGCACGAGGAGGAGGGCCATGGCCCCCGTGCCGGCGGCCACGGTGAGGCTTGCGGTCGCGGGCGTCACGCCGAACTGCGCGGTGATCTGCGGCAGGATGGGCTGCGTGCCGTAGAGGACCAGGAAGCAGGTGAATCCCGCGATGACCAGCGCCACGATCGCCCTGGTGTAGCCGGGCGAATCGATGCGCAGGCCGGCGTCGTGTTGGCTGGATCGGGGGCCGGTCATCGCGCGCCTCCGGTCACTTTCGCCTCGCCCGCGCCATCGCGAATCCCATCCCCACAGGGAGCACCAGCAGCGCGGAGATCGTGAGCGTCCAGTCGGAGCCGATGGCCTCCACGAGCCGGCCCGCGGTGGCGACACCGAGCGACTGCCCCAGGAAGAAGAGAGACGCGAAGAGCGCCACCGCGGACCCGCGCCGCGTGGGCGCCATCTGCGTGGCGTTGACCTGCAGCGTGTTGTGCAGCATGTAGAAGCCCAGCCCCGCGCCGAAGCACGACACCGGCGCGGCGGCGAGCGACGGGGCCCAGGCGATGCCGAGCACCGACAGCGTGATGATGACGGTGCCCAGTGCGGCCAGGCGCGATTCGCCGAGCCGGGCGACGACATGGCGCGCGAAGAACGCGAAGGCCACGCCGCCCGCGCTCACCGCGAAGAACATCGCGCCCGCCACGGGCATGGAGGCGCCGCGCGCGAGGTGCAGGTGGGTCGCCACGAAGGCGAGCCCGCCCAGCAGCACCACCCCCTCGAGGAACACGGTGATCACGACCAGCGGCACGCCCGGCGTGCGCAGCACTTCCAGCAGGTTCGCGACGAGGTGGCCACCCGACTCGTGCGCCCCCGAGGGCTGCCGCCACGCGGCGCGGCCCAGCGTCACGGCCACGGCGACGAACCACGCCGCCAGCGCCACGAAGGGCCACTGCCAGAAGCCGCTCTCCGCGGCGATGCCGCCGAGCGCGGCGCCGGCCGAAAGCCCGATGATCTGCCCGAGGAGGAAGCGCGCCAGCACGCCCTGGCGCGATTCGTACGGCGTCACGTCGCCGATCCACGCCATCGAGAGCGGGATGACGCACGCGCAGCTCGCGCCCGTCGCGGCGCGCGCGAGGAGGAGCGTGGCGTAGCCGGGTGCCGCCGCGCAGGCGAGGCTCGAGACGGCCGCCGCCGCGCACGCCACGGCGATCACGCGCAGTTTCCCGTGCCGGTCGCCCATCGGGCCCATCACGAGCTGCAGCAGGCCGTAGGCGACGGCGAATACCGTCACCACGTTGGAGGCCGAGGCGAGGCCGACGCCGAAGCTGTCGGAGACGCGGAAGAGCAGCGCGTCCATGAGCCGCATCGAGGCCGCGCTCGCGAAGGCGGCGAGCGAGAGCAGCACGATGGTGCGGTTCACGACGGGGTTCACGCGCTTCCCGCCGCCCGGATCACGAGCGTGGCCCCCGCGACGCAAAGCAGTATCCGGATCGCGCGGATCACCGCCTCGCGCGACAGCACGCCGTGCACGCGGTCGGCCAGCCACAGCGCGACCAGGGATGCCGGTATCACCGCGAGCGCCGTCGTCCACACGGCGCCGGAGGAGAGCATGCCCGTGAGGGTGAAGGCCACGACGCGGGTGAAGATGCTCACGAGGCTCGTCACGGCCATCGTGGCGCGGGTCTCCTCCTTGCCGTGGGGGCGCATGCTGAGGTAGATCGCGTACGGCGGCCCGCCGGCCCCGAACATCGCCGAGGCGATTCCCCCCGACAGGCCCGCCGGCCAGGCCCAGTTCATGCCGATCACGGGCAGCGCGCGCGAGACGAGGAGGCTGTAGAGCGCGTACGCCAGGACGAAGATCCCCAGCGCCAGCATCAGGGTCCAGGCGGGCAGGGCGAGGATGAGCAGCGCCCCGATCGCCACGCCGACGATGCACGCGGGCACCAGCCGCACGACCTCCTCCCGGACGACCGCGCGCGGCCGAGAAAGGGTGACGCGCACCGCGTTCACGCAGTCGACAAGCGCGAACACCGCGAGGACGAAGCGCATCTCGAGGAAGATGGAGGCGAGCGGAATGGCGATGATGCCGGACCCGAACCCGGTGACCCCGTAGACGAACGAGCCCAGGAACGCGATCGCGGCCAGCGCAAGGGTGATCCCGAGGTCGGCTTCCATCGAGGCAAGATCATGCCTTGTCCGGGGCGCCTTCGGATAGGATGGCGCCGGTGATCCCCTTCAATCGGCTGGTCCTTCTGGTCGTCCTCGCGATGGTCGCGTTCGCGGCCAATTCGCTCCTTTGCCGGCTGGCGCTGCGCGGCGGCACCATCGACGCGGCCAGCTTCACCACGATCCGCATCGTCTCGGGGGCGGTCGTCCTCTGGGCGATCGCGCGCATGCGCGACGGCACGATGACCTCCGCGGGCAGCTGGGGATCGGGGGCGGCGCTCTTTGCCTACGCCGCGGCGTTCTCGTTCGCCTACGTCGAGCTGTCGGCAGGCGTGGGTGCGCTCCTCCTCTTCTGCGCCGTGCAGGTCACCATGATCGGCTGGGGACTGTGGAGTGGCGAGCGGATCGCGGCGAGGCAGGCCGCGGGGCTCGCCCTCGCCATCGGCGGGCTCGTGGGCCTCATGTGGCCGGGACTGTCGGCGCCGCCCCCGGGGAGCTCGGCCCTCATGATCTCGGCGGGAGTCGCCTGGGGCATCTACTCGCTGCGGGGCAAGCGTTCGGGGGACCCGACGATCGCGACCGCGGGCAACTTCATGCGGGCCGTTCCGTTCGCCGTGATCCTGAGCGTGGCGACGATCGGCGGCGCCGCAACCGATACTGCCGGCGTGCTCTACGCCATCGCCTCCGGCGCGCTCGCCTCGGGGCTCGGCTACGCCATCTGGTACACCGCGCTGCCGGGGCTCACCTCGACGAAGGCCGCGACGGTGCAGCTGAGCGTGCCGGTCATCGCCGCGGCCGCCGCGGTCGTGTTGCTCGACGAGGCGATCACGCTTCGGCTCGTCTCGAGCTCGGCGGCGATCCTGGGCGGCATCGCGCTTGTCGTGCTGGCGAAGCGGCAACGCTGAAGGGGACTGCAGGAAAAGGGGTCAGATCCCATTTTTGGGACGGTTCTACAGAACCGGTCTATTCCGTGATTGGCGAAGTCTGTGCACCAGTTCCTGAATAGCCCGGTTATGTAGAACCGTCCCAAAAATGGGATCTGACCCCTTTTCGTTCGACCCTTCTTCTGCAACCCCTTCAGCCCGGCAAGATCCGCCACGCCTCGAGCTGCAGCCCCGAGATGGAAAGCGCGAGGGGCTCGGCCCGCAGGGCCAGCTCGGGGGGCAGCCGGCGCTTCACCTCCTCGGTGAGCAGCACTTCCGAGGCGCGCGCCACGTCCTCGCCGAGCTTGTGTGCGGTGTTGACCGCGTCCCCGAACGCATCCTTGCCCCGGATCAGGAGGAACTTCCCGAAGTCGATGCCGATGCCCGCGGTGAGCGGCGCGCCGAGCGGGGAGTCGTTCCGGGAATGGGCCAGCGCGTCGTTGATCGCCAGGGCGGCCGCTACCGCGTCCTCGGGGCGCTCGAAGGTGGCGAGGATGTTGTCCGCCTCGCACTTCACCAGCTCGCCGTGCAACGCCTCCACGATGGGCAGGGCGATCCGCTGCACGCGGCGGATCTGGCACAGGTGGAAGACGATGCCGCTGCGACGCACCGACAGCGAAAACTGGCTCATGTCGAGCGCGAGCACGGCGCGCTGCACCTCGAAGCGCTCGCGCAGCTGCCGCTCCCCCGCCTCGCGCTCGGCCGCCGGCATCTTCGCCAGCTCGTCGATCATCGCGTAGAAGTTTTCCATGGACAGGTCCTTTGGGACTGGAGGGGACGCTTCCCTTCAGTCCCTTCACTTCTTGCGCAGGAAGGGCGTCACGACCGCCAGCGCGATCGCACCGGCGGCGATACCGACGGCTGCATTCGCCGCCAGGGCTGCGGCGCCTACCAGCAGGGCACCGGTGCCCGTGGCGGAGCCCGCCGATGCAGCCAGGCCGTGGATGAAGGCCTCGCCGCCGGGAATGCCGTGGACGAGGATGCCGCCGCCCACGAGGAACATGGCCGCCGTGCCCACGACCGAGAGCGTCTTCATGAGGGCCGGCGCCGCTACGAGGATCGCGCGGCCCAGGACGCGCTGCAATTGCGCGGAAGCCGTCTCCCCCGGTTTCGTGCTCAGGTACAGGCCCGCGTCGTCCAGCTTCACGATGCCGGCGACCAGGCCGTAGACGCCCACGGTCATGAGGATCGCGATGCCGGCGAGCACGGCCACCTGCTTCCCGAACGATGCGTCGGCGACCGTGCCGAGGGCGATGACGACGATCTCCGCGGAGAGGATGAAGTCGGTGCGCACGGCCCCTTTGATCTTGTCCCGCTCGAAGGCGACGATGTCCGTGGCCGGGTCCGCGATGGCAGCGACCAGTTCGTCCCTGCGCGCCTTCACCGCCGCAGGGGGATGCATCAACTTGTGCCAGATCTTCTCGAACCCCTCGTAGCAGAGGTACGCCCCGCCCACCATCAGCAGCGGCGTGATCGCCGCGGGGACGAAGGCGCTGATGGCGAGCGCGGCCGGCACCAGGATGAGCTTGTTGCGGAAGGAGCCCTTGGTCACCGCCCAGACGACGGGCAGCTCGCGGTCGGCGCGCACTCCCGACACCTGCTGCGCGTTGAGCGCGAGGTCGTCGCCCAGGACGCCGGCCGTCTTGCGCGCGGCGACCTTGGTCATGAGGGCCACGTCGTCGAGGATGGTGGCGATGTCGTCGAGCAGGGCGAGGAGGCTGGTGCCTGCCATGGGGGGCTCCGTCGGATGGCTTGGCAGCGAGTTTAGTACGATGCATGCTGAAGGGGACGGTGTAAGGAGGGTCAAGCGGAAAAGGGGTCAGATCCCTTTATTGGGACGGTTCTACAGAACCGGTCTATTCAGGAGCTGGTGCACGGACCTCCCCAGTCACGGAATAGACCGGTTCTGTAGAACCGTCCCAATAAAGGGATCTGACCCCTTTTCCGCTTGACCCTCCTTACACCGTCCCCTTCAGCTTTCCCGAGGTGCGACATGCTGTTCGAACCCGATCGGCACGAACCGTTGCTCGACACCGCGTGGGACGCCGCGCGGGCCCGCGCCGCCATCTCCGCCATCGTCGCGGACATGGAGGAAGCGCTGGGAACCGGCGTCACCTGGCCCTGGCATCCGCTCGACGAAGGCGAGAAGCCGGAGACTCCGCACAAGTCGATCTACCTGGGCGCAACAGGTGCGTTGTGGGCGATGTGGTACCTGCAGCGCACCGGGGCCGTGCGGTTGCGCGTCGAGCCGGCCGCCCTCATCGAACGCGTTCACGCCGCCTATCTCGCCGAGCCGGACACGGGCGAGGTCGTGCCGTCCTACTACCTGGGCGAAGTGGGCATCCTGCTCGTCCTCTGGCGGCTGACCGGCTCGCGCCAGGTGGCCGACCGCTTGCACGCGGCCATCGCGAGGAACATCCCGAACCCCACCAACGAGGCGCTCTGGGCGGCGCCGGGCACCATGGTCGGCGCGCTGCACATGCTGCGCTGGACGGGCGAGAAGCGCTGGCGCGACCTCTACCTCGAGAACGTCGAGCAGCTCTGGCGGACATGGCTTCCCAGCGAGCACGCACCCTGCCACCTGTGGACGCAGGATCTCTACGGCAGCGTCGTGCAGCTCCTCGGCGCGGGCCACGGCTTCGCGGGCAACGTCTACGCGCTGCTTCGCGGGGCGCCCCTGCTGTCCGTCGAGCGCCGCGAGGCGCTCTTCGAACGCTGCGTCGAGACCCTCCGCGCCACCGCCATCATCGAGGGCGACTGCGCCAACTGGCCACCCGGCGTCGGCCCGCCGCGCCCCGGGCGCACGAAGGTGCTCATGCAGTGGTGCCATGGCGCGCCCGGCATCGTGACGGGGCTCGCGGACTTTCCCGCCGGGCGGTCTTCCGAGATGGACGAGATGCTGCTCAAGGCGGGGAACGCCGTGTGGAAGGCCGGGCCCCTGTCCAAGGGGCAGGGCGTCTGCCATGGCACGGCGGGCAATGGCTATGCCTTCCTCAAGCTCCACGAGCGCACCGGCGACCTGGCGTGGCTCGAGCGGGCGCGGTCGTTCGCGATGCACGCGATCGCCCAGTGCGAGCAGGCGCGGCAGCAGCATGGTCGCGGGCGCTACTCGCTATGGACGGGCGACCCCGGACTCGCCGTCTACCTGTGGCATTGCCTGGCGGGGGCGGGCGCCCTGCCGGCCACCGACATCCTCGACTGATCCCTTTATTGGGACGGTTCTACAGAACCGGTCTATTCCGTGATCGGGGAAATCCGGGCACCAGCTCCTGAATAGACCGGTTCTGTAGAACCGTCCCAATAAAGGGATCTGACCCCTTTTCTACCAGCCCGCGACCGTGCCGTCGGAGCGCGGATCGGCCGCGCCGGCGATGACTCCTGCGGAATCGCGCACCAGCGCGCCGGCGTGCCCCACGAAGTCGGAGAAGGGCTCGATCACCTCGACGTCGTGGCCGGCGTCGCGCAGCTTCGCGATCACCGCCTCGTCCAGGCGCGACTCCACCTTGAGGCTGACGCTCATCGTCCCCCAGGTGCGGCCGAGCAGCCAGCGCGGCTTCGTCACCGCCTGCTGCAGGTCGTCTCCGAACATCGCGAAGCGGCTGAACACCGCGGCCTGGCTCTGCGGCTGGCCGTCGCCGCCCATGTTGCCGTAGACCATGGTGCGGCCGTCGGCGAGCTTCGCGAGCGCCGGGTTGAGCGTGTGGAAGGGCTTGCGGCCCGGCGCCAACGCCAGGTGCGAGGCGGGGTCGAGCAGGAAGGAGCTGCCGCGGTTCTGCCAGCCCACGCCGGTGTCGGCGAGCACCACGCCCGAGCCGAACTCCCAGTACACGCTCTGGATGTAGCTCACCATCCGGCCTTCGCCGTCGCAGGCGCCCATCCACACCGTGTCGCCCTTGATCGCGGGCTCGGGCCAGGGGCGCGCGCGGCGCGGGTCGATGGCGGCGGCGCGCTCGCGAAGCGACGCCTCCGTGAGGAACGAGGCCGCCTCCACCTTCATCGCGTCGGGATCGCAGATGTGGCGGTTGCGCACCAGGAAAGCCTGCTTGGTCGCCTCCACCAGGTTGTGCACGTGCTCGAAGCTGTCGACCTTCGCGTCGCCGCGCACGCGGTCGAAGAGCGCCAGGATCATCAGCGAGGCGAGGCCCTGCGTGGGCGGGGTCATGTTGAAGAGTTCGCCCGCGCCGACCTTCACCGACAGCGGGCGGACCACCTGGGCGTGGTGGGCGCGCAGGTCCCCGGCACGCACGGGGCTGTCCAGCCTCGCGAGCTCCGCGGCCAGGGCGGCCCCGATCTCGCCGCGGTAGAAGTCGCCCAGCCCCGCGCCCGCCAGGCGTTCGAGCGTGGCGGCGAGCACGGTGAAGCGCTGCAGCGTGCCCGCGGGGTGGGGCTTGCCGTCGGTCAGGTAGGCCCTGGCGAACCCCGGCTGCCCGGCGAGCTCGTCCTGGAACTTCGCGGTGTAGGAAACCTGGTTCTTCGTGACGGGCACGCCGGCGCGCGCGTAGTGGATGGCGTCCGCCAGCAAGCGCGAGATCGGCAGCTTGCCGCCGCAGGCCTCGAGCGCCGCTTCCCATCCCGAGATGGCGCCGGCCACGGTGTTGGCGGCGAGGGGCCCGCGCGACGGAATCGCTTCGTGCCCGCGCTCGCGATAGAAGGACGGTGTCGCGGCGCCGCCGGCGCGGCCGCAGGCGTCGATCCCGAAGACGCCTTTCGCGGGGTCGCTCACGATCCAGAAGCCGTCGCCGCCGACGGAGTTCATGTGCGGGTACACGACGGCGATGGTCGAGGCCATGGCCACCATCGCCTCGACGGCGTTCCCGCCGTCGCGCAGCACGGCAAGGCCGGCCTGGGAGGCGAGATGGTGCGGGGCGGTGACCATCCCGCGCGGGGAGTAGAGCGACTTGAGCATGGGCGTTGCGCCTGTCGGGGTTGTTTCCGACAGTCTATCGGTAGCCGCCCCCGGAGCGAACCCGGTTCAGGAACCGGGCTCGCGAACCGGGTTCACCAGCCGATGGTCTTGGGCAGCCAGAGGGCGATCTGCGGGTAGAGGAAGATCAGCACCACCGCGACCACCTGAAGGCCGATGAACGGGATCACGCCGAGGTAGATCTGGCGCGTCGACACCTCCGGCGGCGCCACCCCCTTCAGGAAGAAGAGCGCCCAGCCGAAGGGCGGCGTGAGGAAGGAGGTCTGCAGGTTCACGCAGATGAGCATCGCGAGCCACACGAGGTCCACGCCCTGGCTCACGAACACCGGCAGGAAGAGCGGCACCGCGATGTAGCTGATCTCGATCCACTCGAGGAAGAACCCGAGCACGAAGATGAGGAACATCAGGAACCAGATGTCCGCGCCCACGCCGCCGGGCAGCCACTCGAACATGCGCGAGATGATGTCCTCGCCGTGCAGGCCCCGGAACGAGAGCGAGAAGACCTGCGCGCAGATGAGGATGAACATCATCATGGCCGTGATCTTGGTCACCGACTGGACCACCTCGCGCAACACCCGCAGCGACATGCGGCCCGCGAAGGACGTGACGATGATGGATCCCAGCGCGCCCATCGAGGCCGCCTCCGTGGGCGCGGCCACGCCCCCGATGATCGAGCCCAGCACCGCGAAGACGAGCAGCACCGGCGGCACCACCACCTTGAAGAAGCGGATCCACAGGTCGCGCTTCGCCAGCGCGTCGCGCTCCTCCTGCGGCAGCGGCGGCACGAGGTGCGGCTTCGCCATCCCGAGGATCACGATGTAGACGCAGTAGAGCGCCGCGAGCAGCATGCCGGGCATCACCGCCGCCGCGAAGAGCGTGCCCACCGAGAGCTGCAGGATGTCGGCCAGCAGGATGAGGATCAGCGAGGGCGGGATGATCTGCCCCAGCGTGCCGGATGCGCAGATGGCCCCGCAGGCGATCCCCGGGTCGTAGCCGCGCTTGAGGAGCGTGGGCAGGGTGAGGAGGCCCAGCGTGATGACGGTCGCGCCCACGATGCCCGTGGTCGCCCCCATGAGGACGCCGACGCCGATGATGCCGAGCGCCATGCCGCCGCGCAGCCCGCCCGCGAGGTGCCCCACGACGTCCAGCAGGTCGTCCGCCAGCCGCGACTTCTCCAGCATCACGCCCATGAAGACGAAGAGCGGTATCGCGAGCCACTGGTAGTTGGCCACCACGCCGAAGATGCGCGAGGGCAGCAGGTTGAAGAGCCCCGTGCCGAAGCCCAGGGCCCCGAACACGAAGCCCACGGTGCCGAGCGTGATCGCCACCGGCACGCCCACCATGAGCAGCACGAAGAAGCTCGCGAGCATGCAGAGGGCGAGGATCTCCTGGCCGCTCATCGGGCACCCCGCAGCCCGCGCAGCTTCGCGAACACGCCCAGGAGCGTCGCTAGGCTCTGCAGCGCGAGGAGCGCGAACCCCGCGGGGATCAGCGCCTTGAGCACCCAGCGGTAGGGCAGCCCCCCGGGGTCGGCCGAGCCTTCCATGATGACGTAGGACTGCTGCACGTACTGGAACGACAGCCACACGAAGGCCGCCGAGATGAGGATGCCCAGGACCTGGGAGACGACCTCCACGCGAAGCTGGTTGCGCGGCGAGAACTTCGCGAAGAGGACGTCCACGCGGACGTGCTCGCCCTTGAGCAGCGCGTACGGGATGCCGAAGAGGATGAGGGGCGCCAGCAGGTGCCACTCCAGCTCCTGCGCCCACACCGAGCCGTAGCTGAAGAGGTAGCGCAGCACCACGTTCGTGGCCATGACGACCACGATCACGAGGGCAAGCCAGGAAGCCGCGCGGCCGATGAAGTCGACCGCGCGTTCGATGCGTTCCTGCACGACTAGGCCTGGATCTTGGTGTGGTACGGCGTCTCGCTGAACTTGCTCCAGGCATCGAACTTGGCCTTGTAGGCCATGTAGGAGTCGTTCACCTTCTTGACGATCGGGTCCTTGGCGACGGCCTCGGCGAGCACCTTGGCGGTCTGCTCGCGCAGCGCCTTGATGACGTCGTCGGGCAGCGGGCGCGCGATGACGCCGTGGTTCTTCACCAGGTCCTCCATCGCTTCCGCGTTGGTCTTCTGGCACCAGCCCTCGCTGATCACGTTGCACGCGGCGGCGGCGTTTTCGACCACGGCCTGCAGGTCCTTCGGGAGCTTCTGCCAGGCGGCCTTGTTGATGAGGAGCTCGGAGACGGTCGCCGGCTCGTGCCAGCCGGTGGTGTAGTAGTACTTGGCCGCCTTCTGCAGGCCCAGGCGGCGGTCCTGGTACGGGCCCACGAACTCGGCCGCGTCGATCACGCCGCGCTCGAGCGCCGGGAAGATCTCGCCGCCGGGCAGCAGCTTCACGTCGACGCCGAGCGTGGCGTACACCTTGCCGGCAAGCCCCGGGATGCGCATCTTCAGGCCCTTGAAGTCGGCCACCGAGTTGATCTCCTTCTTGAACCAGCCGGTCATCTGCACGCCGGTGTTGCCGCAGGGCATGGCGACCATGCCGAAGGGCGCGTAGACCTCGTTCCAGAGCTGGATGCCGCCGCCGTCGTAGAACCAGCCGTTGATGCCCTGGAAGTTCAGGCCGAAGGGCACCGCGGTGAAGTACTGCGCGGCGAAGGTCTTGCCCGTCCAGAAGTAGCTGTTGGCGTGGTTCATCTCGACGGTGCCGGCGCGCACGGCGTCGAAGCCCTCGAGGGCCGGGATGAGTTCGCCCGCGCCGTAGACCTGGATCTTCAGGCGCCCGCCGCTCATCGCCTCGATGCGCTTGGCGAGGTCGGTGGCGCTGCCGGGGCCGTCCATGTAGAAGGGCGAGCCCTTGGGATAGGCGCTGGTCATCTTCCAGGTGATGGGCGATTGCGCCTTGGCGATCATCGGGAAGCCGAGGGCGCCGGCGGCGGCACCGGCGGTGAGGAAGGAACGGCGGGTCGTTTTCATGATGGGTCTCCTGAAGGGGTCGATGCGGAATGCGCGCGGTAGCTCGAACGCAGGGTTGACCACATGAAGCAAACGGCGGGCCACCGCACGGCACGGCCATATCGGGCCCTGCCAGGGTGTCGACGCACTATACTGGTGCGGAATGTGCGCCACAAGGTGGCGCGAGCACCGCGGTGGGCCGCGAACGATCACGTGCAATCGGCCCGGCCGGGCTCAAGGCATCGCGTTTCGCCTGAATCCGACCGCCACCAGGGCGGCCACGCAGAACGCCGCTCCGGCGATGAACGTCGCCGAGGCGCCGAGCCGGTCCCAGAGCAGGCCGGCCAGGCCGCTCGCCACGAGCATGGCGAGGCCGCACACGAGGTTGAAGAA
>JAMPXV010000111.1 GCA_023700985.1 Lysobacter sp.
GCCGTTTCGCTCCATCGCGAGGAGCACGCCGGAGACGGGCACCTCGATGCCGGCGTAGATGTGCCTCAACTTCGCGTCGGCCTCGATGCGCGGCCACAGCGCGCCGTGCAGCTGGAAGGTGACGTCGGCGTCCTCGGCGGAATACTGCGTCGCCTGCTCCACGCCCACCTGGTCGAACGGGATCGACGAGGCGCCCTTGCCCGCGACCTCCTCGTAGAGGATGGTCTTCGCACCGAGGTGGCGCATCGCGAGGGAATCCATGTCGTGGCGCTGGTGGCTTTCCAGCACGTAGGAGGCGAGCAGCGTGTCGTGGACCACGCCCTGCACCTCGATGCCGTGGTTGGCCAGCACGTGCCGGTCGTACTTGGCGTTCTGCCCGACCTTGCGGTGGCCGGGCGAGCCGAACCACGGCTTGAGCCTCGCCAGCACCGCCTCGCGGTCCAGCTGGTCGGGCGCGCCCGGGTAGCGGTGCGCGAGCGGGACGTAGCAGGCCTCGCCCGCCTCGACGCAGAAGGAAAGGCCCACGACCTGCGCGGCCATCGGGTCGAGGCTCGTGGTCTCGGTGTCGAAGCAGGTGAGCTCCGCCGCCTCGATCTTCGCGATCCAGCGGTCGAGGGCGGCCTGGCTCGTCACCATCTCGTAGTTGCGGGTGGCGACGAAGGTGGCACCCTCACCCCCGGCCCTCACCCCCGACCCCTCTCCCGCAAGCGGGAGAGGGGAGCGCTTTTCTCCCTTCTCCCTTGGGAGAAGGGCCGGGGATGAGGGTGCGCCTTCTCCCCCCTCCCCCTTCAGCAGCGCCTCCCGCATGCCGCGGAACCCGAAGCGCTCGTAGAGCGCCGCAAGCTTCTCCCTGTCCGGCTCGCCCATCACCAGCGACTCGATCCCGAAGGGCAGCGCCACGTCCGTCTTCACCGTGACGAGGCTGCGCCCCGTGGGCAGCCATGCGAGCGCCTTCCGGAGGTTCTCGCCCACCACGCCCTTCACCTCGTCCGCGTGCGCCATCACGCCCTCGAGCGAGCCGTACTCCTGGATGAGCTTCGCCGCGGTCTTCGGGCCCACCTTGTCCACGCCCGGCACGTTGTCCACGGCGTCGCCCATGAGGGCGAGGTAGTCGACGATGCGCTCCGGCGGCACGCCGAACTTGGCCTCCACGCCCTTCGGGTCGAGGACCTCGTTCGACATCGTGTTCATCCACGTGATGCGCCCGCTCACGAGCTGCGTGAGGTCCTTGTCGCCCGTGGAGATGAGCGTGTCCCAGCCGTGCGCGCCCTCCGCGTGGCGGGCCAGCGTGCCGATCACGTCGTCGGCCTCCACGCCCTCGATCACCACGAGCGGCCAGCCCAGCGCGCGGATCAGCTCGAAGAGCGGCTCGATCTGCGCCGCCAGGTCCTCGGGCATGGCCTGCCGGGTGGCCTTGTAGTCGGGGTAGATCTCGTCGCGGAAGGTCTTTCCCTTGGGGTCGAAGACCGCGGCGATATAATCGGACGGGTAGTCCTGCCGAAGCTTGCGCAGCATGCTCACCACGCCGAAGATGGCGTTGGTGGGCTCGCCCGCGGGGCTCCTCATCTCCCGGATCGCGTGGAACGCGCGGAAGAGGTAGCTCGAGGCATCGACGAGCAGCAGGCGCTTTTTCGTGTCGTTCATGTCACCGCTCGGGGCCCGCATGCACAAGAAGATTCCGAAACCGTCCGACCCGCAGTCCACGCACGGCGTGCAGTCCTCGGCGCGCGAGGCGTGGCGGATGTTCGAAATTATCGCAGAGTTCGTCACCGCCACCGAGCGGCTGCGCACCATCCAGCCGGCGGTCACGATCTTCGGCAGCGCGCGGGTGAAAGCCGGTTCCCGCGAGTACCTGCTGGCCGAGGACATCGCCCGGCGCCTTTCGGACGCGGGCTTCGCGGTCATCTCCGGCGGCGGCCCCGGCATCATGGAGGCGGCCAACAAGGGCGCCTTCGCCGGCACGAGCCCCAGCGTGGGGCTCAACATCCAGCTTCCGCACGAGCAGCACGCCAACCCCTACCAGGACATCTCGCACACCTTCCAGCACTTCTTCGCGCGCAAGGTGATGTTCACGAAGGCCTCCTCGGCCTTCGTGATGCTGCCCGGCGGCTTCGGCACCCTCGACGAGCTCTTCGAGGCGCTCACGCTGGTGCAGACGGGCAAGATCCGCCGGGTGCCGCTCATCCTGGTGGACTCGGTTTTCTGGCGCGGCCTGACCGACTGGATCCGCGACCGGCTCGCCGTCGACGGGCTGGTGGGTGCCGGCGACCCGGAGCTCCTGCAGGTGATCGACGACCCGCAGGCGGTGGTCGACGCGATCTTCGACCATTACCACGCGCGCGGCTTCGCGCCCTCGCCCGCCGAGCGCGAGGCGGAGTTCACGCTGTGAGCGCGCGGGCCCGGAACGGGCCGGCGCCGGCGTAGTCCAAGTGCTACACTGGAATCCGCTACCGAGCACCGTGATGCGCCTCCTCTTCGCCACCCTCGCCCTCCTGGTCGCCGCCGGCGCCTTCGCGCAGTCCGCGCCCCGCCCGCTGCCGCCCGGGACGAAGCCGCTGGAGGAGCCGCCCCCGCCGCCCGCGGTGGTCGAGAACGATCCGGCGCTCGAGCCCCAGGTGACGATCCGCAAGGACGGCGAAAACACGGTCTCCGAGTACCGCATCAAGGGCAAGCTCTACATGATGAAGGTCACGCCCGCCCACGGCCGGCCCTACGTGCTCATCGACCACAGGGGGGATGGCCAGTTCGCGCGCCAGGACAACCTGGATTCCGGCCTGCGCGTGCCGCAGTGGGTGCTCCTCGAGTTCTAGCCTCCCAACGGTTTCAATAGAATGTCCGTCTTCACGCCAGTCTCGAGCGACGAGGCGCGCGCCCTCCTCGCGCACTACACCCTCGGCGAGCTCGAGAGCCTCGAGGGCATCGCCCAGGGCATCGAGAACACCAACTACTTCCTCGGGACGACCACGGGGCAGTACGTGCTCACGCTCTTCGAGAAGATTCCCCGCGAGGACCTGCCCTTCTACGTGGGGCTCATGCACCACCTCGCGGAGCACGACATCCGCTGCCCGGCGCCCATGGCGCTGCAGGAGGGCGGCTTCCTCGCCGAGGTGGCCGGCAAGCCCGCCGTGATCGTGACGCGCCTGCCCGGCGTGCCGCACCTCTCGCCCACGCCGGAGCAGTGCCGCAAGGTGGGCCGCATCCTCGCCGACATCCACGAGGCGGGCCTCGAGTACGACGCGGGGCTCGCCAACTGGCGCGGCCAGGACTGGCGCGAGGGCTTCGCGCAGCGCGTGCGCACGAAGGTCACCGCGGGCGAAGCCGCGCTCATCGACAGCGAGAACCGCTACCAGGCGATGCACGACGACACGGTGCTGCCGAAGGGGGTGATCCACGGCGACCTTTTCCGCGACAACGTGCTGTGGGACGAGGAGGGCGAGGGCGGGGTCATCGACTTCTACTTCGCCTGCGACGACGCGCTCCTCTACGACGTGGCCATCACCGCCAACGACTGGTGCACCGATTCCCTCGCCGCCCTCGACCCGGAGCGCACGGAAGCGCTCCTGGAGGGCTACGACGCGCACCGCCCCCTCACCGACCTCGAGCGCAGCCTCTGGCCCGTGATGCTGCGGCGGGCGGCGCTGCGCACCTGGCTCGGGCGGCTGGAGTACAACCACTTCCCGAAGGCCTCCGAGATGACGATCCCCAAGGACCACGGGTTCTCGCGGCGGCTTCTCGAGCACCACATCGTGCACGCGCGCCCCCTGGACGCGGCCGGTGACTGAGGGAACCGGGCCGGTGCCGCACGCCATCCGCGTCCGCGACGTGCGCTCCTCGCGCGGGCCCGCCTGGCTCGTCGGCGGGTGGGGGCACTTCCGTCAGGCGCCCATGGTCTGGATGGGGCTTTCCGCCGGCTGGATGCTCATCACGCTGGCACTCGTGCTGGTGCCGGTGATCGGCGGGGTAGCCGCGAACCTGCTGCAGCCCGTCTTCTTCGCGAGCTTCGCGATCGCCGCGCGCAAGCAGCTCGCGGGCGAGGCGCCGGAAATGGGCGACCTCTTCCTCGGGTTCCGGCTGCCGCTCAGGCCGCTCGTGAACCTGGGCGCGCTCCTCCTCGTGGCGGAGATCGCGATCTTCTTCCTGATGTCGATGCTGGGGCTGCCGGGCGCGGGCGAGGGCGAGGAGATCGCCACCATCACCGACTACGTGCGGCTGCTGAAGGGCAAGGAGTGGATCCTGCTCGTGGGCCTGGCGCTCACCGCCGTGGTCAAGGGCGCCCTGTGGTTCGCGCCGGCGATCCTCGCCTTTCACGAGATCTCCACCGCCCACGCGGTGCGCTGGAGCATGTTCGCGGCGCTCTCCAACCTGGGCGCGATGCTCGCCTACGGGGTCGCGCTCACCGTCGTCTTCGTGGCCGGGGCGCTGCCTTGGGGCCTGGGCCTGCTGGTGGTCATCCCCGTGATGGTGGCGAGCACCTACACCGGCTACGCGGACGTGTTCGAGGAAGCGGAAGCGGCGAAGACGGCCGAAGACTGAACGCTTCCGCGGGCTCCCCGTTTCACCCGCCCCAGGCGACCGTCAGGGCTTGTCGATGATCGGCACGTCGTCGATCGGCGGCCCGACCTTCAGGTAGAGCGTGTACTTCGTCCGGTCCGCCGGCGGCGCGGGGAACTTGGCCCACCAGTTCCACGACCCGCCCTTCGCGATCTTCGGCTCCAGCCAGCCGCCTCCGTCCGTCGGTGTCGCCACGGGGTGCTTCTTCGCGTCGCGGATCACCGTGTACTTCACGTTGCCTGCGGACAGGTAGTTGTCGTCGTACCGGCCCGATCCCGCGAGCAGGAACTTCACGGGCTTGTCGCCGGTGTTCCGGAAGCGCACCCGCACCGTGAGAACGCCTTCCTTGCGCGTCGACTCGATCACGTCGGCGACGACGCCCGGGACGTCGAGCTCCGCGCTCGCCAATGGCCTGGCCTCGACCTTCTGCTGGGCTGCGGCCGGCAGTGCCGTGGCGAATGCAGCGGCCGTCAGGAGCGCTGCGACCGAAATCCTCGATGGATGCCTGTGCATGGTCCCCTCCCTGAAGGAAGTCCCCGGATCGGGGTGGGCCATCTTCCGCCCGGGCGGGCGCCGCGTAAAGCCGATCCTCAGGCCGGGGCGAGCTTGGCGTACTGGAGGGCCAGCCACTTGGTGCCCTCGGTGCGGAAGCGCACCTGGATCCGGGCGTCGAGCCCGCGGCCCTCGAAGTTGATCACCACCCCCTCGCCGAACTTGGCGTGGCGCACGTTGGCGCCGATGGCGAAGGGATGCTCGTCGGGGCGCGCGGTCTCGAAGTTCGCCCGCGGCGCGGTCGAGTACTGGCGCGGGTCGGCCTGCGGGGCGCGGCCGCCGCCGGAGGACCATGCCTCGCCGCGGCCGCCTCCTCCGCCGCCCCAGGCGGGCTTGTCCCAGGACGACTTCTGCGGCGAGGCCCAGGCCTGCTTCTCCGGCAGGACGATCCACTTGCAGAGCTCGGGCGGGATCTCCTCGACGAATCGCGAGACGATCCCGTAGCGCGGCTGGCCGTGCAGCATGCGGCTGCCGGCGTACGACAGGTACAGGCGCTTGCGGGCGCGGGTGATGGCCACGTACATGAGGCGGCGCTCCTCCTCGATGCCGCCGTCCTCGTTCAGGCTGTTGTCGTGGGGAAAGAGGCCCTCCTCGAGCCCGCCCAGGAACACCGCGTCGAACTCGAGCCCCTTGGACGAGTGCACCGTCATGAGCTGCAGCGCGTCCTCGCCCGCGGCGGCCTCGTGCTCGCCCGCCTCCAGGCTCGCGTGCGAGAGGAAGGCGGCCAGCACCTGCTGCTGGTGCGTCCCGGGCACGGGGGCCACGTCCTCCTGGGCCTCGCCCGCGGGCTCGACGCCGATCTCGAACTCCTCGTTGAAGAGGGTCGCCGCGTTCACCAGCTCGTTCAGGTTCTCGACGCGGTCCTGCCCGTCGCGCTCGGAGGCATAGTGGTCCTTGAGTCCCGAGGCGGCCAGCACCTCGTCGATGAGCTCCGGGAGCGTGAGGGACTCGGAGGCCACGCGCAGGCGCTCCACGATCGCCATGAAGCCCGCGATGGCCGCACCCCCGCGGCCGGGCACCGCGCCCGCCTTCGCGGCGCGCGCGAGGCTGCCCAGGCCGGAGGCCGCCGCCTCCTGGAGCTGCTCGATGGTGCGCGCCCCGATGCCGCGCGGCGGGAAGTTCACCACGCGCGAGAAGGCCCCGTCGTCGTCGAGGTTGGCGGCCAGGCGCAGGTAGGCCAGCGCGTGCTTCACCTCCTGGCGCTCGAAGAAGCGCAGGCCCCCGTACACCTTGTAGGAGATCCCGGCGCGGAAGAGCGAGTGCTCGAGGATGCGCGACTGGGCGTTGGAGCGGTACAGGAGCGCCATGTCGGCGAGCGCCGTGCCCTCGCGGTGCAGCTGCTTCACCTCGTCGACGACGAAGCGCGCCTCCTCCTCGTCGGTTGCGGCGGCGAAGATGCGCAGCGCCTCGCCGCGGCCCTCCGCCGTCCACAGGTTCTTGCCCAGGCGCGCCTTGTTCTGCGCGATGACCGCGTTGGCCGCGTCGAGGATCGAGCCCTGGGAGCGGTAGTTCTGCTCCAGCTTCACCACTTCGCGCACGCCGAAGTCGTGCAGGAACTCGTTCATGTTGCCGACGTCGGCGCCTCGAAACCTGTATATGGACTGATCGTCGTCCCCGACGGCGAACACGCACCCGTTCGTCCCGGCGAGCATGCGGATCCACTTGTACTGCAGCTTGTTGGTGTCCTGGAACTCGTCGACCAGGATGTAGCGGAAGCGCTCCTGGTAGTGGGTGAGGAGGTCGAGGTTGCGCGCCAGCAGCTCGAAGGTGCGCAGCAGCAGCTCCGCGAAGTCGACCACGCCCTCGCGGTTGCACTGCGCGTCGTAGTCGGCGTAGAAGGCGACCATGCGGCGCGTGAAGTCGTCGCCCGCCTCCACGGCGTTGGCGCGCTGGCCGCTTTCCTTGCAGTGGTTGATGAACGACTGCAGCTGGCGCGGGGCGAACTTCTCCTCGTCGAGGTTCTGCGCCTTGGCCAGGCGCTTGACCATCGAGAGCTGGTCGCCGGAGTCGAGGATCTGGAAGAGCTGCGGGAGGCTCGCCTCGCGGTGGTGCGTGCGCAGGAGCCGGTTGCACAGCCCGTGGAAGGTACCCACCCACATGCCGCGCGTGTTGATGGGAAGCATGGCCGACAGCCGCGTAAGCATCTCGCGCGCCGCCTTGTTGGTGAACGTGACCGCGAGCACCCCCGCCGGGCTCACGCTTCCGGACTGGATGAGGTGGGCGATGCGCGTGGTGAGGACGCGCGTCTTGCCGCTGCCGGCGCCGGCGAGGATCAGGGCGGATTCGCGCGGAAGGGTGACGGCCCGGAGCTGCTCGGGATTGAGACCGGAAAGGAGATCGGGCATGGGGTTCGAACTTTGCTAGGCTGCAATTATTTCACGGCTGGGGACGGCCCCCTCATGCTCCGCGGCCTTTTTTCACCGGCGACACCGGCGAACGCGTGAACGGGTTTCGCCGGGTCCTCGCCGCCGAGACCGTATCGAATTTCGGCTCGATGCTGAGCCGCGTGGCCATTCCCTGGCTCGCGGCGCTGGCGCTCGAGGTCGAGCCGTGGCAGATGGGCCTGCTTCTCGTGGCGGACGTCGCCGCCGGCGCCGCCGGAACGCTGGTGCTCGGCGGCATCGTGGACCGGGCAGGCAAGCGCGCGACGATGCTCATCGCGGACGCGGGGCGGGCGCTCCTGCTGCTCGGGCTCGCGGCGCTGGCGGCGAGCGGCCGCCTCGAGTTCTGGATGCTCGTCGCCTCGGCGGCGATGACCGGCCTCCTCACGGTTGCGTTCGAGCTGGCGCGCTCCGCCTGGATGGCGCAGGCGCTGCCGGCCGACGCGCTGCCGAGAAGCAACGCGCAGGTCGCGGCCTGCTCGAGCGCGTCGGAGTCCGCGGCTTTCGCACTGGGGGGATACCTGTACCAATGGCTCGGGGCGGTCGTGGCCCTCGTCGTCGACGCGCTGAGCTACGTCGCCTCGGCCTCCTGCCTGCGCGGCGTACCGGAGGTACCCGGCGCCGCGACGCGGAGCCGCGCGACCGGGCGGCTGGGACAGGTCCTGGACGACGCGCGGGAGGGGCTCGCGCTGGTACGGCGCACGCCCTCGTTGCGCGTCCTCGCGGCCACCGGCGCGATCCTCGCGCTGGGCTCGAGCCTCGCCGGCACCAGCTACATGATCTTCGTCGCGCGCGACATCGGCTTCGAGACCGGGACGCTCGGCGTGATCTTCGCCGCGGGCGGAATCGGCTCGCTGGCGGGCGCCTACCTTTCGCCGGCCTGGGGGCGGCGCTTCGGCTCCGCGGGGGCGATGGCGGCGGGGCTCGCGCTGCTCACGCTCGGCGCTTGCCTCGTTCCCCTGGCTGCCGCGCCCACGATCGCAGGGGGCGCCCTGCTGGTCGCCCACCAGGTCATCGGCGACGGCGGCCGCACCCTGTTCGACATCCACGACCGGACCTGGCGTCAGACTGCCGTGGCGCCCGAGTCATTGGCGCGGGCCGATGCGGGGGTCCGGACCCTCGAGCAGGTGGCCACGCTCGCGGGGGCCCTGGCCGGCGGCGCGCTCGCCACGATGATCGGCGCCCGGCTGGCGCTCGCGCTTTCCGCGGCGCTCTTTCTGGCGGCCGGGCTTCTCTTCGCCGCCACGATGCGACGCGTGGCGATCCGGCCCTGAAAAAATCGGGGCGCCCGAAGGCGCCCCCAACGTATTGCCCCACTATCTGCGGTGCCCCGCAAAGGAAAGGGCACCGAAGCTCCTGACAAGCGCTGCGTCGCACGAGTTCCCGGCCGCGATAGCGCATGGCAAATCAAGGGCTTGGGCGACCCCGCTGCTATAATTTGCGCATCGCACAACACGCGCCCCGATCGAGAATCGCAATGCAAGCCCAATACCAGCCGAAGACCCTCGAGCCCGCCGTCCAGAAGGAGTGGGCCGATACGAAGGCCTTCGTCGCCCCCGACGCCTCCGCAAAGCCCAAGTACTACAACGTGGGCATGCTCCCCTACCCGTCGGGAAAGCTGCACATGGGGCACGTGCGCAACTACTCGATCAACGACGCGCTGGCCCACTTCCTGCGCATGAAGGGGTTCAACGTCCTTCAGCCCATGGGCTGGGACGCCTTCGGCCTGCCCGCCGAGAACGCCGCCATGGCCAACGGCGTGCCGCCCGCGAAGTGGACGTGGGAGAACATCGCCTACATGAAGCGCCAGCTCCAGTCGCTCGGCTTCGCCATCGACTGGACTCGCGAGGTGGCCACCTGCTCGCCGGACTACTACCGCTGGAACCAGTGGTTCTTCCTGCGCATGCGCGAGAAGGGCATCGCCTACCGCAAGACGGGCACGGTGAACTGGGACCCGGTCGACCAGACGGTGCTCGCGAACGAGCAGGTGATCGACGGCAAGGGCTGGCGCACCGGGGCCACCGTCGAGAAGCGCGAGATCCCCATGTGGTACCTGCGCATCACGCAGTACGCCGACGAGCTGGTGGACGCGCTCGACGGGCTGGCGTGGCCGGAGCAGGTGAAGCAGATGCAGCGCAACTGGATCGGCCGCTCCTACGGCGTCGAGTTCACCCTGCCCTACGCCGAAGAGACGGCCCGCCGGATGAACGACGGCAACAAGGGGCTCAAGGTCTACACCACCCGCGCCGACACGATCATGGGCATCACCTTCGCCGCCGTCGCCGCGGAGCACCCGCTGGCCGCCGAGGCGGCCAAGGGCAACCCGGCGCTCGCCGCCTTCATCGAGGAGTGCAGGAAGGGCGGCGTCATGGAGGCCGACCTCGCCACGATGGAGAAGAAGGGGATGCCCACGGGCCTCTTCGTGCTGCACCCCTTCACGAGGAAGCCGGTCGAGGTCTGGGTCGGCAACTACGTGCTCATGGGCTACGGCGAGGGCGCGGTGATGGCGGTGCCGGGCCACGACGAGCGCGACTTCGCCTTCGCGAAGAAGTACGGCCTCGCGATCACGCAGGTCATCGACGTGGACGGCCAGCCCTATTCCACCGACGCGTGGCAGGAGTGGTACGAGGCGCCGGGCGTGTGCGTGAATTCCGGCAAGTTCGACGGCATGGCGCAACCGGCCGCGATCAACGCGGTAGCCGCGGACCTGGGCGTGATGGGGCTGGGCGAGAAGCGCAAGCAGTTCCGCCTGCGCGACTGGGGCATCTCGCGCCAGCGCTACTGGGGCACGCCCATCCCGATGATCCTGTGCCCGGCGTGCGGCGACGTGCCCGTGCCCGACGACCAGCTCCCCGTCGTGCTCCCCGAGGATCTCGTGCCCGACGGCAGCGGCAGCCCGCTCGCGAAGAGCCCCGCGTTCTACCAGTGCCAGTGCCCGCAGTGCGGCGGCGACGCGCGGCGCGAGACGGACACGATGGACACCTTCGTCGACTCGTCCTGGTACTTCTTCCGTTACACCTGCCCCGGCGCGAAGGCCATGGTCGACGCGCGCGCCGACTACTGGATGCCGATGGACCAGTACATCGGCGGCATCGAGCACGCCATCCTGCACCTGCTCTACGCGCGCTTCTGGACCAAGGCGATGCGCGACATGGGACTGGTGAAGGTGGACGAGCCGTTCAGGAACCTGCTCACGCAGGGGATGGTGCTCAACCACATCTTCAGCCGGCGCACGGACAAGGGCGGCATCGCCTACTTCGCGCCCGAGGAGGTCGAAGTGAAGGCCGATACCGAGGGGAAGATCGCCTCGGTCGCGCTTCGGGCCGACGGCAGCCCCGTCGACTATGGCGGCATCGGCACGATGTCCAAGTCGAAGCGCAACGGCGTCGACCCGCAGGACCTCATCGACCGCTACGGCGCGGACACCGCGCGCCTCTACGTGATGTTCGCGAGCCCGCCCACCGACACGATCCTCTGGTCCGACACCTCCGTCGAGGGTTCCTTCCGGTTCCTGAAGCGCCTGTGGAAGCTCGTGCACGACCACCTCGAGGCGGGCGGGCCGGTCGCCGGCCGCGCGCCGGGCGAGGCTGCGAAGGAGCTGAAGGACCTGCGCTTCAAGCTGCACAGGACCATCGACAAGGTGGGCGACGACTACGGCCGTCGCCTGCAGTTCAACACCGCGATCGCCGCGGTGATGGAGCTGCTCAACGCCCTCACCGACGTGAAGGACGCCTCGCCCGCCGCGCGCGCCGTGGCGCAGGAGGTCCTCGAGAACGCCGTGCTGCTCCTATCGCCCGTCGTGCCGCACGTCACCACCGTGCTCTGGGCCGAGCTTCGCCCCGGCACGCGGCTCCTCGACCAGCCCTGGCCCGAGGTCGACAAGGCCGCGCTGGTGCAGGACACCGTGGAGCTGGTGCTGCAGGTGAACGGCAAGCTCCGCGGGCACGTCGCCGTGCCGGCGACGGCCTCGAAGGAGGAGATCGAGAAGGCCGCGCTCGCCTCCGAGGCGGCGGTGAAGTTCATGGAAGGCAAGCCCGCGAAGAAGGTCGTCGTGGTGCCGGGCCGGCTGGTGAACATCGTTGTCTGACCTCACCCCCAGCCCCTCTCCTGAAGGAGAGGGGAGCCGATCCTCCCTCTCCCTCCGGGA
>JAMPXV010000112.1 GCA_023700985.1 Lysobacter sp.
GAATGGCAAAAAGGCAACGCCTCCCTGTCCGTGTGGCTATCTGGGTCACTACTCGGGGCGCTGCGCCTGCTCGCCGGATCGCATCGCGGGATACCGAAGCCGGATCTCCGGGCCGTTGCTCGACCGTATCGACCTGCAAGTGGAGGTGCCGGCGCTACGGGCGAACGACCTCGCCGACTCACCGGGGGGCGAGCCCTCGGCGGCCGTGCGTGCGCGGGTGGAGTCGGCGCGCGCGAGGCAACTCGAGCGCCAGGGCCGGCCCAACGCGCTCGTCGCGGCGGGCGAGGTGGAGAAGTACTGCGCACCGGACGCGGCGGCGCTGAAGCTCCTGCGCGACGCCCTCTCGCGCCTGTCGCTCTCGGCGCGGTCGTTCCATCGCGTGCTCAAGGTGGCGCGCACGGTCGCGGACCTGGCCGGCCGGCCGGGCGTGGGCGCGGCGGAGGTTGCCGAGGCGATTCAATACCGCAGTCCGCGCTAGGGAATGCCTGCAAGCTATGAGCCTGCGCGAGCGGTCGGAACCGGGATTGTTCGAAATTCACGCATGGTATACAATGCATGAATCTATTCATTTTAATTTTAGCTCATTGTTTATGAATTAGTTTTTAAAGTGGCGATCAATTCACCAACAGATTCAACCCGGCAGCGTCTGGAGGTGCTCCTGCGCACTTCCGGGCCGATGGCCTCGGAAGAAATCTGCCGCCAACTGGCGATCAGCCAGCCCTCGCTCTCACGGGCGGTGGCGGCTGGCGCAGGACAGATCTCGATGTTCGGGCGCGGCAAGGCCACGCGATACGGCGCGGCGCGCGCGATCGCCACGGTGGGCTCGGAATTCCCGCTGTACACGGTCGACGAGGCCGGAAGCCCCACGAAGGCCGGGGTGCTGTACTCGATCTCGGGCGGGCGTTACTGGCTGCAGCCGCCAGAGGGCCTCGGTCGGGTCTTTCCGGACTTGCCTTACTTCCTGCAGGACATGCGCCCGCAAGGCTACCTGGGCCGCAGCTTCCCGCGGCAACACAGCCACTTGGGTGCCCCGCCGCGCATCGCCGACTGGGGGAGCGATCACGTGACGATCGCGCTCGCGAGGGCTGGCGAGGACTGCGTGGGCAACCTCGTGCTCGGGCGGGAGAGCATGGACCGGCTTCTCGCGCGGGCGCGGCGGCATTTCGTGGGTGATGACGAGATCGACCGCGAGTATCCGCGCCTGGCGCAACTGGCGCGGGACGGCGAGCCCGTCGGATCGTCCGCGGGGGGCGAGCAGCCGAAGTTCGAGGTCGCCCGCGAGAACCCCGTGCGCGGGTTCCACCACGCGCTCGTGAAGTTCTCGCCGCCGCTGTCCACCCCCGAGGGCCAACGCTGGGGCGACCTGTTGCGCTGCGAGTCGATCGCCCTGGAGATGATCGAACAATCCGGCGTCGATGCTTCGCGAGGGCGGCACATCGTCATCGGCGACCGGGCCTACCTCGAGGTCGAGCGATTCGACCGCGTGGGCGCCGACGGGCGCCGCGGGGTCGTCACGCTGGGGGCCGTCGACGACGAATTCTTCGGAAGCCGCGACCGCTACTCGCTTGCCGGCGAGCGCCTGGTGGGCGCCGGAATGCTCCCATCGGAGGACGCCGGGCATCTGGCGTTCCTGGAGGCCTTCGGGATGCTCATTGCCAACGAGGACATGCATTTCGGCAACGTGAGCCTTTTCTCCTCCGGGCCGTTCTCGCGGCGGTTCTCGCTTTCCCCCGCCTACGACATGCTGCCGATGCGCTACCGGCCGCGCGACGAGGACCCGATGCCGGATCCGGGATTCGAGCCGCCTGCACCGCATGCCGGCGTGCTGGAAGCGTGGGCGGCCGCGGTGCCGGCTGCGACGCTCTACTGGGAGCGGGTGGCCACGGACCCGGAGATAAGTGCCGGCTTCCGGCGCATTGCGGAGCGGAACCGCGAAAGCGTTCGGGCCATCGAGGTTTCGCGCCCGTCACGGCCGCGGCAATAGACCGCGAGCACTCCAAGGCACATTGCCTCGCCGGGCCAGCGTTTTCAGGGACTCGATCGTGCCGCCGAATGGCGCCGCCTGAATGACCGGACGATTGCCCGAGGCCTACCTCGCCAGCACCTTCACGTCCGGGAACCCCATCAGCTTGAGGACGAAGTAGGCCACTGCCGCCTCGCCCGGGTCGTCGGAGAACGCCACGAGCTCCGCATAGCGCGGGACGCCCGCCTTGGCGAGGATCTTCCAGACCTCCTTGGCTGCCCTGGGCGCACCTTCCGCGTCGACGAGATCTGCGTACGGCACGTGGACCACCTTGCCTTCGGGCAGGCGCGCGGGCTTCTCCTGGCCGGCGGCCACGAAGACCCGGGGAACATCGCCTTTCGCAGGCGCCGTGCCAGCGATCACGGGGTCGGGCCTGGCGCTCACCGCATACGGCGCGGCCGGCCGCGCGGGCGACTTCTTCGCGTCGGCATCGGTTGCGAGCGCCATGCCCGCCTTCACCGCCTTGTCGTGCGAGTCGCGGAAGATGGAGACCTTCGCGACCCCGAGGCGCTCGAGCATGAGGAAGGCGAGCGCCGAATCCCTGTCGAGCCCCGCGCCGGAGTCCACCACCACCTCGTGCGCGCCGCTCACCCCCGCCTGCGCGAGGATCTCCGCCAGCTTCGCGGGCGAGGCGAGGTGCTCGCGGAAGACGGACGCGGGGACGTTCGCCGCGAACGGCACGTGGCCGAACGCGAAGGCCTGCGCCTCGCGCACGTCCACGACGCCCATGCGCGAGACCCCGTACATCCGCATCGTGCGCCCGCCCCAGGTGCCGACCCACGCGGTGTCGCGCATGAGGTAGGGCGCGTCCCAGGTCCAGACCGGCAGGCCGCGCTCGTCGCGCACCCATTCCAGCGCCGACCCCACGTAGAGCCGCACGTCGGGGTAGCCCAGCAGGAACTTCAGCGCGAACCACGGCACGCTCGCCGCCACGCCGCCGCCGCAGTACGTGTAGACGGGCCGGTCGGGCCGGATGCCGAGGTGCCCGAGCATGCGCCGCATCTCGCCTGGGGACTTGAAGGTGCGGTCGGCGTTGTAGAGGTCGTTCGCCGGCAGCATGATCGCGTTCGGGATGTGCCCGCCGCGGCCGAAGAACGCCGTCTCGCCGTAGTGCCAGCCGGGATCGAGCGCCTCCACCAGCGTGGCCTTTTCCGGCGCGCCCGTGGCAGCGAACACCTCCGGAAGCCTCACGCGTTCCTCCTCCCGCACCGCGGCCACCGGGAAGTCCCCCTTGGGCGGCGCGGGTGTCGCGTCCTTCGTGACCGGCCCGCCGAGCTCCTTCCACTTGTGCAGGCCCCCGTCCAGGACGAAGAGGTCCGCGAGGGGAAAGCCGTGGCGGTGCAGGTCGAAGAAGAGGCGCGTGGCCCACATCGGGTCGCCCTGGTCGTAGACCACCACCCTGCGGCCCGTGCTCACGCCCCAGGCCTCGAAGAGCGCCCGCATCGCCGCGGGCGACACGTCCTCGACGCCGTAGGACATGAAGCTCGCGCTCACCGCGCCCGGGATATGCCCGGCCGCGTGCATCGGCGGGGGCGATGCGTCCAGCACGAGCACGTCTTCGCGCCCCCGGTTTTCGAGCAGCCATTGAACGCTCATCAGCGGGCCGCGCGGGGCGTCCGCCGCGAACGCGGCCTGTACCAGCATGAGGCACCCGGCGAGGCAAAGTGCCTGCCATTGCTTCCGGAATCGCGACATCGTGTTCTCCTGTCCCTTGGATGGAGCGGACTGTGGGGGAGCGGCGGCGAACCGGGAACCGGTTTGCGACGAGCGACGGTTGCGCGTCGCGAGCCGCGGCCCCGGCGGACGAGCCACGGAAAGCAGGGGCGGCGCGCCCCCGTTTCCGGCGGCCGGGGGATTTCGCGGCTGCTATCGTTACGCCATGCCTGCCGTCCAAGCCACTGCCTCGACCTCCGCCATCCGCCGCGTGTTCGGCTGGCGCCGCCTGAAGGTCGCCTTCGTCACCTGCGCGGTCGTGAGCCTGCTGATGCTGCCGACGTGGGAGGCGCCGTACCGCGTCCTCATCGGGCGCCTCTTCCTCGCCGGGGTCGTCGTGATCGGCGCCTTCGGCCTCGTCGAGCGCTGGCCCGCGCGCCTGCCGCAGTGGCTCGCGCGCTGGGCGCTGCAGGTCGCGGCCGCGGCCGTCGCGGTGCCGCTGGGCGTGCTCCTCGCCTACGTCGTGACGACGCTGGGCGACCAGCCGCCGTGGTACCTGAACGAGAAGCGCCAGACGGGCTTCCTGTTCATGAGCCTTTTCGGCCTGCTCGTCACGCCCTGGATCGCGGTGTCGGCGCTCTTCGGCCAGATCAAGGACGAGGCGCGCAGCCAGGCGCTCGCGTTCGAGCTGGAGCGAAGCGAGCTGGAAAGGAAGGCGCTCGACGCGCGCCTGCGGATGCTGCAGGCCCGCGTGGAGCCGCACTTCCTCTTCAACACGCTCGCCAACGTGCGCGAGCTCGTCGTCACGGGCTCGCCCAAGGCCCCCGCCGTGCTGGACAACCTCATCGCGTACCTGAGGGCCGCGGTGCCGCGACTGCACGAGCCGGAAGCCACGCTCGGACAGGAGCTGGA
This sequence comes from Lysobacter sp., assembly GCA_023700985.1. Taxonomy (GTDB): domain Bacteria; phylum Pseudomonadota; class Gammaproteobacteria; order Burkholderiales; family Usitatibacteraceae; genus FEB-7. Next base: position 4,589 of record JAMPXV010000112.1, read on the forward strand.
CCTCGTTCGCGCCTACCTCGAGGTGATGCACATGCGCATGCCCGACCGGCTGCGCTTCTCGATCGAGGCCGACGAGGCGGCCAGGGCGCTCGCCTGCCCGCCCATGGCCGTACTCACGCTGGCCGAGAATGCCGTGCGCCACGGCATCGACCCGAGCGAGGAGGGCGGGCGCATCGACGTGCGCGCAAGCGTGGACGGCGGGCGCTGCGTGGTGCAGGTCGCGGACACGGGCATGGGCCTGGCGAGCGGCGCGCAGGGGGCGGGAACGGGGCTCGCGAACCTGCGCGAGCGCCTCGAGCTCGCCTACGGGAAGGAGGCGACGCTCGCGCTTCGGCCCGGCGAGCCGCGTGGCGCGGTCGCCGAGATCGCCTTCCCGGCGAGGAGGGCCGCCGCATGAGCGGGCGCCGCCCCACCGCCCTGGTCGCGGACGACGAGCCGCTGCTGCGCGAATCCCTCGTGCGCCTGCTCGCCCAGGCCTGGCCCGAGCTGGAGGTCGTGGTACAGGTGCGCAGCGGCCGCCTCGCGGTGGAGAGCTTCGAGGCCCTCAAGCCCGACGTCTGCTTTCTCGACGTGCACATGCCGGGCCTGTCGGGCGTGGAGGCCGCGCGCTTCATCGGCCGGCGCGCGCACGTGGTGTTCGTGACGGCCTACGACCAGTATGCGGTGCAGGCCTTCGAGCAGGGCGCGCTCGACTACCTCGTGAAGCCGGTGGAACTCTCGCGTCTCGCCGACACGGCCGGGCGGGTCAAGGAAAGGCTGCGTGCCGGCAAGGGCGCGCCCGACACCGAGGCGCAGGTGGAGCAGGTGGCTTCGCGGCTCGCGGGGGGTGTGGCTCCCGCCGCGCTTCGCTGGCTGCGCGCGGCGGTCGGCCAGAAGCTGCGCGTGGTCTCGGTCGACGAGGTGGACTTCCTGCGCTCCGACGACAAGTACACGCTCGTGGCCTGGCGCTCGCCCGAGGGCGAGCGCGTCGAGGGCCTGGTGCGCACGCCGCTCAGGGAGCTCGCCGCGCAGCTCGACGGCGGGCAGTTCGTGCAGGTGCACCGCTCCGTGGTGGTCAACCTGCGCGCCGTGGCGCACGTCGTGAAGGGCGCCAACGAGACGGCCACCATCCACCTCAAGGGCCGCGACGAGACGCTGCCGGTGAGCCGCAGCTTCCTGCACCACTTCCGCATGATGTGATTTCGCGCTTCCGGCGCCGATCATGGCGCCCGAAGCGCGCCGGGCCGCCCGCGAGCGCCGGGGCTACTGCGGCAACGCGACCTTCCCCTCGGTGCTGAACTGGTAGTCGCGGAAGACGTGCTCCGCGGTCAGGAGCTCGTAGCTGCCGTCGGCCAGCTTGCGCGAGGTGTCCTTCAGCCGGTAGGTGTAGTGGCCGCAGGTCCAGCAGTCGAAGTTGCGCATGGCGGTGCACAGGCACGTCTTGTCCATCACCGAGACCTTCTTCGCCCCCGGGTGCGCGGCGACTTCGCGGTTGTAGGCCGTGATGTAGGCGCAGTTGCCCGAGGCGTCCAGCAGGTAGCCGTAGGCCTCGCAGTTGGGCCGGATGCCGTCGCCGATGGCCGGGCTCGACTTCAGCATGCGCATCGGGTAGCCGGTGGGCGAGATCATGTTCACCTCGATCTCGTCCTCGTTCGCCTTGAAGTACTCCTGCTTCACCTTGTCGGGCAGGCCGCACTCGTTCGTCACGGTGAAGCGCGTAGCCACCTGCACGGCCGCCGCGCCCTCCTCCAGGTAGGACACGGCGTCGCTGCCGGTGAAGATGCCGCCCGCCGGGATGAGGGGGATGTCCAGCTTCTCGGCCTGCATGTACTGGCGGATCTCGGCCACGATCGTGCGCAGGTCGTACTTGTCCCAGTCGTCGGCGCCGAACCCCAGGTGCCCGCCGGCGAGCGGGCCCTCGATCACCACGTAGTCGGGCAGCCGGTCGAGCCGCGCGTTCTTGCGCAGGAAGATCTGCAGCGCGCGCAGCGACGAGACGATGATGCCGAACTTGGCGTCGCGGAAGCGCGGGTGGTCCGCGACCAGCGCCAGCGAGCCGAGGTGGAGCCCCGCGCTCAGCGTGATGCCGTCGATGCCGGCGTCGAGGGCGGCGTTCATGCGCACGCGCAGCGTCTCGCGCGGGGCGTTCATCGTGAGCTTTTCCATGCAGTTCACGAAGATCATGCCGTTGCCGCGCTTGGCCTCCATGGTGCGGCCCACGTGGTTCTGCGTCGCCTCCGCGAGCCGGCCCAGGTCGAACTGGATCGCGGACTTGTCGGAGCTGGCGACGTTGAACTTGTACAGCTTGGTCTTCTCCTTGACGAAGTGCGTCTTGAAGCGCCGGTCCGAGACGGTCTGCACCATGGCGTCGGAGATGTGGCCGATGCCGCCCAGGCGCGCGGCCTCGAGCGCGAGCGTGGCGGTCGAGATGTCCACGCCCATGCCGCCGACCACGATCGGCACCAGCTCCCGCTTGCCGAACCGCAGGCGAAAATCATCCACGCATTTCATCGTCATCCTTTGGCTGCCGTCGGTTTTCTTCCTGCGCCCACGGGGCGCGGCGACGTGCAATCCGGCAAGTTTGCCACACGCAAAGGTCTTCGCCGCGACGGCCCGCCAGAAGCCTTCGCGGTGTAGGGTCTTTCCCGGTGCCCGGCCGTGCGGCGCGCGCCCGGCAGCCGCTCACGGGCGGTCGCAGACCTCCAGCCGGCCGATCGTGAAGCGACCGCGCAGACCCGGCTGCCGCGACTCGACGCGAAGTCCCGAGACGTTGCGCAGGATCTCCCCGAGCGGTCGGGCGACGCCCGCGCCGGGGAGCTGCCGGAACTCGCGGATCGGGATCTCGACCGTCGCCGGCCCCGCGACTCGCGCCGCCGTCCGGTGCGTGTTGTAGCCCAGCGCCTCGGGGCGGAAGTCCTCGAGGTGGAACTCGAGTTCCACCGGCGCGGGCGAATCGACCGTCACGCGCAGCGATCCCCTGTCCGCGCCGTCCGTCCAGTCCACGCCGGCGCGGCGGTCGGCCATCGCGTCGGTGACGAAGGGCAGCTTCACGCCGCACTGGTAGTACGCGCGCCCCGCCGCGGGAAGGTCGCAGGCCACGGTGAGGACGCGCTCGTCGAGGCGAAGGCTCGTCGTGCCGCCCGGCGAGGAAATGGCGTGCGCCGTGCCGCCGGTGCCGATCTTGGCGTTCTGGTTGAATTCCTCGTTCTCGAAGTGCCGCCCGGCGAACGCGCCGTGGGCGAAGTCCGCGAGCGGCACGCAGTGGGGCTGGGTACCCTCCCCGGGCGGCAACGGGCCGCTTCGCACGACGCGGTCCGCATACGCCAGGCGCCGGTGCGCCGTGGCCGCGCGCCCGTCGGAGAGGCTCCCGGCGATCTCAGTGAGCGAGAGGGGCGCCAGCGTGAGCGACTCGGCCGGGTTCCCGCAGCCGCAGAACGCGGGGAAGCGCACGTCCGCGCCCTCGGCGGCCGAGACGCTCACCGCGCGCCGGAAGAAGGGGCTCTTGTTCACGACGAAGACGCGGTACTTCCCCCCGTGGTGGTAGCCGTAGGCCTCGAGGTGCGGCCGGCGCACGCTCGCGGCCACCGCCTGGTGGTCCAGGACCCCGGAGAGCAGGCCGTAGGCGTGGAAGAGCGGCACCGGCGCCAGGCGCTCGCCCTGGTACAGGCCCAGGGTCGAGCCCGCCGGCTCCACCAGCGACCAGTGGAACAGGCCCGCCACCTTCGGCGAGACGAGCAGGTCGGGCACCGTGAGGGCGGCCATGAAGGAGTCGCCGCCGCTGCCGGGGTAGGCCGCCTGGCCCTCGTACTGGTAGGTCGCGTTGTACTCGCCGACGAGCAGCGGCGGCACGCCCGCGAGGTGCGGCTCGAGCTCCGCGAGGATGCGCCGGAAGTGGCTTCCGCCCGCGAGCGACTCCCACTCCTTCTGCGCGCCGGTGAAGGGATAGAAGTGCACCGACACGAAGTCGGGCCGGTGCGCGAGCTTCGCCCGGGCGAAGGGAAGCAGCCAGTCGAAGACGGGCTTGTACCTGACCGTCACCGGGTCGTCGTCGCGGTAGCGCGGCGCGGCGAAGGAGGAGAGTTCCAGCGCGATGATGCGCGCGGCGGGGAAGCGCGCCTTCACGAGGGCGACGATGCGGTTGTAGTCGGCGACGTAGTCCGCGACCGCGTAGCGCGGCAGGATGCGGTCGGCGACGAGGCGGTCGACCTCGTTGCCGATGGCGAAGCCGCGGGGCTCGCACTTGCGCTCGGCCAGCGCGGCCAGCGCCGCCGCGATCTCGCGGTCGGTGTAGGTGACGGGAAGCTGCAGGTAGAAGTCCTGCCGGCGCTGCGCCGCCCACGCGCAGGCCGAGGCCGCGGCCGCGTTGAAGCGCCCGGCCGGCAGCTTCGAGACCCAGATGCCGCTCATCTTCAGCGCGCCGAGGAGGTCGGCTTCGCGAAGGCCGCCTACCTGCGCGAGGCTCGACCCGGCATAATTGATGCCCATGATCCTGAGGGGCGCGTCCTGCGGCGCGGGAAGCGATGCCCCGCAGCCGGGCTTGCACGCGTCGGCGCCCGCCGCCATCGAGGAATGCCATTGCAGGAACGCCGCCAGCGCCCAAGCGACAGTGATGCGCAACGGTGCGTGAAACCCCATCGGGAATGATGCCTTTGTCGCTCGGACAGCGCGCGATCCTTCCATGCCTTGCGGTCGTGGTCAACGGTTGCGCACAGATGGCCCGCGAGGCGGTCCCGCCGGAAATCGCGCGCCACGCACCGCTCGCGCCGATGTACGCGCACCGCTTTCCCCTGGGCGCCGCGGTGGAGCCGCGCCACCTCGAGGGCGCCGACGGCCACCTCCTCGCCTGGCACTTCAACGCTGTGGTCGCCGAGAACGCGATGAAGCCGCCGCGCCTGCAGCCGGCGGAGGGGCGGTTCGATTTCGCGGCCGCCGACCGCATCGTGGCCTTCGCGGAAGAGCGCGGCATGACGATCCGCGGCCACACGCTTCTCTGGCACGAGGAGACGCCGGACTGGTTCTGGCGCGCCCCCGGCGGCGGCCCCGCATCGGGGCACCTCGTGCTCGAGCGTCTGCGCGCGCACATCCTCGCCGTGGTGGGCAGGTACCGCGGCCGCGTCCACGCGTGGGACGTCGTGAACGAGGTCGTCGACCCCGCCGCGCCCGGCTGCCTGCGCAACGACCGCTGGCTGCAGGTCGTGGGCCCGCGCTACGTCGAGGCGGCATTCCGCTACGCGCACGAGGCCGACCCCGGGGCGCGGCTCTTCGTGAACGACTTCGAGACGACGCAGCCGGCCAAGCGCGATTGCCTGCTGGGGCTGGTGAGGGACCTGCGCGCACGCGGCGTGCCGGTGCACGGCATGGGCCACCAGATGCACGTGGACGTGGACCGGCCCTCGGCGCGCGAGGTGGACGGGACGCTCGCGGCGTTTGCCGCCCTGGGCCTCGACAACCACGTCACGGAGCTCGACATGAGCCTCGGCCCCGCGCCCCGCCGGGCGCCGGGGGATGAGACCGCGCTGCTGGCCCGCCAGGCGGCGCGCTATGGGGAGTTCTTCCGGGTGTTCGCGGCGCGGCCCGACGTGAAGGCCGTCACGCTGTGGGGCCTCTCGGACGCGGACACCTGGCTCATCCGCGGCGCCCGGCAGGGGAGCGGCGACAAGCCGCTGCTCTTCGACGCGAACCGGCAGCCCAAGGCGGCCTACCGGGAGGTCGCGGGCGCTGCCCGCTAGCCATCGTCCATGCGCTTTCGAGCCCTCGCCCTCGTCCTCGCCGGCGCCCTCGCGGCCACGGCCCTGTCGTGGCTGGCTTTCGCGCCCGGCGGCGGCATCAAGGGGGCTGCGGTTGCCGTCGGGCTGGAGGAGGGCTGCGTCTCCTGCCACGGCGGCGTCACCGGACTCGAAGGCGCGCACGCGCCGGCGAAGATCGGCTGCGCATCGTGCCACGGTGGCGACAAGGGCACGCGGGACAAGGGCCGTGCGCACGCCGGCATGGTGCTCGTGCCCGGCAACCTCGCCGACGCGGGGAAGACCTGCGGGCAGGCCGGCTGCCACGAAGCCATCGTGCCGCGCGTCGAGCGCTCGATCATGACCACGATGGCGGGCGTCATCGCGGTCGACCGCGAGGCCCTCGGGGAGCCGGCGATGCCCGACGGCCGCATTCCCCACGCGAATCGCCTGGGCCACGGCGTGGCCGACAGCCACCTGCGCGAGCTCTGCGTCGGCTGCCATCTCGGCCAGGCCAAGACGGAGTGGGGCCCCATCGGCCAGGAGTCGCAGGGCGGCGGCTGCAATGCCTGCCACCTCGAGTACGGCGCCGAGGCCGCGAAAGCGGTCGCCGCCTACGCGAAGACGCCGCGCGCGCAGCGCAAGGAGATCCCCGCCGCGCATCCCTCCTTGACGCTCAACCCGCGCAACGAGCACTGCTTCGGCTGCCACAGCCGCTCCGGGCGCATCGCGCTGGGCTACGAAGGCTGGAACGAGCTGCGCGACGAGGCGGGCAACAACGCCACCCCGGCCACGCCGGAAAAAAGGGGTCAGATCCCTTTTTCGGCGGGGAAAAGGGATCTGACCCCTTTATTTCGCAGGCTGGACGACGGGCGCTGGGTGGAGAAGATCGTCGCCGACGTCCACCACGAGCGCGGCCTGGAGTGCATCGACTGCCACACCGCCAACGAGCTGATGGGCGCCGGCGCGGAGGTGCTGCGCAAGAGCCAGCAGCAGAAGGTGGGCTGCGAGGACTGCCACACGCGGAAGCTCGCCTCGGTCGCGCCGGACTTCGTCGACCCCGAGTCGCAGCTGCTGATGAGGCTGCGCAAGTGGACGCTCGCCCCCGGCCAGCGCATGGGCACCACGCGCGACGGCGAGCCGCTCGTGAACGTAGTCGTCGAGGCAGGCTTGGGCGCGCGGCTGCTGCGCAAGCGCACCGGCGAGTCGCTGCCGCTCAAGCCCCCGCTCGCCGTCTGCACCGAGGACAAGGGGCACGCGAGGCTCTCCTGCGCGAGCTGCCACACCGCTTGGATTCCGCGCTGC
>JAMPXV010000113.1 GCA_023700985.1 Lysobacter sp.
CTTCAGGAAGACCAGCACGGAAGCCGTGCGCATTTCACTCAGTCACGGGCTTGTAGGCCCCAGCCGCTACCAGGCTGCACGGTCCGGTCTGATCACCACAACGGCGATCAGACTCTACCGCGCTGGTCTGGCCTGAAGATACAAGCCGCGGCTAGCGGGAAGCGGCGAGCGCCTTCGCCGAGTACCGCGCCACGAACCCCCGGTCGATCCGGTCCTTCCAGCGCCACGCCCAGCGGCCCTCGAAGGAGAGCCCGCCGTACAGGCCGACCGCATAGCGCCCCCCGCAGGAGATGAGCGCGAGGTAGCGCGGCGACGGAACGAACCTCTCGAGAGGGCCGCCCTTCATCGCGGCGACGAGGTTGGCCGCCAGGGCCGGCCCGGCGCGCACCGCGAAGACTCCCGCCTTCGGCCTGGGGTTCGCGAGGTTCGTCGCGCAGTCGCCCGCGCCGAAGACCTCGGGATGGGAGAGCGACTGCATGAAGTCGTTCACGGCGAGGAAGCCGCGGTCGTCGGTCTGCAGGCCCGAGTCGCGGAAGAGCGCGGGCGCGGCCGCGCCCGTCACCCAGAGCGTCGCGTCGGTGGCGAACTCGATCGCGTCGCGCAGTCGCAGGTAGCCGGGGCCCACCTCCGTCACGGGGCTCCCGCCGTGCGTGCCGATGTTGCGGCGGCTCGCCAGGCGAAGCAGCCGGCCGCGGGCCGCCGCCGGGTATTCGGGCACGACGGTGCGCGCGTCGGTGAGGACGCGCACGTGCGGCGCCTCCCCGCCCGACTCGCGCCGCAGCCGGTTCTCGACCGCGAAGGCGAGCTCCAGGCCGGCCGCGCCGCCGCCCACCACGGAGACCGAGTTCATCCCGCCCTGCCGCGCGCGCGCGAGCACCTTCTCCCAGCCCTCCACGAAGCGCTCCAGCGGCCGGATGACCACCGCGTGCTCCTCGACCCCCTTCACGCGACCCGTGAAGGCGCGCGAGCCCACGTCGATCGACAGGACGTCGTAGGGGACGACCTCGCCGTTGGCGCAGATCACCTCGCGCATCGCGGGGTTCACGAGCGACGCCGAGGAGCGCACCACCAGCGCGCGGGCGCGCTCGGCCAGCCGGATCAGGTCGATGCCGCAGTCCTCGAGCGCATAGTGGCCGGCCACGAACCCCGGCAGCATTCCCGAGTAGACCTGCCGCTCCACCGGCGTGACGAGGGTCACGCTCACGGTGGGGTCGAGCGCGTCGCCGATCGCCTTGAGGACGTGGACGTGCGCGTGGCCGCCGCCGATGAGCACCAGCCGCCTCATCGCCGCGCCTCCAGGCTGAAGTCCCCGAACCAGGCCGTGACCGTCTCTCCCGTCTGGTCGGTGTCGTTGCCGATGGCGATGCCCGTCACCCGCGGCACCGGCCCCGTCCATTGCGAGCCGAACGCGGCCCGGAAGTCGGCCTCGAGGTCGCGCGATTCCCGTGCCCATGCGCCGGGCGAGGAGCTGCGCAGCACCACCGTGCGCACCCGGTCGGTGTAGGGGTTCCACGCGCTCGTGCCCGGGGCGTGGCGGTTGTCCCAGACATAGCACAGGGCGGCCGTGGGCAGCGTCTCGCCCCAGACCGCGCGCGCGAGGAGCGCCTTCACGCGTGCTCCCACGCCCAGGCTCTCCACGGGCACGTCGAAGAAGACGTACACGCGCGCCGCGAAGTCGTCGCCTTCCTTGCGCGCGAGGTCGGCGCGCTCCACGACGCGGTCGACCTTCCAGCGCCACGCGAGGATGGGCTTCGCGTCCGGCGAAGCGTCGAGCGCGTGGGCCACGGTGCCGCCCGCGGCCTGCGCGCGCGATCGCAGCACGGTGGTCCCCGTGTCGTCCACGAGAGCCACCTCGGTCGGCGGGATGCGCGGCAACGTGAGCGGCCGCCATCCCGCCGGCAGCACCGCGCCGGGGCGGGCGCCCGAGAACGGCGCGATGTCGGCCGGGGAGGCGAGCGAAGGCACCGTGGCTAGCAGCAGGGCGGCGAGGGTCGCCGGGCGGGCGATCACGCGGGCGCCTCCCCGAGCAGCCCCGAGGCGAGGAGCCGCCGGTAGTCCTCGGGACGGTCCACGTCCCACCGCTCCGGCATCTCCCGCCAGCGGGCGCCGGCCGCGCGCAGCCGCTCGCGCGTTTCGCGCATCACCCCGGATTCGCCCCAGCGGATGCCGTCGAAGATGCCTGGCAGCGGCCGGGAGAGCCCCACGAGGACGTAACCGCCATCCTCCGCGGGCTGGAAGACGGCATCGTGCGTGGCGAGCGAGCTGGCCGCGGCGCGCAGGTCGCCGGCCGCCAGCGCGGGGCAATCCGACCCCACGAGCAGCGCCGGCCCGTCCGCCAGGAGCTGCGCGAGGGCGCGCGCCATGCGCTCGCCGAGGTGGCCGCCGCGCTGCGCGTGCAGCGTCGCGCCGTATTGCGCGGCGCAGGCGGCGAAGAAGGGGTGTCCGGCGTCGGGCATGCACCAGAGGGACACCGGTCCGACGCCCGCGTTCCGCGCGGTGGCCAGCGTGCGGCGGACCAGGGTGGCGTGCAGCTCCGCGGCGTCCGCGGCGCCCAGCAGCGGGATGAGGCGCGTCTTCACCTCGCCCGCGACCGGCGCCTTGGCGAACACGGCGACCCGCGCCGCGTCAGCGCGCCGCGCGGCCGTTTCCATAACGCGCGGCGAGGCGCGCGGGATCCGCGCCCAGCCAGTAGGAGAGGCGAAGCCGCCACATGAGCAGGATCGTCCTGAGCGTCCCGTGGCGCTCCCAGCGCCTTCCCGATGTCACCACGCGCTCGCGCAGGCACAGGGGAGGCCCGCGGCGCTTCATCGCCCGCGAGAACGCGATGTCCTCCATGAGGGCGATGGGCGGAAAGCCTCCCGCGGCGGCGAACGCTTCGCGCCGCGCGAAGAGGGCCTGGTCGCCGGTGGCGATGCCGGTGAGCCGCGAGCGGGCGTTCATGAGCGCGGCGACGACGGCGAGGAGCGCGGCGCGGCCCTCGATCCGCACGTCGAAGCGGCCCCAGTCGCGCCCCGAGGCGGCGAGACCCTCGAGCACCAGCCGGTCGGCCTCGGCGGGCAGGCGCGTGTCGGCGTGCAGGAACAGCAGGACGTCGCCCGCGGCGACGCGGGCGCCGGCGTTCATCTGCGCCGCGCGACCGCGGGGCGCGGTCACCACGCGGTCGGCGAGCGGCGCAGCGATCGCGGCGGTGCCGTCCGCGCTGCCGCCGTCGACGACGACCACCTCCGCGCCGCGCAGCCGCAGCGGCGCCAGCGCCGCGAGGCATTCGGCGATTCCGGGGGCCTCGTCGAGGGCGGGAACGACTATCGAAAGCCGGCTCATATTTCCTAATCAGATTACTTTCGTGACTCGAGGAGCGTCCTTGCCCTCAAGAGTAATCTGATTAGGAAATATTACCGCGCGTCGTTGAGGGACCAGTCGTAGTCGAGGTGCGCGATGGGCGCCTTGGCCTCCGCCACCAGGCGGCGGTCCGCGGGCGAATCGGCGAGGAGGTCGGCGTAGCGCGCGAAGTACTGCTCGCGCGAGGTCGCCGGCGGGCCGCCACCGATGCCGCGGTAGCCGGAGGTCCAGTCCTCCTTGAACCACTTGAAGATCTCGGAGACCTCGAGCTTGCCCGTCCGCGGGTTGAAGCGGTTGCGCGTGCGGTCCGAGATGAAGCGCCGCGCCTGTTCCTCGAGCTGGGCGTCCAGGCGCGCGGCGACGAACGCCTCCTCGCGCAGCATCGGGCAGCCCACGGAGGCGCAGTTCACGGCGTAGTGCACGCGCGGCTCGTCGTAGGCGCCGGGCTTGCGCAGGATCTCGTGCTCGACCTGGTCCAGGTACGACTCGCGGCCGAGGAGCGTGAAGAATTTCTTCTTCCAGGGGCTGTTGAAGACGATGTTGCCCAGGTCGCGGATCGACTTGAGGTCCGGGTACTTCGTGAGGATCAGCTCCACCGTCCAGGCGTTGTAGGCGTTGATGAGGAACGCCATCTGCTGCGCCTTGGGCCAGCCGCCGAACTCGGCCTCGCCGACCCTCGAGACTTCCGCGAGGTAGGCCTTGAGCGCCGCGCGGTCCCGCGCGAAGTCCGCGTAGCGCACCTGGGAGGCCTTGCCGCCGTCGACCAGCTTCACGTGGCGCTTCACGAGCGCGTCCCACGCGGCGTGGGAATGGTCGAAGGCGTGGGCTGCCGTGCAAAGGCCGAGGGCGGCGGCGAGCAGGAGGGCGCGGATCATCGGGGTTCCGTTTTCCGGCGTGGTCAGTGTTTCGCGGGGTCGTGGTACGGGCGCTTGTCGCCGAGCAGGGAGCGCACGCGCCCGAGCACCGCGCCGAGCCCGCCCTCGCCGCGCGTCCAGTCGTGGAAGGCGGCCAGGAAGTCCATCTGACCGCGCGTGACCGTCGAGCGCTTCCAGGCCCCGGCCGCGAACTTGTTGGCCTCGGCGAGCGTCGGATAGATGTGGATCGTGCCCAGCACCTTGTTCAGGCCGATGCCGTGGCGCATGGCCGCCACGAACTCGGCGATGAGGTCGCCGGCGTGCTCGCCCACGATCGTCGCGCCCAGGATCGCGTCCGAGCCCGGCTTCACGATCACCTTCACGAAGCCGTGCGCCTCGCCGTCGGCGATCGCCCGGTCGAGGTCGTCGATGCCGTAGGTGACCACCTGGTGCGCGATGCCCTTCTCCCTCGCCTCGGTCTCGTTCAGCCCCACCCGCGCCACCTCGGGCTCGGTGAAGGTGGCCCAGGGGATCACGGAGTAGTCCACGCGGAACCTGCGGAAGCGTCCGAACAGCGCGTTCACCGAGGCGTACCAGGCCATGTGCGCCGCGGTGTGCGTGAACTGGTAGGGGCCCGCGACGTCGCCGCAGGCGTAGATGTTGGGGTAGGCCGTCTCGAGGAACTCGTTCACCTCGACGGTGCGGCCCTTCGTCACCGGGATGCCCAGCTCCTCGAGGCCGTAGCCCTCGGTGTTGGCCACGCGCCCCACGGCCACGAGGATCTCGTCGAAGGCGATGCGCTTTTCCGTGCCCCCGGACTCCACGACGAGGAACTTCCCGCCGGCCTCGACCACGACCTCCTTCGCCTTGTGGCCCACGAGCACGTCGACGCCGTCCGCCTCGAAGCTGCGGCGCACCAGCTCGGAGACATCCGGGTCCTCGCGGATCATGAGGCGCGGGAGCATCTCCACCTGCGTCACCTTCGATCCGAAGCGCGCGAAGGCCTGCGCGAGCTCGCACCCGATGGGGCCGCCGCCCAGCACCACCAGCCGCGCCGGCAGCTCGCGCAGCCCCCACAGGCTGTCGGACGTGAGGGGTCCCGCCTGCGCCAGCCCGGGAATGGGCGGCACGAAGGGGCGCGCGCCGGCGGCGATCACGATGTTGCGCGTCGTGAGCTGCGAGCGCGTGCCGTCCTCCTTCGCGATCTCGACCGTCCAGGGGTCGCGGATGCGCGCCGTGCCGGTGATCACTTCCACGCCGAGCCCCGTGTAGCGCTCGACGGAATCGTGCGGCTCGATGGCCTTCACCACCGACTGCACGCGCTCCATCACCTCCGCGAAATCGAAGTCGGCCGTGGCGCCGCGGATGCCGAACTCCTTCGCGCGGCGCACGTGCGACAGGAACTTGGCCGAGCGGATGAGCGCCTTCGAGGGCACGCACCCGGTGTTCAGGCAGTCGCCGCCCATGCGGTGGCGCTCGACCAGCGTCACCTTCGCCTTCACCGCCGCGGCGATGTAGGAGGTGACGAGGCCCGCGGAGCCGGCGCCGATCACCACGACGTTGCGGTCGAAGCGCGCCGGCTTCGCCCACTTCGCGTAGACCTTGCGCGCCTTGAGCGAGGCGAGGATGCGCCTGGCGATGAACGGGAAGAGCCCCAGCAGCACGAACGCGCCCAGCAGGCCCGGCGACAGGATTCCCTTGAGGGAGGTGATTCTCGCGAGCTGCGTGCCGGCGTAGACGTACACCACCGTCCCGGCGAGCATGCCCACCTGGCTCACCCAGTAGTACGTCGCCGTCCGGATCGGCGTGAGGCCCATCACGAGGTTCACCACGAAGAACGGGAAGGCCGGCACCAGCCGCAGCGCGAAGAGGTAGAAAGCGCCCTCCCGGGCCACGCCCTCGTTGATGGGCTTCAGCTTGTCGCCGAACTTCGCCTGCACCCAGTCGCGCAGCAGGAACCGCGAGGCGAGGAAGGCAGCCGTGGCCCCGATCGACGAGGCGAAAGAGACGATCACCGTCCCCCAGAGAAGCCCGAAGACGGCCCCGCCGGCGAGCGTCATGATCGCCGCCCCGGGCAGCGACAGCCCCGTCACCGCGACGTAGGCCGCGAAGTAGATGGCGGCCGACTCGAGGGGATGGGCGCGGAAGTAGGCGTCGATCGCCGCCTGCTGCGACTTGAAGTAGTCGAGCGAGAGGTAGCGCCCCAGGTCGAACGCGAAGTACGCGGCCACGAGGGCCGCGATCGCGACCAGCAGGGCGAGGCGGCTTGCCTTCACGGGCTCAGGCCGCCCGCGGCAGCGCGCGTTCCCGGGGGAAGCCGGGGCCGTGCGCGATGCGGGGGAAGTAGGCGTCGTGGGCCGCCGAGCCCGCCGGCCAGCTCGCGAGGAAGCGACTCTCCCAGGAGTCCGCGTCGTAGCGCACGGCGAGCGCGTCGACGAAGGCGCCGGCCACCCGCGCGCCGTAGAGGGAATCCCGGGCCGGGCGCACCGAGACGCGCGTGATCACGCCGAAGCGCTCGCCGGCGAAGTTCGGCATGCCCGCCGCCCCGTTGTTGGCGACCGCCACCGGGCCGCGGCCGAAGTCGAACGCGCGCAGCGCCGGCAGGCACGTGTGGCTGCTGGCGAAGACGTCCACCCGCGACTCGGCGAACGCGTTGTCGAGCCAGCGGCGATGGGCCGGGTCGTCGAGGGCGGCCTGCGCGAAGCCCCAGCCGGCCAGCGAGGACGCGTCGCCGTGCACGATCCCCACGCGCGATGCGCCCACGCGTGCCACGAGCGTCATCGGAAGCCCGGCGAGCGCCCGCCGGGCGGCGGGAAAGGCGCGCGCCGTCTCGCGAAGCCGCGACAGTATCGCGTTGGAGCGCTCGACGTCCTGGTCGCTCACGTCGAGGGGATAGGCGCAGCCGCACCCGGCGCCCGAGTCCTCGCCGGCGATCTCCGTCTCCACGTTGCCGCGCAGTGCCGCATGGCGCAGCGCCTCGCCCTGCACGCGCCCGAAATCGGCCGCGGACGCGTCGAACCAGTGGAAGTCGCCGTTGAAGGCGATCGCGACGGCGCCGGGCTCGCGCGCCGCCATGGCGAGCACCTCGTCCAGGGCCTCCACGTTCCCGTAGAGGCCGCCTACCACCAGGAGCGTCTCGGCCTCGACATCCGGCGCGCGGTCGAGCGTGCGCGGGGCGTACCGGTAGGCCGTCGGGCAGCTGCGCCCGGGGCGCCCGTCGGGGGCGCTCATTCCTCGAGCGCCCCGCCGCAGGAGGAGCCCTGCCCCGCGGTGCAGCCGTAGCAGTGGTTGCGGACCACGACGGGGTTGCCCGCGAGGTCGCGGCCGAGCACGTCGGCCAGGTGCGGCCGCGCCCGGCCCGCCAGGCGAAGCGGCAGCCCCAGCATCTGGTTGAAGTCGCAGTCGTAGAGGTAGCCCTGCCAGTCCACCGACACGAGCGAGCGGCACATCACCCCGTCCAGGTTCTCGTCGCGGTGCGCGCCGCGCAGCAGCGCCATGTAGGCGTTGAACTGCCCCTTCGAGACGAGCGTCGAGCCGAAGCGCTGGATGGGCATGTTGGCCATCGTGTACAGGCCGCTGAAGGCGATGCCGAAGGCCTCGCCCAGGATGCGCCGGTAATCGGCCTCCAGCCCGGCCTGGGACGGCGGCAGCGTCGGCCCCTGCGGGTTGTAGACGAGGTTCAGCGCGAGCCCCGTGCCTTCGCGGGCGTAGCCGAGGCCGTTGAGGCGGCGGATGGCGCGCACGCTCTTCTCGTAGACGCCCTTGCCGCGCTGGCGGTCGACCAGCTCCTCCGTGTAGCAGGGGAGCGAGGCGACGACCTCGACGCCGTGCGCGGCGAGGAACTCCGCGAGATCCTCCTGCCCCGGCTCCTCGAGGATGGTGAGGTTGCAGCGGTCGATCACGCGCACGCCCCGGGCGCGCGCCCGCTCGACGAGGCCGCGGAAGCCCGGGTTGAGCTCCGGGGCGCCGCCGGTGAGGTCGAGCGTCCCGGCGCCGCTCGCCGCGAGGAAGTCGAGCACCTGCGCGATCGTCTCCGCGGTCATCGACTCCGTGCGCGTCGGGCCGGCATTCACGTGGCAGTGCACGCACGACTGGTTGCACACGTAGCCCAGGTTCACCTGGACGGCCTCGAGCCGCCGCCGGGTCAGGGGCGGGAAGTCGGTTTCGAGGAGGAGGGGGAGTGTCGCGCGCATGGCAGGTGGAAGTTCGTCCCCCGGGGCGATTCGGTTACACGCGGGGCGCGGACGCCCGCCCGCCGCGCGGATCGGCGAATGGTAGCAAATGGGAAGCCGCCAGCCCCGAGCCGGGTTCGAACACCGCCGGGGAGGTTAGTTCCGGGGCGCCTCAGGCGCGCACGTAGATCCAGCCGGCGCGCAGGTGCTCGATGACTTCGTGCAGGGCCGAGGTGGCGACGGTCGTCCCGTCCAAGAGCTCGACCGGCAGGCCCTTGGCCCGGCGCCGCTCGATCGTCTGCCCGCAGGCCACGAAGGAGACGCCGGGGTAGTCCCGGCGCAGCGCCGCCAGCCGCCCGGCGAGCCGGGCATCGCCCGCCCGGAACAGGTCGATGCCCGGCCCGTTGGCGACGATCTTCAGCTCGAGCCGGCGCTTGCCGGCGGCGGCATCGCGAAGCAGGTCCTCCACCTCGTCCAGGGCCGCGGAAAGCGCCTCGCGCCCCGCAGAGCTCACGTGAACCAGCACCTTGCCATCCTGCAGCGTCCCCCAGTCGCCGCGCAGGGAATGCCAGTCGCCGCGCAGCGCGTAGGCCGACGCCGCGTCGAGGGGCGGCACGCGGCTCCACTCGGCGTGGCCGAACCAGCCCGCGAACCCGAAGGCGAGGCTGGCGGCGACGAGCCCCAGCCACCCCGGCCTCGCCCGGTCGCGCGTGCGGGTCGCCCGGGGCACCGACAAGGCGTACGCGTGCCTGATCATCTCCTTCGTCGCGCGCAGGCGGCACACCTCCTCGCGCAGGCGCGGGTCGCCCTCCACCTGCGCCGCCACCCTGGCCCATTCGGCGCTGTCGAGCTGCCCGTCGACGAACGCACCCAGCATCTCTTCGGAAACCTTCCGTTCCTCGTTCATTTCACGCTCCGCAATCGGGTCCCCAGCGCGTCCTGCGCCACGGGTTCGAGCACGTCGCGCAGCGCGCGCCGCGCCCGGCAAAGCCGGCTCATCACCGTGCCGACCGGGATCTCCAGGATCTCGCCGGCCTCCACGTAGCTGCATTCCTCGAGGTCGACCAGGGTGACGACCTGGCGCTGCCCCAGCGGCAGGCCCGCCACGGCCGCGCGCACGCGCCGCACCAGCTCGGCGCTCGCCCGGGCCTCCTCGGGCGACTCGCCCCCCGCGACGAGGATGTCCTCCAGGCTGTCGACGTCGACCATGTCGCGCGACTCCCGGTGGTGGTCGCGCAGGCAGTTGGCGAGGATCTTGAGGAGCCACGCCTTGAGGCTCGCCGCGTCGCGCAGCTGCCCGGAGGCGCGCAGCGCCTTTTCCACGGCCATCTGGGCGAGGTCGTCGGCGAGCGCCGCGTCGCGGCACCACGCATAGGCCATGCGGCACAGCATGTCGCGCGAGCCTTCGATCTCGCGCCGCAGCGCCGGGCCCCGCCCGAAGAGCATCTCGATTCCCATGGCCATCCCCGGATAGACGCGGAAGAGGGGCGGATTATTCCCCGGTTGGCGGCCCCGGGGGAAGGGGCACGGAATAAGGAGGGGCGCCGGGCCGTCTTGACTTCCGGAGGCGTGCGCCGCGCGGCGCGGCCCGACAACAACGACATCCAGGAGGAAAGACCATGAACCACGCCCTGACCGCGGCACTGCTCGCCGCCGCGATTTTCCTTGCCCCGTCGACGACGCTCGCGCAGTCCGCCGCCTCCGCGGCGGGGCGCCACCACGTCGTGATCCAGGTGAGCGACAACGACCCCGCCAAGTGGAACCTCGCGCTCAACAACGCGCGCAATGTCCAGGCCGACCTCGGCATGGACAACGTCGACGTGGAGGTGGTGGCCTACGGGCCGGGGCTCGCCATGCTGAAGACCGAGTCGGCGGTGGCCCAGCGCATCCAGAGCGCGAGCTCCCAGGGCGTGGGGGTCATCGCCTGCGAGAACACGATGAAGAACACGAAGGTCGACCGCGCGCAGATCCTCGGCGGCGTGAAGTTCGTGGACGCGGGCGTGGTGCACATCATGAAGCGCCAGCGCGAAGGCTGGGGTTACGTGCGGCCCTGACCGGCGCGAGCCGCGCTAGACTGGGCGCCTCTTCCGACCGGGGAAGCGCCCATGTCCTCCGACCCCGCGCCCGCCGACGGCGCCCGCCTCGACTTCGCGGGCGCGATGAGCTACGGCGACTACCTGCATCTCGACGCGATCCTCGGCGCGCAGCACCCGCGCTCCGGCGACCACAACGAGATGCTCTTCATCGTGCAGCACCAGGCGAGCGAGCTGTGGATGAAGCTCATGCTGCACGAGCTCCTCGCGGCGCGCGACCGGGTGCGCGGGGGCGAGCTCGCGCCGGCGGCCAAGATGCTCTCGCGCGTGGCGCGCATCATGGCGCAGCTCAACCAGTCCTGGGACGTGCTTTCCACGCTCACGCCCGCGGAGTACTCCGCGTTCCGCGCCTCCCTGGGAAGCTCCTCGGGCTTCCAGTCGTGGCAGTACCGCATGATCGAGTTCGCGCTGGGCACCAAGAACGCCGTGCTGATGGCACCGCACCGCCACCGACCCGACCTCCTGGCGCCGCTCGAGCGGCTGCACGCCTCGCCCTCGCTCTACGACGAGGCGGTGCGCCTGCTCGCCCGGCGCGGGTTCGCGCTGGGGGCCGGCGCCGTGGAGCGCGACTGGACCGCGCCGCGCGCCTTCGACGAGACCGTCCGCGACGCCTGGGTCGGCGTGTACCGCGACACGGCGCGCTTCTGGGACCTCTACGAGCTCGCCGAGAAGCTGGTCGACCTGGAGGACGCCTTCCGGCAATGGCGCTTCCGGCACGCGACCACGGTGGAGCGCATCATCGGCTTCAAGCGCGGCACGGGCGGCACGTCGGGCGTGGCCTACCTGCGGCGCATGCTCGACAGCGTCCTCTTCCCCGAGCTCTGGCACGCCCGGACGGGCCTTTAGGCCGGCCCCGGCAGGCAGGCGAGGTGGATGGCCGCGGAAATCTTGCGTAGTGTGCGGGGTGAGCCCCGCGCTTTTCCATGCCGCCCATCCCCCACGAAACCGAACTGAAGCTCGTCCTCGCC
>JAMPXV010000114.1 GCA_023700985.1 Lysobacter sp.
GCCGCTGCTACAGCAACCCGCCGCCGGACTGGCGGCAGTGGCCGCGGGCGTCGTCATGCGCGGCTGCTGGGCGCTGATGCTGCGCTATCCGGCTCCGGCAGGGCTGCCCTTCGATGCCGCCTTCGTCAACGAGGGTGCGCTGCGCTGGGTCGCACGCGACAGCAGCAAGCCTGGGCGACCGGGACCCGAGACGTGGCTGCTGCACGCCAGCGCGGAGTGGAGCGAAGCGCATCTCGAGTTGCCCCCCGAATCCGTTGCCGGGGAACTGCTGCACGCCTTCGATCGGGTCGGCGGGACGCCCCCACAGGCCTGGACGGCGCACCGCTGGCGCTACGCCGATACGGCGGCGCCCCTCGACCACGGCTGCGCCTGGGACCGCGACAGGAAGCTCGGGCTGTGCGGCGACTGGCTCAATGGCGGGAAGGTGGAGGGCGCGTGGCGCAGCGGGCGGAGACTGGCGCAGGAAGCACTGCTCTCGCTTCAGCCCCGCGCACGCTGAATGGCCGTCCCGGGCACATGTCCCGGGTGCACCTGTCTACTCCGCCTCTTCGATCCAGGTCATCTGGATCGCTTCGAGGAGCTTCTCGCCCGAGCGGTCCGGCGAATCCGCGAAGCCCTCGAGCCCCATCACCCACTGGTGCAGGTCGGTGAATCGGATCGTCTTCGGGTCGATGTCGGGGTACTTTTCGGCGAGCGCAATCGCGATCTCGCGCGTGTCTGTCCACTTCATTTGTGGCTCTCCGAGACCTGGTTGATCGTGTACTTCGGGATCTCGATGGTGAGCGGCGTGGCTCCCACCTTCGCCTGGCAGGAAAGGCGGGAAGTGAATTCCAGGCCCCAGGCCTTGTCGAGAAGGTCGTCCTCCTTGTCGGTCGCCGGCTCGAGCGTATCGAAGCCCTCGCGCACGATCACGTGGCAGGTGGTGCAGGCGCAGGACTTCTCGCACGCGTGCTCGATCTCGATGCCGTGCGCGAGGAGGTTGTCGCACACCGTCGTGCCGGGCTCGGCGTCGAACTGCGCGCCCTCCGGGCAGAGCGACTCGTGCGGGAGCACCGTGACGCGGGTCATTTCGTGGGCACCTCGTCCAGGCGGCGGCCAGCCAGCGCCCGGGAAACGGAACGGTCCATGCGCCGCCCGGCGAAGGGCTCGCTCAGGCGGTTGAGGGCTTCCACCGCGGCCTTGAGGGCGCGGTGGTCCGTGCCCCGTGCCGCCGCCTCCACGGAAGCGCTGCCCGCCTCCAGCGCGGCGCGGTCCTCGGGCGAAAGGAGGTCTGCGTCCTGGGCGATCGCCGTGCGCAGAGCCGCGAGGAGGCCCTCGGCCTCCACGCGCTGCTCTGCCAGCGCGCGCGCGTCGCGGTCGGACTGCGCGTGGTCGAACCCGTCGCGCAGCATCGTGGCCACCTCGTCGTCGGTGAGGCCGTAGGAGGGCTTCACCACGACGGAGGCGCTCACGCCCGTGGTGTTCTCGCGGGCCGAAACCGAGAGCAGGCCGTCGGCGTCCACCTGGAAGGTCACCGCGATGCGCGCCGCGCCGGCGACCATGGGCGGGATGCCGCGCAGCTCGAAGCGCGCGAGCGAGCGGCAGTCCGACACCAGCTCGCGCTCGCCCTGCACCACGTGGACCGCCATCGCCGTCTGGCCGTCCCGGAAGGTCGTGAACTCCTGCGCGCGCGCCACGGGGATGGTGGAGTTGCGCGGGATCACCTTCTCGACGAGCCCGCCCATCGTTTCCAGTCCGAGGGAGAGCGGGATCACGTCGAGCAGCAGCCAGTCGTCGCCGGGGGCACGGTTGCCGGCGAGCGCGTTGGCCTGTATCGCGGCGCCCAGCGCCACCACCTGCTCGGGGTCGAGGTTCACCAGCGGCTCGCGGCGGAAGAAGCCGGCCACCGCGCGCTGCAGGTGCGGCATGCGCGTGGCCCCGCCCACCAGGACCACCCCGTCGATCTGCTCGACCGCGAGGCCCGCGTCGCGAAGCGCCTTGCGCGTGGGTCCCAGCGTCTTCTGGACGAGCGACGCCGTGATTTCCTCGAACTCGGCCCGCGTGAGCCCCAGGTGCAGCTGCTGGCCCCAGGTGAGCGTGACCTGCGCGTCGGCCGATTCCTCGCTGGTGAGCCGCTCCTTCACCTGCCGCGCCGCAACGAGCAGCCGCCGCGTGTCCCGCCCCGAGGCGTCGGCGAGCCCGTGCGTCACGCGCCAGTGCACGGCGATGGCCTGATCGAAGTCGTCGCCGCCCAGCGCCGAGTCGCCGCTGGTGGAGAGCACCTCGAAGACCCCGCGCGTAAGGCGCAGGATCGACAGGTCGAAGGTGCCGCCGCCGAGGTCGAAGACGGCGAACGTGCCCTCCGAGGCATTGTCGAGCCCGTAGGCGATGGCCGCGGCCGTGGGCTCGTTGAGAAGCCGCAGCACGTTGAGGCCCGCCAGGCGCGCGGCGTCCTTGGTGGCCTGGCGCTGCGAGTCGTCGAAGTAGGCCGGGACGGTGACCACGGCCCCGTGCAGCTCGCCGCCCAGGGTCTGCTCGGCGCGCGCGCGCAGCGTCTTGAGGATCTCGGCCGAGACCTGCACCGGGGAACGCAGCCCCGCCGCCGTCTCGATCGCCACCATGCCGGGCGCGTCGACGAAGCGGTACGGCAGCGCGCCGTACTTGGCGACGTCGGCCACGCCGCGGCCCATGAACCGCTTCACCGACACGATGGTGTTGGCCGGGTCGTCGGCGGCGCGCGCGCTCGCCTCGTAGCCCACTTCCACGCCGCCCGCGGCGCCGTAGTGCACGATCGACGGCAGGAGCACGCGCCCCTGCGCGTCTGGCAGGCACTCGGCCGAGGAGCTGCGCACCGCGGCCACGAGCGAGTGCGTCGTGCCCAGGTCGATGCCGACGGCGAGCCGGCGCTGGTGCGGCTCGGGTGACTCGCCCGGTTCGGAGATCTGCAGGAGCGACATCTAGTCGTTGCCTTTCGGGGATGCGGCGCGGCGGGGGGCCGGCACGCCGTCGGCGATGGCCTCGAGGGCATCGTCGATCTCGGCCTCGATCTTGTCGAGGAACCGGAGCTTGCGCACGAGCGAGCAGCCGGCGTCGTAGTTGCGGTCCCCGCCCAGCGCGCGCGCGAGGAACGCGTGCATCTCGGTGCGCGACTCGTCGATCTCGCGGCGGAGCCCCTCAAGCGCGCCCGGGTCGTGCCTGGCGCGGCCGTCCTCGACGCTTTCCCGCCACTCCATCTGCTGCATGAGGAAGTCGGGCGGCATCGAGGTGTTGGATTCCTCGCCCGTGTCGAAGCCCTTGAGCGCGAGGAGGTAGCGGGCGCGGTCGATCGGGTTGCGCAGCGTCCGGTAGGCCTCGTTGGCCCGCGTCGCCCACTGCATCGCCACGCGGCGCTCGGCCTCGCTCGCGGAGGCGAAACGGTCCGGGTGCACGCGGCCCTGCAGGTCGCGATAGGCGCGCTCCAGCACCGTCGTGTCCACGGCGTAGGCGACCGGCAGGCCGAACAGTTCGAAGTGGTTGCGGGAGAATTCGGGCGTCATGGAGGCGGAAAGGGGGCGCGAGGCCCCCTCCCCTTCGCGCTTGCGGGGGACGGCGTCAGACGTTGAACGACTCCCCGCACCCGCAACGGTCCTTCTCGTTGGGGTTGTGGAACTTGAACCCCTCGTTGAGCCCTTCGCGCACGAAGTCGAGCTCCGTGCCGTCGAGGTAGGCGAGGCTCTTCGGGTCGATGAGCACCTTCACCCCGTTCGACTCGAACTGGACGTCGCCGTCGTTCGCCTCGTCGGCGAACTCGAGCTTGTAGGCCATGCCGGAGCAGCCCGTGGTCTTCACACCGAGGCGAAGGCCGATGCCCTTGCCCCGCTTCTCGATGTAGCGCTGGACGTGGTCCGCGGCGCGGTCGGTGAGTGTCACGGCCATGGTCAGTCCGCCGCCTTCTGCGCGCCGTCTTCCTCGCCGTACTTCTTGCGGTAGTCGGCGATGGCGGCCTTTATCGCGTCCTCGGCGAGGATCGAGCAGTGGATCTTCACCGGGGGGAGCGCCAGCTCCTCGGCGATCTGGGTGTTGCGGATGCCGCCGGCCTCGTCGAGGGTCTTGCCCTTCACCCACTCGGTGACGAGCGAGGAGGAGGCGATCGCGGAGCCGCACCCGTAGGTCTTGAACTTCGCGTCCTCGATGATGCCGCCGGCGCCCACCTTGATCTGCAGCTTCATCACGTCGCCGCAGGCCGGCGCGCCCACCATGCCGGTGGCCACGCCTTCCTCGTCCTTCGCGAAGGAGCCGACGTTGCGGGGATGCTCGTAGTGGTCGATGACTTTTTCGCTGTATGCCATGTGCTTGCCCTCGGTTACCCTCACCCCGGCCCTCTCCCAAGGGAGAGGGAGGATTCAGTGGCCCTCTCCCTTGGGAGAGGGGGAAATCAGTGCGCCGCCCACTGGACGGTGTTGAGATCGATGCCTTCCTTGTACATTTCCCACAGCGGGCTCATCTCGCGCAGCTTGCCGATGCGCTCGTGGAGGAGCTTGACCGCGAAGTCGATGTCGGCCTCGGTGGTCCAGCGGCCGATGGTGAAGCGGATGGAGCTGTGCGCCAGCTCGTCGTTGCGGCCCAGGGCGCGCAGCACGTACGAGGGCTCGAGCGAGGCCGAGGTGCACGCCGAGCCCGAGGAGACCGCGAGCTCCTTCATGCCCATGATGAGCGACTCGCCCTCGACGAAGTTGAAGCTCACGTTCAGGTTGTGCGGCACGCGGTGCTCGAGGTCGCCGTTCACGTAGAGCTCCTCCATGCCCTTCAGGCCGTCGAGCAGCCGGTCGCGCAGCATGCGGATGCGCTCGTTCTCGGTGGCCATCTCGAGCCGCGCGAGGCGGAAGGCCTCGCCCATGCCGATGATCTGGTGCGTGGCGAGCGTGCCGGAGCGCATGCCCTTCTCGTGGCCGCCGCCGTGCATCTGGGCCTCCAGGCGCACGCGGGGCTTGCGGCGCACGTAGAGCGCGCCGATGCCCTTGGGACCGTAGGTCTTGTGCGCCGAGAAGCTCATGAGGTCCACCTTGAGGCTCGCGAGGTCCACCGGCACCTTGCCCGTGGCCTGCGCGGCGTCGACGTGGAAGAGCACGCCCTTCCTGCGGAGAATCTCGCCGAACTCGGCGATCGGCTGGATGACGCCGATCTCGTTGTTCACCATCATCACCGAGGCGAGGATCGTGTCCGGGCGCAGCGCCGCCTCGAACTTGGCCGGGTCCACCAGGCCCGAGGGCTCGGGCTCCAGGTAGGTGGCCTCGAAGCCCACCCGCTCCAGCTCGCGCACGGTGTCGAGGACGGCCTTGTGCTCCGTCTTCACCGTCACGATGTGCTTGCCCTTGGCGGCATAGAAGTGGGCCGCGCCCTTGATGGCGAGGTTGTTCGATTCGGTGGCGCCCGAGGTCCACACGATCTCCTTGGCGTCGCAGTTCACGAGCTTCGCGACTTCGGCGCGGGCGTTCTCCACGGCTTCCTCGGCCTCCCAGCCGAAGGCGTGGCTGCGCGAGGCGGGGTTGCCGAAATGCTCGGTGAGCCAGGGGATCATCTTGTCGGCCACCCGCGGATCCACGGGCGTGGTGGCGGAGTAGTCGAGGTAGATGGGCATCTTGCGGTCGGTCATGGCGAGCGTCCTGCGGGTGCGGTTCAAACGGTGATGGTCGGGCCGTCGGTGCGGGAAGAGCGCGTGCGCGGCGCCACGACCGAGACGGGCTTGGTGCGCTGCTTCTCCACCAGCTGCGCAAGCGAAACCTGGGACAGGAAGCCGAGCACTGTGGCGTTCAGCTCTTCCCAGAGGTCGTGCGTCATGCAGCGATGGTTATCGTGGCAGTTCTCCTTGCCGCCGCATTGCGTCGAGTCAATCGATTCCTCGACGGCGTTGATGATGTCGGCCACGGTGACGAGGGCGGCATCCCGGGCGAGGTGGTAGCCGCCGCCGGGCCCGCGCACGCTCTCGACGAGCGAACGCCGGCGCAGCTTGCCGAAGAGCTGCTCGAGGTACGAGAGCGAGATGCGCTGCCTCGCGCTGATGCCCGCGAGCGTGACCGGGCCCTTCGTCGAGTGCAGCGCGAGATCCAGCATCGCCGTGACCGCGAACCTGCCTTTGGTGGTGAGTCGCATGGGTGCCTCGCTGATGGCGGCCGGGCTAATCCCGACCAGATCGCTCAAGTATAGAAAGGCCGATGGATTTGGTCAAGTATTACCGGCCCGCGTGCCACCCGCCGATCGCAGGGGCTCGGGAACCCCTTGTTCCTGCTCGCTTTTTCCCTCGAGAGCCTCGAGGCGACGCAGGAGTTCGGCGAGCTTGCCCTCCATGTCCTCGGTCTTGGAACCGATGGTGACGAGCACCTGGTTCAGGGGGTCGTCGAGGTTGCCGCTGACCGCGTAGGCGTCGAAGGCCATGCGCGCGGCGGTGTGGTCCTCGACGATGCGCGCCGGGATCCCGACCACCGTCGCCCCCGGGGGCACGGCCTTCACGACCACGGAGTTGGAGCCGATGCGGGCCCCGTCGCCCACCTCGAAGGGGCCGAGGATCTTGGCGCCCGCGCCGACCACCACCCCCTTGCCCAGCGTCGGGTGGCGCTTGCCCTTGTTCCAGGAGACGCCGCCCAGGGTGACCTGGTGGTAGAGCGTGCAGTCGTCGCCGATCTCGGCGGTTTCCCCGATCACCACCCCCATGCCGTGGTCGATGAACACCCGCCGGCCGATGGCGGCGCCGGGATGGATCTCGATGCCCGTGAGGAAGCGCGAGATGTGCGACACCAGGCGCCCCAGCCACTTGAAGCCGGCCTGCCAGCAAGCGTGCGCCAGGCGGTGGAAGGTGAGCGCGTGGAACCCCGGATAGCAGGTCAGCA
The DNA here is from genome assembly GCA_023700985.1 of Lysobacter sp. Lineage (GTDB taxonomy): Bacteria > Pseudomonadota > Gammaproteobacteria > Burkholderiales > Usitatibacteraceae > FEB-7. Next base: position 6,843 of record JAMPXV010000114.1, read on the forward strand.
CCTCCCACATCGTGCGGGCGGCGGGGTCGCGGTCGAAGACGCAGCGGATGTCTTCGCGAATCCTGTCGAACATGGCTTGGCGCTCTTTTTCCCCGGACGGGACGTGGATCACCGGGCTGAACATGGAAATCTACTATTCCCCGAGTAAAATAATCAACTATTGGACGGGCACTCCGCCGTCCCGGTTCCGCCTCCATGCGCCGATTCGCCTCCCAGTACCTCGATTTCTTCCGCCTGCCGGACGTGGCGACGCTGATGGGGGTGGCGCTGCTCTCGCGCATGCCGATCGGCATGGTGGGGCTCGCGATGCTCATGTTCCTGCGCGAGGCGCTGGGCTCCTACGCGCTCGCGGGCACCGTATCCGGCGCCTACTTCGTCGCGATGGCGGTGGGCGCCCCCATCCAGGGCAGGCTCATCGACCGCTCGGGACCGAAGCTCACCCTGGCGGTCACGGGCGTCGTACACCCGCTCTCGCTCCTCGCGATCCTCCTCGCCTCGAGAGCCGGGGCGGGCTTTCCCGTTGTGGTGGCCGCCGCCGCGCTCGCCGGCCTCTTCGCGATGCCGATCACGGTGCTCACGCGCACGCTCTGGCGCCACCGCTTCACGCGCGAGGAGGACCGCCGCCGCGCCTTCTCCGTCGACGCGGTGCTGATCGAGGTGAACTTCACGCTGGGCCCCGCCATCACCGCGCTGGTCTTCGCGTTCGCCGGCGCCACGGCGGCCTTTGCGCTCGCCATCGCGGTCACCGTGGCCGCGTTGCTGATCTTCGTGGCCTCGCCCGCGCTCAAGCACTTCCGGCCGGAAAAGCACGGCGACCGGCACATGCTGGGCCCGCTCACGGAGCCGCGCCTGCTCCTCGTCTTCGCCGCGACCTTCGGCATCACCACGAGCTTCGGCTTCCTCGAGGTGGGCTACCCGGGGTTCGCCACGGCGCTGGCCGCGCCGGCGCTGGGCGGCCTGTTCCTGTCGGTGAACTCGCTCGGCAGCGCCACCGGCGGCGCGATCTTCGGCGGCCTCTCCCTGCGCGCGCCGATCGAGCGGCAGTTCGCCATCACCACCGGCCTCATGATCGTGCCGCTCCTGCTGCACTGGTTCGTCGATGCGCCCTTCGCCTTCGCGGCAGTCGCCTTCGTCGCCGGCGTGGCGATCGCCCCGAGCATCGCCTGCCAGTCCGTGCTCGTCTCGCGCCTCGCGCCGTCGCACTACGCGACCGAGGCATTCACCTGGTCGTCCACCTTCATCGTGAGCGGCCTGGGCGCGGGCATGGCGATCGGCGGCTGGCTCATCGAGACCGCGGGTCCCAAGGCGCCCTTCCTCGCCGGCGCCGGCGTGATGGCCGCGGTGAGCCTCGGCGTCCTCATCCTGCTGCCGCGCAAATGAAATGGGGACGGTTCCTAAGAAATTGGGACGGTTCTACAGACCGGGTCTAGTCAAAGTGGGACGGTTCTACAGAACCGGTCTATTCCGATCTTGTCGATGCGTTGATCGGAAAAGGTCTGAATAGACCGGTTCTGTAGAACCGTCCCACTTTGACTAGACCCGGTCTGTAGAACCGTCCCAATTTCTTAGGAACCGTCCCCATTTCATTTGCGCCGCGCGAGCGACTCGAGCATGCCGTGCAGGATGGCCACTTCCTCGGTTTCGAGGTCGAGGCGGGCGGCCAGCCGGCGCATGCGCTCGTCCAGGCGCCCGGGCTCGGCCGGGTCGAGGAAGCCGTTGGCGACGAGAAGCGACTGCAGGCGCGCGTGCAGCGCCTCGAGGTCCGCCCCGGTGGCGCGGCTGCGCGGCGGGCGCCCGGCCACGGGGAAAGCCGCGGCGGCCTGGGCGAGCTCGTAGCAGGCCACCTGCACGGCCGCCGCGAGGTTGAGCGAGGGGTACGCGGGGTTGGCCGGGATCGTGGCGTGGCGCTGGCACGCGAGGAGCTCCTCGTTGGAAAGTCCCGAGGTCTCGTTGCCGAACACCAGCGCCACCGGGCCCTCGGCCGTGCCGGCGATCGCCTCCGGGGCGAGCGCCCGCCAGTCGCGCACCGGGTGCGACAGGTCGCGCCCGCGCGCGCTGAAGCCGATGGCGAGCACCCGGTCGGCCAAGGCGGCGGCGAGCGTGGGGACGACCCTCGCGCGGTCGAGCACGTCGGCCGCCCCCGCCGCCATGGCCACCGCATCGGCGTGCGGGAAATGCCTCGGCTCGACGAGCACGAGGTCGGAAAGCCCCATGGTCTTCATGGCGCGCGCCGCCGCGCCGATGTTGCCGGGATGGCTGGTCCGCGCGAGGACCACGGCGATGCGCGGAAGGGGGTCGTCGGGCTTCATCGTATAATTCTGCCTCACGACACTCTTCCGCGCGCCGCCCCGGCGGACCGCGCACGCTCTTTGCCATGCATCCGATGCTCAACACGGCCATCAAGGCCGCGCGCAAGGCCGGCTCGATCATCACCCGCGCCTCCTCCGACCTCGACCGGCTCACCGTCCGGCGCAAGGCGCACAACGACTTCGTCTCCGAGGTCGACCACGCCGCCGAGGACGCCATCATCCGCACGCTGCGCGACGCCTACCCCTCGCACGCGTTCCTCGGCGAGGAAAGCGGCAGCTCCGCGAAGGCGGCCGAAGCCGAGCACCTCTGGATCATCGACCCCCTCGACGGCACCACCAACTTCCTGCACGGCTTCCCGCAGTACTGCGTGTCGATTGCACTGCGCCACAAGGGTGTCCTCCAGCAGGCCGTGGTGTTCGACCCGAACCGCAACGAGCTCTTCACCGCCACGCGCGGCGCGGGCGCCTTCATGAACGACCGGCGCATCCGCGTGAGCGGCCTCGACAAGCTCGAGGACGCGCTCATCGGCACGGGCTTCCCGTTCCGCGAGTTCGCGCACTTCGACGAGTACATGCGCATGTTCGGCAACGTCACCCGGCGCTGCGCCGGCGTGCGCCGCCCGGGCTCGGCGGCCCTCGACCTCGCCTGGGTCGCGGCCGGCCGCACCGACGGGTTCTGGGAAATGGGCCTCTCGCCCTGGGACATGGCCGGCGGGGCCCTCCTCGTTCGCGAGGCCGGGGGGATGGTCGGCGACTTCGAGGGCGGCGAGACGTTCATGGAGAGCGGCCGAATCGTGGCCGCCAACCCGAAGGTCTTCGCGGGGCTGCTCCAGGCCATCGCGGCGCGCTGAGCGCCGGCGGCGTTCAGCCCAGCGCGCGCTGGGCGACCGCGCCCGCCGAGATCAGCAGGCCGAAGGCGAGTTCGAGCTTCACCGTGCGGAAGAGCAGCAGGTTGAATGCCGGGCCTGCCGGCACCGTGAGGAAGTCGACCTGCAGCCGCCACGCCATCGGCGCGAGCGCAAGCGGGGCCGCGAGCCCGGCGCTGCGCTCCAGCCCCGCGGCCGCCGCCACGATCACGAAGGGCGCCCACAGCGCCACGGCATAGAGGATGGCCGACGCTCGCGTGCCGAAGGCCGCCGCGAAGGTCCGCCGGCCCGTTCGCCGGTCGTGGTCCGCGTCGCGATGGTTGTTGACCACGAGCACCGCCGCCGCATGCGAGCCGATCGCCGCCGCCGCGAACCAGACTGTCGCGCCCGCCGGCCCCGCGTGCAGGTAGTAGGTGCCCAGCACCGCCACCAGCCCGAAGAACACGAACACGACGAATTCGCCCAGCGGCGTGTAGGCGATGGGAAGCGGCCCGCCCATGTAGGCGAGCGCCGCGAGCACCGAGGCGATCCCGACGGCGGCCACCACCGGCCCCGCGTGAAGCGCGAGCGGCGCGCCGACGACTACCGCTCCGGCGATCGCCAGCGCGATCGCCCGCCGCACTTCGCCGGGCGTGAGCCAGCCGCGGGCCGTCGCGCGCGGCAGCCCGACCCGCCGCGAGGACTCGTGCCCCCGCGCCGTGTAGCCGACGTCGTTCTGCAGGTTCGTGATCACCTGCATGAGGATGGAGGCCGCGAAAGCGAGGGTGGCCACCCAGGGCAGGATCGCCGCGCCGTGCATCCAGGCGAGCGCGGTGCCGACCGCCACCGGGATCGCGGCGATCCACAGCGTCCGCGGGCGGATGGCCACGGCCCACGCGCGTGCCGACCCGGGCGCGATGTCTTCGTGCTCTGCGATGCGCGTGGCGGGCATGGGGTTTGCGGACAAAGGCGGGAACGGGCCGGATTATACGATGCGGGGCGGGAAGGGCCCGCCGGCGGCGGCCCCGTGCGGCGCGACGGCCGGGGAATCGAGTCGCCGACAGGGCCTATACTCGACTCCGACGGGCACGGGCGCGCGAGACCGCGCCGCCCGATTCGCCGGCCCCGCCCCCCATGGAGAAAGTCATGCTTCGAGTCCTCGCCTCCCCCACGCGGGTCGCGCGCTGCGCCGCCGCCGGCGCGCTCCTCGCCGCTTCCTGCCTGCTGCCGCAAGCGGCCCTCGCCGCACCGACCGCCGCCGATGCCGCGCAGCCCCGGTCCGCCGCGGATGCGATGGTGGGCGTCCCCGACTTCTCGCGGATCACGAAGCGCTACGGCCCGGCGGTGGTGAACATCAGCGTGAGCGGCATGCGCCAGGTGACC
>JAMPXV010000115.1 GCA_023700985.1 Lysobacter sp.
GGAAAGATGTCGGCGTGATCGTGCTCGAGGTTGCCGAGGATCGCCGTGCGCGGCCGGTACCAGACGAACTTGGAGCGCTTGTCGAAGAAGGCGGTGTCGTACTCGTCGGCCTCGATCACGAAGAAGGGCGAATCGGTGAGGAGCGCCGACACGTGGAAATTCCTCGGCACGCCGCCGATGAGGAAGCCGGGGTTCAGGCCCGCGTCGGCGAGGATCCAGGCGAGCATCGCCGAGGTCGTGGTCTTGCCGTGGGTGCCCGCCACGGCGAGCACCCACTTGCCCGCGAGCACGTGCTCGGCGAGCCACTGCGGCCCGGAGACGTAGGCGAGCCCCCGGTTGAGGATCTCCTCCACCACGGGCTTGCCGCGCGTCATCGCGTTGCCCACCACGTAGAGGTCGGCGGGGTAGCGCTCGAGCTGCCCGGCGTCGTAACCCTCGTGCAGGGCGATGCCGAGGCTGCGCAGCTGGTCGCTCATGGGCGGATAGACCTGCGCGTCGCAGCCGGTGACCTCGTGGCCGGCCTCGCGCGCGATCTTCGCCAGGCCGCCCATGAAGGTGCCGCAGATGCCGAGGATGTGGAGGCGCATGTCGTCAGTCCGGGGAGGGCGGAAACCCCGTCATCCCTGGAAGATGAAGTAGACCGCGCCGACCAGGCAGAGGCCCGCCCAGAGGTAGTTCCACTTGAGCCCCTCGCCCATGTAGAGGATCGCGAAGGGCACGAAGAGGGCGAGCGTGATCACCTCCTGCAGGATCTTCGGCTGCGCGAGCGAGATGCCGCCGGCGAAGCCGATGCGGTTGGCCGGCACCTGCAGGAGGTACTCGAAGAGGGCGATGCCCCAGCTCGCCAGCGCCGCGATCCACCACGGACTCGCCTGGAGGTGCTTCAGGTGCCCGTACCACGCGAACGTCATGAAGAGGTTCGAGGCCGCGAGCATCGTGGCGGTGAGCGCGAGCGTCTGCAGGGAGGTCATGGGAGGGGGCCGGCCGGCCTGGCGGCCCGGGGGGAGGCAGGGCGCGAATTTTATCACCCGGGCGGGTTAAACTAGCCCCCCGCACTCCCGTCGAGGGGCGAACGCCACCACCCCGCGAGCGAGGCGAACGCCTCCCCCCGTCCATGGTCCCCCACCTCACCACGTCCCTCACCGGCCCCCTGCACGAACTCGAGCGCCTCGTGCTCGCCCGCCGCCCCGAGATCGAGCGCTGGTTCCGCGCGCGTTTCGCGGAGCACGAGGTGCCCTTCTATTCCTCGGTCGACCTGAGGAACAGCGGCTTCAAGCTGGCGCCCGTGGACACCAACCTGTTCCCGGGCGGGTTCAACAACCTGAACCCCGACTTCCTGCCGCTTTGCATCCACGCGGCGATGTCCGCCATCCAGAAGCTCTGCCCCGACGCGCAGAAGCTGGTGCTGGTCCCCGAGAACCACACGCGCAACCTCTTCTACCTGCAGAACGTCGCCACCCTCAAGCGCATCCTCGAGGGCGCCGGGCTCGCGGTGCGCATCGGCAGCCTCATCCCGGACCTCGCGGGGCCCACGGAAGTCGAGGCCGCCGGCGGCGAGAGGCTGCTGCTGGAGCCCCTGAAGCGCAGGGGCAACCGCGTCGTGCTCGACGGCTTCGACCCCTGCGCGGTGCTCCTGAACAACGACCTCTCGGGCGGCGTGCCCGCCCTCCTGCAGGGCCTCGAGCAGCGCGTCGTGCCGCCGCTCATCGCCGGCTGGTCCACGCGCCGCAAGACCCAGCACTTCACCGCCTACGAGGGCGTGGCGGAGGACTTCGCCGAGCTCCTGGGCATCGACCCCTGGTTCCTGAACCCGGTCTTCAGCCAGTGCGGGCAGGTGAACTTCGCCGAGAAGGCGGGCGAGGATTGCCTCGCCGCCAACGTGGAGGAGGTGCTGGCCCAGGTGCGCGAGAAGTACGACGAGCACGGCATCACGGCGGCGCCCTTCGCGATCGTGAAGGCCGACGCCGGCACGTACGGCATGGGCATCATGACGGTGAAGGGCGTCGACGACGTGCGCAACCTCAACCGCAAGGCCCGCAACAAGATGTCGGTGATCAAGGAAGGCCAGCCCGTGACCGAGGTCATCATCCAGGAGGGGGTCTACACCTTCGAGGACGTCGACGGCGCCGTGGCCGAGCCGGTGATCTACATGATCGACCAGTTCGTCGTGGGCGGGTTCTACCGCGTGCACGACGCGCGCGGCAAGGACGAGAACCTCAACTCCCCCGGCATGGAGTTCAGGCCGCTCGCCTTCGAGACGGACTGCCATTCGCCCGACTGCGCCGGCGCCCCGGGCGACCCGCCCAACCGCTTCTACACCTACGGCGTGGTGGCCCGCCTGGCCACCCTCGCCGCCGCGGTCGAGATCGAGGAGATGGCGATGCGGATCGACGAGACGGCGAGCGTTGCCGCGCGCGCATGAAGATCGCCTTCATCCTGGACCCGCTGGAATCCCTCAAGCCGAAGAAGGATTCCTCCATCGCCATGATGCGCGAGGCGTCGCGGCGCGGCCACGAGGTGTACGCGCTGGGCATGTCCGGCATCTACGTGCAGGACGGGTCGGTCGGCGCGCGCGCCGTTCCGCTCGCCGTCGCCGACGACGACGCGGCCTGGTGCCGCGAGGGCGGCCCCGAGGAGGTGCCGCTCGCGTACTTCGACCTGGTGGCGATGCGCAAGGACCCGCCCTTCGACGCCGAGTACTACTACGCCACCCTGCTGCTGGAGCGCGCCGAGGCCGAGGGCGCGCGCGTGGTGAACTCGCCGCGGGCGCTGCGCGACTGGAACGAGAAGCTCGCCATCCTGCGCTTCCCGCAGTTCACCCCCGCCACGATGGTCTCCCGCGACCCCGCCCGCATCCAGAGCTTCGTCGACCGGCACGCCGACGTGATCCTGAAGAAGCTCGACGGCATGGGCGGCACGATGATCTTCCGCGTCCGCGCCGACGACCCGAACCGCAACGTGATCGTGGAGACCATGGTCGGCGAGGCCGAGCGCACGATCATGGCGCAGCGGTTCGTCCCGGAGATCGCCAAGGGGGACAAGCGCGTGCTCGTGATAGAAGGCGAGCCGTTCCCGTTCTGCCTGGCGCGCATCCCGAAGAGCGGCGAGACGCGCGGCAATCTGGCCGCCGGCGGCACCGGCGTGGCGCAGCCGCTCTCGCCGCGCGACCGCGAGATCGCGGCGACCGTGGGGGCCGAGCTGGTGAAGGCCGGTATCGTCTTCGCCGGGCTCGACGTGATCGGCGACTGTCTGACGGAGGTGAACGTGACCAGCCCCACCTGCATCGTCGAGATCGCGCAGCAGACGGGCGAGAACGCGGCCAGGCCGCTGCTGGACGCCTTCGAGCGCGCTTCCCGCCCCTCGCCGCGCACCTGAGCCGGCTCAGAACGGCCCGAGCGCCTCCACCTCGGCCACGAGCCGCTGCCTCTCGGCCTCGGGCAGGGGCTTGCGCCAGACGACCATGAGGTGGGGCCGGCCGGTGTCGACGAAGCCGGCCCGCAGGTCGGCCGCGCGCGCCCGGGGCTCTCCCACGTGCCCGAAAGCCGCGGGGCTCGCGCCCAGCATCGCGATGCTCTCGCGCGCGACGATGGTCGCGAGCCCGCCCTCGGCCCGCACCTGCTCGAAGAGCCACTTCGGCAGGGCCCGGTAGGCGGCACCGTCGACGCACATGCCGCCCGAGAGGTGGATCTCCCCGTGCGGCGTGTGGTGCATGTAGGCCACGACGCGCGGCGCCGTGTCGGCTTCCTCCGGCGCCGGGGAGTACACGAGGACGAAATGGCGCGGGTAGTCCGGCACTTCCTGGCCGGCGAAGCTGCGCCGGAAGAGTTCCCCGGCCACGGTGCGCGCGTCGTTCACTTCCCACACGCGCAGGCACTCGCGCCACGGGCGCGCACCGGGTTCGGCCACCGGGCGGGCCGGCGCAACCGGGCGGCCCCTGCCGAGCAGGCGGGCGAGGACCGAGGGCCGGTGCCTGCGCACGCCGGCGCGCGCGAGCAGCGCCTCCAGTTCTCCCGGCGTCTTCCAGTGCCAGCCGCACACGAAGCGCGGGAGCCGCCAGCGCGAGGTCCCGGGCGTGACCGGTGCCGCGTCGGTCGTGAAGGCCGCGAAGACGCCATGCCCGGCGCCCGGATCCGGAAAGTAGTCCTCGGCCAGGTAGTCGCTCGCCGGGCCGTAGGGATAGGCGAAAAGGACGTCGCCGTCGCGCCCCCGGCGGCTGCGCAGGTAGCGCGTGGCCTGCGCGATCTCCGCGTCGGCCTCCTCGCGCGTGGCGAGGTCGAACGCGCCCCGCGCGGCGCTCGCCGCCGTGGACTCGAGGGTGGCCTGGTTGTGGTCCCAGGAATGGCTCTCGACGGCCATGAGGCCGCTCGCCTCCGCCTCGCGCCACCAGCCGTCGTTCCACCACCCGCAGCCGACCATGTGGTGGCGGTCCAGGCTGGCGCGCGCCTGGGGCGAGACGATCGCGAAGCTGGTCGCGTGCAGCCCGGGCTGCGCCGCCGCGCCGTGGCGCGCGCGGAAGTCGCGCAGGATCCCCAGCATGCCTCGCTGCGGGCCCCAGACGGGGTGCGGAAGGTCGCAGGCGTCGAAGTCCGCGCCGTCGTCCAGCGACAGCGACACGCATCCGGACAGGGACGCGAGCCTGCCCTCGACGGCCGCCCGCGCCACTTCGCCGAGCGGCACGATTCGCGCGCCCAGCGCCTGCAGGAGCTCCAGGTCGGCGGCGAACGCCACATGGTCGTTGGCCGAGTAGTCCGTGCCCGCGACGTTCATCGCGTGGTACGCGAGGACGGGGACCGCCACGCGGGGCACGGCGATGCCGGGGCTAGAAGACCGTGACGCGGTCGAAGTCGGAGCCGCGCTCGAGGACCTCGTAGACCGTCGCCTCGCGGGCGCCTTCGGTCCAGATCTCGATGCCGCGCCCGCGCGAGGCCATGCCGCCGGGCACCACGAGGGACTCGGGGACGCCGAGGCGCTCCAGGGGGGGAAGGCGGAACGCCTGCGCCCAGACCGACGACTGCTTGCTGCGCGAGTCCACGGCACGCGCAGCGATGGGCTCGGGCCTGCCGGGAAAGAGCGCGACGGTGATCACGATGCGTCCGTCCGTCTCCTGCACGAGGGCCTTCACCATGCCCAGGAAGAACGGCGCCGTGTCGCCGAGCCGCATCGCGAGGACGCGCCCGATCGCGACCCCCTTGGCCGCGGTGGACGGGCGCAGCAGCCGCCACGCGCCCAGCATCTCGTCGATCACGCCCCAGTTCTCGAGGTCGAACTTGTAGTCGGCCAGGCGCAGCTGCTGCGTGCGCTCGGTGATCTGGCCGAACATGGCCAGGTCGTCCTTTTCCTGGCGGGTGAGCTCGCGTTCCCGGTCGGGCTGCTCGAAGACGGCGCCCCCGGTCACGAAGTAGTGGATGTCGGGCAGCCCGAAGGCGATCCCGGCCGCCTTCTCCTCGGGGATCTTGGCGGGCGGGCGCGGCGGCGCGCCCTCGCACCACAGCTTGTGCAGGCGCGAGAGCAGCGCGAGGGTGTCGATGGCGCTCGCCTCGGCGGGCAGCCCCAGGTTCACCGGCTCCTCGCCCGCCTGCAGGCCCTTGAGGCGCCGGCGGATGCTGCGCGAAAGCGCCTCGACGTCGAGGACGCGGTGCGACTGCTGGCGGGCGTCGGCGTGCAGGGGCCTTGCGCCGATGGGCTTCACGAGGTCGACGGCCAGCGGGAAGGTCGTGCCCGACTCGGCTTCGGCGGGAGGCTCGGCGAAGATGCGCACCTTGCGCGACCAGATGCGCAGCAGCGCCTCCAGGAGGTCGATCTGCGGGGCCGTCATCTCGGAGAGGTAGGCGGCCTGCGTGAGGACCACGTGCACGTACGCCTCGTGCACCGTGGAGGCGCCGTCCTCGCTCTCGAGGCTGTCCTTCACGCGCTCGTCGGCGCAGCCCTCGCGCTCGGCGTCGGCGTAGAGCCCGTGCAGGCGCAGCCACAGGTCCGGGTCGAAGCGCCGGTAGACCATGGCGTGGAAGAGCATCTGGGCGCCGAGGTAGCGCGCGATCCGCTGCATCATGAGCGGCTTGTGCCGCGCGGTCTCGCCGTTTTCCGCGCGCGCGGTCTCGAGGCAGCGGCGGTACCCCGTCTCCATCTCCTCGAGGAGCGAGCGGCCGATGGACCACGCCGCGTGGTCGTTGAGGGACAGCGGCAGGGTCTTGCCGAAGTACCGCGCGCGCTGCTCCCCCTGCAGGAAGGCGATCTTGTCGCGCATGAGCTCGAGGCATTTCAGGCGCTCGAGGCCGGGCGGCTCGCCGCGGTTCACGGCGCGCACGGCGTCGAGCACGAACTGCTGCGCCTGCGGGATGTTGCCGAGCGGCAGCCCGCCCAGCCACTCCTTGCAGCCCTTCGCGTCGACGAACGCGGGGGCGCCACCGGGACGGGAGGGAGGGCTCGCAGCCATGTGCTTCAGAGCCCCAGGGCGGCCAGGGCCGCGGGAAGCGTGACCGCCATGCGGGCGGCCGCCCCGGCGCGGGCGGGGGGCACCGGCGCGTCGTGCCGCGCCGCGGCCCACACCGGGCCGGGGAAGTGGCGGTCGTCGCGCCAGCGCGGGATCACGTGCCAGTGCACGTGCGGAGTCAGGTTTCCCAGGCTCGCGAGATTCATCTTGTCGGGCTGCAGCGACTTCCTCACATGGGACTCCACCGCGAATACCACGGCCATCAGGCGATCCCGATCGGCCGCGGGAAGGTCGGTCATCTCGCGCTCGTGGCGGGCGAGCACCACCCGGACGAATCCCGGGAGACCGGGCTCGTCGACGGCCACCACCCGGCAAAGGTCATTCTGCCAGAGGACCGCGCCCCCCGCGCCATGGCACAGTTCACAGGCCGCGCGCGGGCCCGTCACAGCAGGACCCTCTCGATTCCCCCGCGGTTGGCCTTCTCGACGAATTCCGGCATCCAGCGCTCGCCCAGGATGTACCGGGCCATCTCCACGACGATGTAGTCGGCGCTCGTCCCGGCGTCGTTCTCGAAGCGCGAAAGCCCCTGCAGGCAGGACGGGCAGGAGGTGAGGATCTTCACCTCACCCTGGAAGCCGCCCGTGCGGGCCGCCTCGGCGCCCTTCACCATCTCCTCCTCCTTGCGGAAGCGCACCTGCGTGGAGACGTCCGGGCGGGAGATGGCGAGCGTCCCCGACTCCCCGCAGCAGCGCTCGTTGAGCGCGACGGGGACGCCCATGAGCTCGTTCACCACGCGGATCGGCTTGTGCGTCTTCATCGGCGTGTGGCACGGGTCGTGGTACAGGTAGCGCACGCCGCGCACCCCCTCGACGCGCACCCCCTTCTCCATCAGGTACTCGTGGATGTCGAGGAGCCGGCAGCCGGGGAAGATCTTGTCGAACTCGTAGTCCATCAGCGCGTCCATGCACGTGCCGCAGGACACCACGACGGTCTTGATGTCGAGGTAGTTGAGGGTGTTGGCCACGCGGTGGAAGAGGACGCGGTTGCGCAGCGTGATCTCCTCGCCCTTGGCCGCCTGCCCGCTCGCCGTCTGCGGGTACCCGCAGCACAGGTACCCCGGCGGCAGCACGCACTGCGCCCCCACGTGGTAGAGCAGCGCCTGGGTGGCGAGCCCCACCTGCCCGAAGAGGCGCTCGGAGCCGCAGCCCGGGAAGTAGAAGACGGCGTCGGACTCCTCCGTGGCCTTCGCGGGATCGCGGATGATCGGCACCACGGAGGCGTCCTCGATGTCGAGGAGCGCACGGGCCGTGCGCTTGGGCAGGTCGCCCGGCATCGGCTTGTTGATGAAGTGGATCACCTGCGCCTTGAGCGGGGCCTTGCCGACGGTGGCGGGCGGGTGCCGGGTCTGGCCGCGCGTCACGAGGAAGCGCCGCGCGATGCCGTGGGCCAGGCGCTGGGCCTTGTACCCCCAGTCGAGCATCAGCGTCTTCATCACCTTGATGGTCGCCGGGTCGGTCGCGTTGAGGTAGGCCATGGAGAGCGCCGAGCCGGGGTTGAAGCGCTTGCGGCCCAGCTTCACGAGGAGGCCGCGCATGGCGATCGACACGTTGCCGAAGTCGATGTCCACCGGGCAGGGAGCCTCGCACTTGTGGCACACCGTGCAGTGGTCGGCAACATCGCCGAACTCGTCGAAGTGCCTGAGGCTCACGCCGCGCCGCGTCTGCTCCTCGTAGAGGAACGCCTCGGTGAGGAGCGACAGCGCCAGGATCTTGTTCCTCGGGCTGTAGAGGAGGTTCGCGCGCGGCACGTGCGTGGAGCACACCGGCTTGCACTTGCCGCAGCGCAGGCAGTCCTTCACCGAGTCGGCGATGGAGCCGATGTCGCTCCTCTCGAGGATGATCGACTCGTGGCCGATGAGGGCGAAGGAGGGCGTGTAGGCATTGGAGAGGTCCGCGCCCGGCAGCAGCTTGCCGCGGTTGAAGCGGCCCTCGGGGTCGACCTTCGCCTTCCACGCCGCGAAGGCCTCGACCTCGGCGGGGTCGAGGAACTCGAGCTTGGTGATGCCGATGCCGTGCTCGCCCGAGACCACGCCGCCCAGCTCGCGGGCGAAGCGCATCACGTGCGCCACCGCCTCGTTGGCGGTGCGCAGCATCTCGTAGTCGTCGGAGTTGACGGGGATGTTGGTGTGGACGTTGCCGTCGCCCGCGTGCATGTGCATCGCGATGAACACGCGCCCGCGCAGCACCTCGGCGTGGGCGGCCTGGATGGCGGCCATGACGGGCTCGAAGGCGCGGCCGGCGAAGATCTGCCGCAGGGGGTCGCGCAGCTCGCGCTTCCACGACACGCGCAGCTCGTGGAGCTGGACGAGGGAGAAGAGCGTGCGCTCGTCGGGGGCGCTGACCACGAGGGGTGCCAGGCCGTGGGGGGCGAGGTCCGCGCGCACCTCGCCCAGGCGGCGGTCGAGGTTGCGCAGCAGGTACGCCCAGCGCGCCCTCACGAAGCGCACGAGCTCGAGGGCCTGCGCCGGCCGGTCGCCGAGGACGTCCTCCGGCGCGACGGCCTCGCCGTCGGTCTCCACCGGCAGGGCGCCGGCGAGGAGCGCCTCGAGGGCATCGGCGAGCCTCAGCTTGCTGGCGATCGAGTACTCGACGTTCAGGCGCTCGACGCGGTTGGTGTAGTCGCCGAGGCGCTCGAGCGGGATGACGACGTCCTCGTTCAGCTTGAAGGCGTTGGTGTGCTTGGCGATGGCGGCGGTGCGCGAGCGCTCCATCCAGAAGCGCTTGCCCGCCTCGGGGGTGGCGGCGATGAAGCCCTCGCCGCCGCGCGCGTTGGCGATCCTCACCACCTCGGAGGCCGCTCTCGCGACCGCGTTCTCGTCGTCGCCCACGAGGTCGCCGATGAGCACCATGCGCGGCCGGCCGTGGGCCTTGGCCTTCGTCGCGTAGCCCACCGCCTTCACGTAGCGCTCGTCCAGGTGCTCGAGCCCGGCGAGCGCCACCCCGTCGCGGCCGTCGACGCGCCGGGTGATCTCCACGATGGCGGGCACCGCGAACGCCACGTCGCCGAAGAACTCCAGGCACACGGTGCGCGTGTGCGCGGGCATGCGGTGCAGGATGAAGGTGGCCGAGGTGATGATCCCGTCGCAGCCTTCCTTCTGCACGCCGGGGAGCCCCCCGAGCACCTTGTCGGTGACGTCCTTGCCGAGGCCGGCCTTGCGGAAGCGGCGGCCTTCCAGCTCGAGGATTTCCTCGCCCTTGGGGGTGCGGCCGTCGGGCTCGAAGCGGCGGATGCGGAAGCGGGCCAGCGCGGCGTCGTGGATCTTGCCCAGGTTGTGGTCGAGGCGCTCGACCTCGATCCAGTCCGCCTCGGGCGTGACCATGCGCCAGGAGGCGAGGTTGTCGACGGCCGTTCCCCAGATCACCGCCTTCTTGCCGCCGGCGTTCATGGCGATGTTGCCGCCGATGCAGGACGCGTCTGCGGAAGTCGGGTCGACGGCGAAGGCGAGGCCGGCCCGCTCGGCCGCCTCCATCACGCGGCGCGTCACGGCGCCCGCGCCCACGCGGATCACGTCGACCTCGCCCGCCACGCCGGGCAGCGCCTTCTTCTCGACCGGCCCCACCCAGTCGAGCTTCTCCGTGTTCACGACGGCCGAGCGGGCGTCGAGCGGGATGGCGCCGCCCGTGTAGCCCGTCCCGCCGCCGCGCGGGATGATGGTGAGGCCCAGGTCGATCAGCGCCCTCACGAGCGGCGCGCACTCCTCCTCGGTGCCGGGGGAGACCACGACGAAGGGGTACTCCACGCGCCAGTCGGTCGCGTCGGTCACGTGCGAGACGCGCGCCAGGCCGTCGAAGGCCACGTTGTCGCGCCGCGTGATGGCCGAGAGCCGGCGCATCGCGCGGCGGCGCAGCTTCCTCGTCTCGTCGAACTCGCGGTCGAAGGCGTCTACCGCGCCGTGCGCCGCCTCGAGGAGGCGGCCCACGAGCCCGCTGCGCTCGGAATCGGATGCGTCGGCCTGGCGGCGCCCTTCCACTTCCCGGAGGCGATGGCGCATGGCCTCCACCAGGGCGTCGTGGCGCTTCGGGCTGTCGAGGAGGTCGTCCTGGAGGTAGGGGTTGCGGCGCACCACCCAGATGTCGCCCAGGACCTCGTAGAGCATGCGTGCCGAGCGGCCCGTGCGGCGCTGCGCGCGCAGCTCGTCCAGGACGCGCCAGGCGTCCCCGCCCAGGAGGCGAATGACGATCTCGCGGTCGGAGAACGAGGTGTAGTTGTAGGGGATTTCGCGCAGTCGGGCGGTCATCGGCGGGGGCTCGCGATCCGTGGGCGCCACGGGGGGAATAGCGATATTACCGCAATGCAGCATTGACCCCGGCCGTCCCCGAAAAGGGGTGAGATCGTTA
>JAMPXV010000116.1 GCA_023700985.1 Lysobacter sp.
ACGAGGTAGAGCGCCTGGCGCCCCTGCGCGAGCGTCTCGGCGATGAGCCGCAGGTAGACCTCGGTCTTGCCGCTGCCGGTGATGCCCGCGAGCAGCACCGGGTGGAAGCGGCCGAAGCCCTCGCGGATGCGCGCCAGGGCCGCCGCCTGTTCCGCGTTGGCCTCGACGGGCGACTCGAAGGGGCCCGCGGCGGAGGGCGTTTCCTTCGGCGGCTTGATGGCGCGGCGCCGGGCCTGGCGCAGCCGCGGCGGCAGGCTCGCGTGGATCGTCTCCCCGAGCGGGCGCTGGTAGTAGGCCGCGCAGAACTCCAGCAGCTCGAAGTCGGCCGGGGAAAGGGGCGGCACATCGTCGACCGCCTTCGCGATCTCCCGCATCCGGTCGGCGGGGACGTCGGTCCGGGCCGGCCGTGCCACGACCACGCCGACCTTGGACGAACGCCCGAAGGGCACCACGACCAGGCTGCCGCGCGGCGGGTCCAGGCCCTCGGGCACCAGGAAATCGAAGGCCTGCTCGAGGGGCACGTCGAGGGCGACGCGGGCGATCCTCATGACCCTTCCCGCCCCCGCTTTCGGGGCTCCTCTGGGCTGTGGATAACTCTGTGAATTACTTGCCGCCGATCGCCGGGAAAAACGGGAGCTTGCGAGCCATTCTTAAACTGACCAGCGAGGATGGCCCCGCAACCCATTGAATTACATGGAAAGTCCGGCGCTTCGGACAGGAGCTTGCGGAGGGGCGGATTTGGCGGCGAGATCACGCAAGATGTGAATACGCAATCACTTCAGCGAAAATTTTTCGCTTGACACGCCCTATGCCTTGGAGGCCCCGAGGGAGTGGCGGTGAACCGCCTCGACGAGGGCGTGGACGTGGTCCGGCGGCGTGAACTGGGAGACCCCGTGGCCGAGGTTGAAGACGTGCCCCGGGCCCGTGCCGAAGCTCTCCAGGATGCGCTTCGCCTCGCGTTCAATGGCCTCCGGCGGGGCGAAAAGGGCGTTCGGGTCCATGTTCCCCTGCAGCGCCACCTGGTGGCCCACGCGCCGGCGCGCCTCGCCGATGTCGATGGTCCAGTCGAGCCCGAGCGCGTCCACGCCGGCCTCGGCCATGGACTCCAGCCACAGGCCGCCGCCCTTGGTGAAGAAGATGCGCGGCACGGTGCGCCCTTCCGCGGTACGCGTCACGCCGGCGAAAACCTTCTTCGCGTAGGCGAGCGAGAACTCCCGGTAGGCCGCGTCGGAAAGCGCCCCGCCCCAGGTGTCGAACACCATCACGGCCTGCGCGCCCGCGGCGATCTGGGCGTTGAGGTAGGCCGTCACGGACTGCGCGTTCTTCTCCAGGATCGCGTGCAGGAGGTCGGGCCGCGAGTAGAGCATGGACTTCACGAGGCGGAAGTCGTCGCTGCCGCCGCCCTCGACCATGTAGCAGGCGAGCGTGAAGGGGCTGCCCGAGAAGCCGATGAGGGGCACGCGGCCGTCGAGGGACTTGCGGATGACGGAGACCGCGTCGAAGACGTACTTGAGCTCGTCCATGTCGGCGACGGGCAGGCGCAACACGTCCTCCTCGGTGCGCACGGTGCGCTCGAACTTCGGGCCCTCGCCCTCGGCGAAGTAAAGGCCCAGCCCCATCGCGTCGGGGATGGTGAGGATGTCGGAGAAGAGGATGGCCGCGTCGAGAGCGAAGCGCTCCAGCGGCTGCAGCGTCACCTCGCACGCGAACGCCGGGTTCTTGGCCAGGGCGAGGAAGCTGCCGGCCTTCTTCCGCGTGGCGTTGTACTCCGGGAGGTAGCGCCCGGCCTGGCGCATGATCCAGATCGGCGTGTACTCGGTCGGCTGCCTCAGGAGGGCGCGCAGGAAGTTGTCGTTTTTCATGGGGGGCGATTCTCTCACGGCCGGCCCGCGGGACACCCGGAAACCGTCAATGGCGGTCCAGGAACGCGGCGATGGCGGGCGCGTAGCGGGGGTCGAGGTCGAGGTCGTTGTGCCCGTGGCCGTCGATGCGCAGGCGCTCCACCGGCCCGCCCCAGGCGGCGGCCAGGCGCTCGGAGTGTTCGGCCGGGATGATGTCGTCCTCGGCGCCGTAGGCGACGAGCGCGGGGGCGGTGATCCGGCCCGCGACCGCGGCCGACTCGAAGCGGTGGCGAAGCAGCAGCCTCACGGGTAGCCACGGGTAGTGGGTGCCGCCCACGGCCGCGAGGCTTTCGAACGGCGACGTGAGGACGACGCAGCGGAGCCTCCGCGCGGCCGCGAGCTGCACGGCGACCCCGGTGCCCAGGCTGCGCCCGTGGGCGCAGAAGCGCGCCGGGTCGAGGTCGGGGCGCCGGGCGGCCCAGTCGTAATGGGAGATCGCGTCGGCCACCAGCGCCTTCTCGCCGGGCTTGCCGCCGCTCGCGCCGTAGCCGCGGTAGTTCATGAGGAGCACCGCGCGCCGCCCGTACCGGCGCTCCGCGTCCGCCGCGTAGGCGGTCACTTCCTCGGCATTGCCGCCGAAATAGAGGACGGCGGGTTGCCGCGTCCCCGCAGCGCCCGGCGGCAGGAGCAGCACCCCGGCGAGCGGCGTGCCGTCGGCGGCCGCGAGGGACACTTTCTCGAGGGTCCAGCCGGGCGGCGCGACGGCGGGGCCGCGCGACGGCTGCCGCAGGAAGATCATGCTGTCCTGCGACAGCCAGAGGAAGGCCGCCATGCCCGCGTAGGCGAGCAGGGCGGTGATGAGGATGGCTTTCAGGGGGTGGCCCCGGGTCGCCGCCTCAGCGGGGCAGGTCCGACATCCCCATGAGGAACGTGTCCACCTCGCGGGCGCACTGCCGGCCCTCGCGGATCGCCCAGACGACGAGCGACTGGCCGCGGCGCATGTCGCCGGCGGCGAAGACCTTGGGCACGGACGTGGCGTAGCAGCCCTGGCCGTCGGTCGTCGCCTTGACGTTGCCGCGCGCGTCCTTCTCGACCCCCAGGCCCGCGACGAGGCCCTCGTGCACCGGGTGCACGTAGCCCATCGCGAGGAGCACCAGGTCCGCGGGAAGCGTGAACTCGGAGCCCGGGACTTCCTTCATCGCCATTGCGCCCTTCTCGTCTTTCACCCACTCGACGCGGCAGGCGATCAGACTCGTCACCTTCCCGTCCTTGCCCTCGAAGCGCTTGGTGGCCACGGCGAAGTCGCGCTGCGCGCCCTCGTCGTGCGAGGTCGAGGTGCGCAGCTTCAGCGGCCAGTACGGCCAGGTGAGGGGCTTGTCCTCCTGCTCCGGCGGCTTTGCCAGGAGCTCGAAGTTCACCACCGACTTCGCCCCCTGGCGGATCGAGGTGCCGATGCAGTCGCTGCCGGTGTCGCCGCCGCCGATCACCACGACGTGCCTGCCCGTCGCCACGACCTGGCCGGGCACCTTGTCGCCGGCCACGACCTTGTTCTGGAGCGGCAGGAAGTCCATCGCGAAGTGGATGCCGGCGAGCTCGCGCCCGGGCACCGGCAGGTCGCGCGGCTTCTCCGAGCCGCCGGAAAGCACCACGGCGTCGAAGTCGGCGAGGAGCTTGTCGGCCTTCAGGTCGACGCCCACGTTCACGCCCGTGCGGAAGGTGACCCCCTCGGCCTTCATCTGCGCCATGCGCCGGTCGATGTGGTGCTTCTCCATCTTGAAGTCGGGGATGCCGTAGCGAAGGAGCCCTCCGACGCGGTCGCTCTTCTCGAAGAGCGTCACGTCGTGGCCGGCGCGCGCGAGCTGCTGCGCGCAGGCGAGCCCCGCGGGGCCGGAGCCCACGACCGCCACCTTGCGGCCCGTCCTGTGCGGCGCCTGCTCGGGGACGATCCAGCCTTCCGCCCAGCCCTTGTCGACGATGGCCTGCTCGATCGACTTGATGGCCACCGCGTCGTCGTTGATGTTCAGCGTGCACGCGGCCTCGCAGGGCGCGGGGCACACGCGGCCGGTGAACTCCGGGAAGTTGTTGGTCGAGTGCAGCACGTCGAGCGCCGACTTCCAGTTGCCGCGGTAGACGAGGTCGTTCCAGTCCGGGATCACGTTGTTGACCGGGCAGCCCGTCTGGCAGAACGGGATGCCGCAGTCCATGCAGCGCGCGCCCTGCTGGCTCATCTCGGCGTCGGGGAGCGGCCGGACGAACTCCTTGTAGACCTTGATGCGCTCGGCGACGGGCTCGTAGCCGCGGTCCTTGCGCGCGATTTCCATGAATCCGGTGATCTTTCCCATGTTCCCTCTCGTCATTCCCGCGCCGGCGGGAATCCAGCCTGGACCCCCGCCTCCGCGGGGGTGACCGGACCCTTCAGTCGTTCGCTCGGACTTCCACGTTCCTGGCCGCCTCGCCCCGCTTCTCCTGCTCCTGCGCCATCTCGGCCAGCGCGCGGCGGTACTCGATCGGCATCACCTTCACGAAGCGCGGCAGGTAGGTGGCCCAGTTCTCGAGGATGCGCCGGGCGCGCTCGCTGCCGGTGAAGAGGAGGTGGCGCTGCACGAGGGCCTTGATGGTGGCCTCGTCGTTGCCGGCCACGTGGTCGATGGCGACCTTGCCGTGCGTCTCCAGCTCGACGTTGGCGCCGGCGTCGGCCGCGACGCGGTCCTCCTCCGGGATGGGCTCGAGGTCGACCATGGCGAGGTTGCAGCGCTGCGAGAAGTCGCCCTCCTCGTCGAGCACGTAGGCGATGCCGCCCGACATGCCGGCGGCGAAGTTGCGCCCCGCCTTGCCGAGCACCACCACCGTGCCGCCGGTCATGTACTCGCAGCCGTGGTCGCCCACGCCCTCGACGACCGCCGTGGCGCCGGAATTGCGCACCGCGAAGCGCTCGCCCGCCACGCCCCGGAAGTAGCCTTCGCCGGAGATGGCGCCGTACATGACGGTGTTGCCGATGATGATGTTCTCCTCGGGGACGATGGGGCAGTCCTTGGCGGGGTAGACGACGATGCGCCCGCCGCACAGGCCCTTGCCGACGTAGTCGTTCGCGTCGCCCTCGAGCTCGAAGGTGATGCCGTGGGCGAGCCAGCCGCCGAAGGTCTGGCCGGCGGTGCCCTTGAACGTCACGTGGATCGTGTCCTCCGGCAGCCCCGCGTGCCCGTAGCGGCGCGCGACCTCGCCGGAAAGCATGGCGCCCACCGTGCGGTTCCTGTTGAAGATGGCGCTCTCGACCTGCACCGGGCGCTTGGAGTCCAGCGCCGGGCGCACCTTCTCGATGAGCTGGTGGTCCAGCGCCTTGTCGAGGCGGTGGTCCTGCCGCTCGACCCAGCGGATGGCGACGGTCTCGTCGACCGGCGGGCGGTAGAAGAGCTTCGTGAAGTCGAGCCCCTTCGCCTTCCAGTGCTCGATGCCGCGGCGCATGTCGAGGAGGTCCGCGCGGCCGATCATGTCCTCGAACTTGCGGAAGCCCATCCTCGCCATCCACTCGCGAACTTCCTCGGCGACGAAGAAGAAGTAGTTGATGACGTGCTCGGGCTTGCCGGTGAACTTCTTGATGAGCTCCGGATCCTGCGTGGCCACGCCCACCGGGCAGGTGTTCAGGTGGCACTTGCGCATCATGATGCAGCCCTCGACGACGAGGGGCGCGGTGGCGAAGCCGAACTCGTCCGCGCCCAGGAGCGCGCCGATCACGACGTCGCGGCCCGTCTTCATCTGGCCGTCGGTCTGCACGCAGATGCGCGAGCGCAGCTTGTTGAGCACGAGCGTCTGCTGCGTCTCCGCCAGGCCGATCTCCCAGGGGCTGCCGGCGTGCTTGATCGACGAGAGGGGGGACGCACCCGTGCCGCCGTCGAAGCCGGAGATGGTCACGTGGTCCGCCTTCGCCTTGGCCACGCCCGCGGCGATGGTGCCCACGCCGATCTCGGACACGAGCTTCACCGACACGCGCGCGGCCGGGTTCACGTTCTTCAGGTCGTGGATGAGCTGCGCCAGGTCCTCGATCGAGTAGATGTCGTGGTGCGGCGGGGGCGAGATGAGGCCCACGCCCGGCACCGTGTGGCGCACCTTGGCGATGTACTTCGAGACCTTGTGGCCGGGGAGCTGGCCGCCCTCGCCGGGCTTGGCGCCCTGCGCCATCTTGATCTGCAGGTCGTCGGCGTTCACCAGGTACTCGGTGGTCACCCCGAATCGCCCCGCGGCCACCTGCTTGATGGCCGAGCGCATGGAGTCGCCGTTGGCGAGCGGCACGTAGCGGATCGGGTCCTCGCCGCCCTCGCCGGTGTTCGACTTGCCGCCGATGCGGTTCATCGCGATGGCGAGGGTGGAGTGCGCCTCGTGCGAGATGGAGCCCAGCGACATGGCGCCGGTGGCGAAGCGCTTGACGATCTCCTTGGCCGGCTCGACCTCCTCGAGGGGAACCGGGGTTGGCGCGCACCGGATCTCGAAGAGGCCGCGCAGCGTCATGAGACGCTCGTTCTGCTCGTTCACGAGCTTCGCGTACTCCTTGTACGTGGCGTAGTTCCCGGAGCGCGTCGAGTGCTGGAGCTTCGCGATGGTGTCCGGCGTCCACACGTGCGCCTCGCCGCGGATGCGGTAGGCGTAGTCGCCGCCCGGGTCGAGCCGGTCGCGGTACAGGGGCGCGTCGGAATAGGCCTGCCGGTGCAGGCGCACCGTCTCCTCGGCCACTTCCGCGAGTCCGATGCCCTCGATCGCCGAGGGCGTGCCCGTGAAGTAGCGCTCGACGAACTTCGTGTTGAGGCCCACGGCCTCGAAGATCTGCGCGCCGCAGTAGGACTGGTAGGTGGAGATGCCCATCTTGGACATCACCTTGAGGAGCCCCTTGCCGATCGCCTTGATGTAGCGCTTGACCAGCTCCTTGTCGTCGACCTTCTGCGCCAGGCCGTCCTTGATGTCCAGGAGGGTGGCGAAGGCGAGGTTGGGGTGGATCGCCTCCGCCCCGAAGCCCGCCAGGCAGGCGAAGTGCTGCACCTCGCGCGCGCTGCCGGTCTCGACCACGAGGCCCGAGCGCGTGCGCAGGCCCGCGCGCACCAGGTGGTGGTGCACGGCGGCCGTGGCGAGGAGCGCCGGGATGGGGACCAGCGCCGCGGAGGTGTCGCGGTCCGTGAGGATGATGATGTTGGTGCCCTTCCTCACCGCGTCCTCGGCGTCGGCGCACAGGCGCGCGAGCGCGGGCTCCATGCCGTCCACGCCCCATTCGGCGGGGTAGCACATGGACAGGATCTCGCTCACGAAGTGGCCGTTGGTGCTCTCGGAGGCGCGGCGCAGCTTCTCCATGTCCTCGAAGGTGAGGATGGGCTGCGAGACCTCCAGGCGCATCACGGGCTCGGTGGAGTCCGGCGACAGCAGGTTGGGGCGCGGGCCGATGAACGACACGAGCGACATCACGAGCTGCTCGCGGATCGGGTCGATCGGCGGGTTCGTGACCTGCGCGAAGAGCTGGCGGAAATACGAGTACAGGGGCTTGGAGCGGTTGGAGAGCACCGCCACGGGCGTGTCGTCGCCCATGGAGCCCACCGGCTCCTCGCCCGCGACCGCCATGGGCGTGAGGAGCATCTTCAGGTCCTCCTGCGTGTAGCCGAAGGCCTGCTGCCGGTCGAGGAGCTTGTCGGTGTCCGGCGTGTCCACCTTGCCGGGCGAGGGAAGGTCCTCGAGGCGCATCTGCGTGCGGTCGAGCCAGTCCTGGTAGGGGCGGTCCGCGGCGAGGTCGCGCTTGAGGTCCTCGTCGGAGACGATCTGGCCGTGCTCGATGTCGACCAGCAGCATCTTGCCGGGCTGCAGCCGCCACTTCTTGACGATCTTCGCCTGGGGGATGTCCAGCACGCCCATCTCCGAGGACATGACGATCAGGTCGTCGTCGGTGATGAAGTAGCGCGCCGGCCGCAGGCCGTTGCGGTCGAGGGTTGCGCCGATGAACTTCCCGTCGGTGAACGCCACCGCCGCCGGGCCGTCCCACGGCTCCATGAGGGCCGCGTTGTATTCGTAGAAGGCGCGGCGCTTCGCGTCCATCAGGGGGTTGCCGGCCCACGCCTCGGGGATCATGAGCATCATCGCGTGGGCGATGGGGTAGCCGCCCATCACCAGGAGCTCGAGCGCGTTGTCGAAGGAGGCGGAATCCGACTGGCCCTCGTAGATGAGCGGCCAGATCTTGTCGAGGTCGGGCCCGAGGAGCTTGGAGTGGATGGTCGCCTGGCGCGAGCGGATCCAGTTGAGGTTGCCCTGCAGCGTGTTGATCTCGCCGTTGTGCGCGATGAAGCGGAACGGGTGCGCGAGGTCCCACGTGGGGAAGGTGTTGGTCGAGAAGCGCTGGTGCGCGAGCGCCAGGGCGGAGACGAAGCGCTTGTCGCGCAGGTCCGTGAAGAACTCGCCCACCTGGTGCGCGAGGAGCATCCCCTTGTAGACGATGGTGCGGTGAGAGAACGAGGGCACGTAGAACTGCCCGGCGTTCGAGAGCCCCAGCGCGCGGATGGCGTGGCCGGAGGCCTTGCGGATGATGTAGAGCTTGCGCTCGAAGGCGTCGCGGTCGAGCTGGCCGCGGCCGGCGCCCACGAAGACCTGCCGGATCACCGGCATCGTGCCCTTGGCCGTCTGGCCCAGCGAGGACGGGTCGACGGGGAGTTCGCGCCAGCCGAGGAGCACCTGCCCCTCGTTCACGATGGCGCGCTCGATCTCGCGCACGCAGGCGGCGCGCGCCGCGGGGTCCTGGGGCAGGAACACCATGCCGACGCCGTAGGCGCCCGCCTTGGGGAGCCGCACGCCCTGCTTCGCCATCTCCTCGCGGAAGAACGCGTCGGGGATCTGCACGAGGATGCCCGCGCCGTCGCCGTGCAGCGGGTCGGCGCCCGTCGCGCCCCGGTGGGTGAGGTTGTTGAGGATGGTGAGCCCGTTCGAGACGATCTCGTGGGACTTCTTCCCCTTGATGTGCGCCACGAAGCCCACGCCGCACGCATCGCGCTCGTGGCGGGGGTCATAGAGGCCTTGGGCGCGCGGCAGCCCAGCCGGGATCTCCATTGCGGGTTCCTTTCAGCGAAGCTCCCTCCGGCGGAGGGCGGTGTTACGTTCGGACGGTCCGTCGATGCGAGGCGGCTTTTGGGCCCGGGATCGCGGCCAGGGCGGGCTTTTGGCCCGGGCACTGGGGCGGGTATCCGGCCATCGGGCCGGACCGCCGGGCGGCGAATCGTGCGGGACCCTCCATCATAGCGGCGCGCATACTGCGCCGCAACAATTCCGCCGGGGCGTGGCCGGGATTCCCGAGCCACCGGCGGGGCATCATGCGTAGAATCGCGGAAAACCGCGCCATTCCCCTTCCCGCAAGGCGCCCAGACGAGGAACGCTCTCCCGTGAATGCCACCATCTCCCGCCTGATCTCCCCCCTCGCCCGGATCGCGGCCGCCCTCGCGGCCGCGGCCGGCATCGCCTCCTGCGGCGGAGGGGTCTCGGCCAACCCCTCCCCCGTCGTGAACGATCCGGCGATCACGATCCTGCCGGCCACGGCGGTCCTGTACTCGGGCATGCCCACGACCTTCGTGCTATCCGGCGGCACCGGGTCCTACATCGTCACCTCCAGCAACCAGGCGGTTCTGCCAATAGCGGGCGGCGTGACGGGCCGGTCGGTCACCCTCGTGCCCAGCCCCGTGAATGCGGACACCGTGGTTACCCTCACGGCACGTGACACCGGGACGGCCACGCCGGTCACCGCGACGGTAACCGTGCGGCCGGGTACCGTGAACAACACCGTGACGATCACGCCCTCTGCCACGCAGTCGTCGACTTGCGGTGCAGCCATCTGCGCGGGCGGTGACGCCGAGGTGCGCGTCACCGTCTCGCAGGGCGGGATCCCGCTCGCCGCGCGCGGAGTGAGCTACCAGGTGGTCTCGGGCGACTTCCGCATCATCGCCTCCGGGTTCGGCGTGACGCCCGAGGTACTCGTGACCTCCGCAAATACCACCACCGACGAGCTGGGAGTGGCCCGGATGCGCATCCGCGCGCTGCCGGAGGCCCTGGCCCAGACGGCGCTCATCCAGATTACCGACCTGGGTACCGGCGCCTTCCAACGCACCAGCTTCACCATCTCGCAGAGCGGCAATGCGCCTCTTGCCGCACTGCCCAACAGAATCTCGTTCACGGGCCCCAACACCCTCAGTTGCGCCACGGGGCTCGTTGCCGACGTGATCGTCTTTGGCGGCCGTCCGCCCTACCAGATCACCCAGCCCGGCAGTGTGGCCTTCGTGAGCCCGAGTGTTGTTTCCGTCAGCGGGGGGCGTTTCAGCGTCACAGCGAACGGCGGTTGCGCGACGGACGCCTCGATCGGCATCGTTGACACGGTGGGCGCCACGACGACGGTGACTGTATCGAACGCTCTCGGCACAGCCGAGGTGATCCCGGAGTTGATCGTGTCGCCTTTGGAAGTTTCGCTAAATTCCTGCACCAGCAGGGCGAGTGTCCTGGTGGCTGGCGGGACCGGCCAGTTCTTCGCTGCAGCCGGAAACGGCTCGCTGGAGACGACCGTTGACGGAAGCACGGTTTCGATATTCCGCGCCAGGCCATCGACTGCGCCAGGGGTCTCTTCTCTCCAGGTCTTCGTCTCCGACGGCAAGACGGTCAGGGCCGTGGCGGTAAACCTTACAGGCGAAGCGGCCACAGGTGCTTGTGCTGCCCCATAGTCGGCTTGCTGGCGCGGCAAACCCCGCGCCGAGATGGAGCCTGGCGCCGGCACCGCTCGCGCTCACCATATTCCACTTGCAAGCAACTGCAAGTTGCGCTTTAATAAACGGCCATAGCCCGCTGATTTTATGATAAATCTCGTCGCGGGTCCCGGAAAAAAGGGGAACAAATCGTGAATCTCGTCCCGCTGCGTCGCCTGCAATCGCTGTTCTCCGCGGTGTTTCTCGCCGCGGCTGCACTCTTCCTCGCCTCGTGCGG
>JAMPXV010000117.1 GCA_023700985.1 Lysobacter sp.
CCGGCCTGCTCGAGGATGGGGTAGGCGGTGGAGCAGAAGAAGGAGTTGATGCGGCGCATGTCGCTGATGATGTCCAGGTGCAGCGAGCTCGTCTCGATGGACTGCACGGACTGGTCGGCGAGGCGGTCGAGGTGCTGGCTCGCGTAGGAGCGCTCGAGGTCGCGGAACTTCTCCTTCTCCGCGAGCAGCATCTGCGCGCTCTTCACGTCGCCGGTGAGGAAGACGGAGAGCCCCAGGCGCAGGTTCGCGACGAGCTTCGCGTGCAGGTCGGAGAGCTCCTTCATGCCCTCGTCGGAGAAGGAGAGCCGGTGGGCGATCTTCTTGTCCTTGATGTCGGCGAGGATGCGCTCGATGACGTCGCCGACGTGCTCGAGGTTGATGGTGAGCGAGATGATCTCGGCCCAGCGGCGGCCGTCCTTCTCGTCGAGGGCCTCGCGGCTGATCTGGGTGAGGTAGAGCTTGATCGCCGTGTAGAGGCGGTCGACGTCGTCGTCGAGGCGGATGAGCTCCTCGACGCGCTTCTCGTCGTTGGTGCGGATGACCTCCATCATGCCGTTGAGCATCTG
The DNA here is from genome assembly GCA_023700985.1 of Lysobacter sp. GTDB lineage: Bacteria > Pseudomonadota > Gammaproteobacteria > Burkholderiales > Usitatibacteraceae > FEB-7. The sequence continues at coordinate 567 of JAMPXV010000117.1, forward strand.
CTCGATGGTGTCGCCGATGCGAAGCGTCTCGCGGGCGGCGTTGGCGAGCGCGAGGGTCGGCGTCTCCAGCGCGGCGCCGTCGAGGTGGCGGGGCTCGGCCGCCTGCGTGCCGGGAGCGCCCGCGGCGACGGGAAGCCAGCGCTCGACGAGGCCGGCGATCCGCTCCGTGAGGAAGAGGAAGCCGGCGGCGAGCACCACGTTGAAGACCACGTGGAAGTGCAGCACCTGGCGGCGCGGGTCGGGGTCGAGCTGCGCGATGCCCTGCAGCACGAGCGGGAGCGCCAGCGAGAAGACGACGCAGCCGGCGAGCTTGAAGAAGAGGTTGCCGACCGCCACGCGCCGGCCGTCGCCCGGCGTGCCCAGGGTGGACACGAAGCCGATGAGGCCGCTGCCGAGGTTCGCGCCCAGCACCAGGCACAGGGCGACGGGCACGGAGATCACGCTCGCGGCGGCGAGCGTGGCGGTGAGCAGCACCACCGCGAGGCTCGACCAGGAGAAGAGCGTGAAGAGGGCGCCGATGAGCATGTCGAGCATCGGGTCGCCGGAGAGCGTGCCGAAGAGCACCTTGGTGCCGGCCGAGGAGACGATGGGACGCGTGGCCTCCTGGATGAGCTGCAGCGCCAGGATGATGAGCCCCAGGCCGATCGACACGCGGCCGAGCTGCCCGGCCCGGGTGTTCTTGCGCGACAGGAAGAACACGACGCCGAAGAAGATGGCGAGCGGCGAGAGCCAGGACAGGTCCAGCGAGAACACCTGCGCCATGAGCGCGGTGCCGACGTCCGCCCCCAGCATGATGGCGAGGGCCGGGGCGAGCCCGATGAGGTTCTGCGAGACGAAGGAGCTGGTGATGAGCGCCGTGGCGCTGGAGGACTGCACGAGGCTGGTGACGCCCAGGCCGGCCATGAAGGCCGACCCCCGGTTCGCCACGCTCTTCGACAGCACCCTGCGCAGGCTCGCGCCGTAGACGCGCAGGATTCCCGTGCGGACGATGTGGGTGCCCCACACGAGGAGCGCCACGCTGGCGAATAGGTTTAGGAGCGTCTGCACTGCGGTCGGTTGCGACTCCCGACGGGGTCCGGCCCCGCGGGAAGGATCACCTCGCTTTGGCGGGCCGTTCGGGGCCCGCGAACTGCAATTATGACAGTTTCGCCACGGCAGGCGGCCGGTTCAGAAGGACGGGAGGCTGAAGGTCTTGATGTTGGTGAAGCTCTTCATCGCCTCCTGCACGCCTTCCTTGTAGCCGAGCCCGGAATCCTTGATGCCGCCGAAGGGCGTGAGCTCGATGCGGTAGCCGGGCACCTCGCGCACGTTGACGGTGCCCACGTTGAGCTCGGCGACGAAGCGCGCGATGTAGTCGAGGCGGTTGGTGAAGACGCCCGAGGAAAGCCCGTAGGCGGTGCCGTTCGACAGCGCGATGGCCTCCTCGATCGTGGAGAAGCGGATGACCGGGGAAACGGGCCCGAAGGTCTCCTGCTTCACGACGGTCATGCCGGGCATGACGCGGTCGAGCACCGTCGGCGAGTAGAGCGCGCCGCGGCGCTGGTTGCCCACGAGGAGCCGCGCGCCCTCGGAAACCGCCTCGTTCACGCGCGCCTCGAAGAGCTGCGCGGCCGGCTCGTCGATCACCGTGCCCATCTCCATGGACGGGTCCATCGGGTCGCCGTACTTCCAGGCCCGGGTCTTCTCGACGAGGAGCTCGACGAAGCGGTCGGCGAGCTTCTCGTGGACGAGCATGCGCTTGACGGCGGTGCAGCGCTGCCCGCTGTTCTTGTAGGAGCCCTGGGCGGCAAGCAGGGCGGCCTCCTCGACGTCGGCGTCCTCCATCACGATGACCGGGTCGTTGCCGCCCAGCTCGAGGACGACGCGCCGGTAGCCGGCCTTCGAGGCGATGTACTTGCCGATGGCCACCCCCCCGGTGAAGGTGACCATGTCGATGTGCTCGTTGGTGATGAGCTCGTCGGCGATCTCGCGCGGGTCGCCCGTCACCACCTGCAGCATCTCGGGCGGGAGCCCCGCCTCGTAGAGCACGTCGGCGAGGTAGAGCGCCGACAGCGGCGTCTTCTCCGTGGGCTTGAGCACCATGCGGTTGTTGGTCGCCACCGACGGCGCGACCTTGTGCGCCACCTGGTTCATCGGGTGGTTGAACGGGGTGATCGCCGAGATGACGCCCATGAGCGGGTCGCGGCGCGTGAAGACGCGGCGGTTCTTGCCGTGGGGCGTGAGGTCGCAGGAGAACGACTGGCCGTCGTCGCGCAGCGCCTCCATCGCCGAGAAGGTGAGCACGTCGCAGACGCGGCCCACCTCGTAGATGGTGTCCTTCTTGCAGAGCCCCGACTCCAGGGTGATGAGGTCGGAGGCCTCGTCCACGCGGGCGCGCAGGAGCGCCGCGGCCTTCAGCAGGAGGGAGGAGCGCTCGTGGCGCGAGAGCTTCGGCTTGTAGGGGCGCGCGATGGCGAAGGCGCGGCGCACGTCCTCGACGCTTGCCTTGGGGACCGTGCCCACGACCTCGCCCGACCACGGGTTGAGCACCTCGATTTCCCGGCCCGTGGTGACGCGTTCGCCGCCGATGCGCATCGCCTCGGCGCGGTACCTGGGGCTGCGGGGGGGCTTGGCAACGGCGTTCATGGCTTGCTGGTCTCCCGTACGAGGGATGGCGGTGGCTGGAGGTCGACCTGCTCCAGCGCCTCGTGCAGGCGGGAGCGGCTCTTCATGGCGTGCTGGTAGAGCAGTTCGCCGGCGAGTGTCGCGTCGCGCGCGGCGATCGCCTCCACGATCCCGGCGTGCTGCGTCGTGGACTTGGGAAAGGAGTCGTGGCCGAGCGCGAGGGTGCGCCGGCGATAGAGGTGAAGCTCGTTGATGAGGCGGCGGTAGGCCGCGAGGAGCGTGCCGTTGCCCGCGATCTGCGCGAGCCGGTCGTGGAAGCGGATGTTGAGCGGGTAGTAGGCGTCGACGTCCTTCGCGCGGCCCGCCTCCTGCATCTGGACGACCAGCGCGCGCAGCTCGGCAACCTGGCCATCGGTGGCGCGCTCGACCGCCAGGCGGCCGATCAGCTCGTCGAGCCCCGCGCGCAGTTCGTAGATCTCGTCTGCTTCCTGCAGGGAGACCTGGCGGACGAACACGCCGCGGTTCTTCTCCGTGCGCACCAGCCCGGCTTGCTCCAGGGCGCGCAGGGCCTCGCGCACGGGGCCGCGCGAGACGTTGAGCTCCGTGGCCACGTCGCTTTCGTTCAGCTTGTCGCCGGGAAGGATGTCGCCGGCGAGGATGCGCCGCTCGAGTTCCTGCCGGACGAGGGTGGTGAGTGAGTGCCTGCGCAGCAGGTCGATGGCGGAGGAGGGACCGGTGGAGTCGGCTGGGGTCATGTCGTTCGTTGTAAGGCTGCGGAAATGTCCCTGCGCCATGCTTGACATTAGAACGCTTCAGTTTGTAGATTGTCAACAATCTGCAACAAGCAGAGCGTAAGCTCCGCCGGTGACACGAGAATGACAGCCGGCGGCAAGAAACCCGGGGGAGTGCAGATCCGATGGCGAACGGCGCAGCGTTATCCGTGGCGGGGCTCAGCAAGTCGTTCGGCGCGAAGCAAAAGGCGCTCTCGGACGTGCGCCTGGAACTCCAGCCCGGCGAGATGGTCGCCCTCATCGGGGCGTCGGGCTCCGGAAAGTCGACGCTCCTTCGCCACATCTCCGGCTTCGTCGGCGGGGATGCGGGCTCCGGCCCCGTGCGCGTGGGCGACCACGAGATCCAGGCGGGCGGTCGCGTGGCGCGCAACATCCGCGACCTGCGCGCCGAGGTCGGATTCATCTTCCAGCAGTTCAACCTCGTGGGGCGGCTCACCGTGATGACCAACGTCCTCATGGGGCAGTTGCCGCGCATCCCGGCGTGGCGCAGCCTCGTCGGCCGCTTCACGAAGGCCGAGAAGGCGGAGGCCTGGCACGCCCTGAGGAGCGTGGGCATCGAGGGCATCGCCTGGCAGCGCGCCAGCACGCTCTCCGGCGGCCAGCAGCAGCGCGTGGCCATCGCCCGGGCGCTGGTGCAGCGGGCGCGCATCATCCTCGCCGACGAGCCCATCGCCTCCCTCGACCCGGAGAGCGCGAGGAACGTGATGGAGATCCTCGCGCGCATCAACCGCGAGCAGGGCATCACCGTGCTGGTGTCCCTGCACCAGGTGCAGTTCGCCCGGCGTTACTGCACCCGCACGGTGGCCCTTCGCCTCGGCGAAGTGGTGTACGACGGACCGTCCGCGGCCCTCGAAGCCGGGATGCTCCGCAGGCTCTACGGCGCGGCGGTCGAGGAAATGCTCGACGGCACCGAAACGATCGACGCGGTGATGAACGACCCGGTGGTCGCCGAGGGCCTCGGGCCCGCGGTGGCCGCCTCGGCCGCCTGACCCGCCTTCCCCGTTCTTTTCAACCCCCAGGAGAGAAGCCCATGAAACCCGTCAAACGCGCGCTCGCCGGCCTCGCCGCCTTGCTGCTGGCCGGCGCGGCCTATGCGCAGGAGATCAACTTCGGAATCATTTCCACCGACAAGAGCGCGGCCATCAAGTCGCTCTGGGACCCGTTCATCGACGACATGCAGAAGCAGACGGGCCTCAAGGTCAACGCGTTCTTCTCCACCGACTACACCGGCATCATCGAGGCGCAGCGCTTCAACAAGGTGCAGGTGGCCTGGTACGGCAACAAGAGCGCCATCGAGGCGGTGGACCGCGCCAACGGCGAGGTGTTCGCGCAGTTCATCGACCTGCACGGCACGCCCGGCTACTACAGCTACGTCATCACGCACAGGGACAGCCCCCTCAACTCGCTCGACGACATGTTCGCGCGCGGCAAGGATCTCTCCTTCGGCTCCGGCGACCCGCAGTCCACCTCGGGCACGCTCGTCCCCGGCTACTACGTGTTCACGCAGCGCGGCAAGGAGGCCAAGGACGTGTTCAAGGTGGTGCGCCCGGCTTCCCACGGCGTGAACCTGCTCGCGGTCCTCAACAAGCAGGTCGACGTGGCCACCAACAACAGCGAGGAGCTCGACAAGCTCAAGCTCAAGGATCCCGCCAAGCGCGAGATGGTGAAGATCCTCTGGACCTCGCCGCTCATCCCGCGCGACCCCCTGGTGTGGCGCAAGGACCTGCCCGAGGCGACCAAGAAGAAGATCAGGGACTTCGTCCTCGGCTACGGCAAGGACCAGCGCGAGAAGGACGTCCTCAAGGGCATGCAGCAGATCGCCGGCTTCCGCGCCTCGACCGACGCCCAGCTGATCCCCATCCGCCAGCTGGAACTCGCCAAGGACCGCGCCAAGGCGGTCGGCGACACGACCCTCTCCGCCGATGCCAAGGCCGCAAAGCTCAAGGACATCGACGCGAAGCTCGCCGAGCTGGCCAAGCAGTCCAAGTGACCGCGGCGACCACCATCCCGGAAGGGGCGCTCGCGCCCCCGGGCGAGGGCAAGCGGACGCTGGTCCAGGCGGTGGGCTGGGCCGCGTTCGCGCTCGTGCTGCTCTGGGCGTGGAAGGGCGCCGACATGCGCCCGCTGGACCTGTGGAAGGACAGCGGGAACATGAAGATCTTCCTCGCGGAGTTCTTCCCCCCGGATTTCCGGGAATGGAAGTCGTACCTGCGCGAGATGATCGTGACACTGCACATCGCGGTCTGGGGGACGGTGCTCGCGATCGTCTGCGCGGTGCCCTTCGGGCTCCTGTCGTCCTCCAACATCGTCCCGATCTGGGTGTACCAGCCGGTGCGCCGCCTCATGGACGCGTGCCGGGCCATCAACGAGATGGTCTTCGCGATGCTCTTCATCGTGGCCGTGGGGCTCGGGCCCTTCGCCGGGGTGCTGGCACTCTGGATCCACACCACGGGAACGCTCGCCAAGCTCTTCTCGGAGGCGGTCGAGGCCATCGACCCGCGCCCCGTGGAGGGCGTGCGCGCCACCGGCGCCTCGGCGCTCGAGGAGATCTTCTACGGGGTGATCCCGCAGGTTATGCCGCTGTGGATCTCGTACTCGCTCTACCGATTCGAGTCGAACGTGCGCTCGGCCTCGGTGGTCGGGATGGTCGGCGCCGGCGGCATCGGCGTGATCCTCTACGAGGTGATCCGCGGCTTCGAGTACGCGCAGACCTGCGCGGTGATGATCATCATCATCACCTTCGTGAGCACGATCGACGTCGTCTCCGCCCGCTTCCGCAAGCTGTTCATCTAGCGTCGCCCCCAACGAACCGGAGAAGCACCCAAATGCCCCAGGAAAGACCGCCCGTCATGGTGAACGGGGTGCAGTACCGCTGGCCCGAGCGCCCCGTGGTCGTCGTGATCATCGACGGGGGCGACCCCGCCTACATCCAGCAGTTCCTGCGCGAGGGCGCGATCCCGAACATCGCGAGGTTCATGAAGGAGGGCTTCGCGGTGGTGGCCGACGGGACGGTGCCGTCCTTCACCTGCCCCAACAACATGTCGATCGTCACCGGGACGCCCGCGTCGAAGCATGGCATCTCCGGCAACTTCTACCTGGATACCGCCACCGGCGAGGCGGTCGTGATGACCGGCCCGGAGCTCCTGCGCGGCGACACGGTCCTCAAGGGATTCGCCGACGCCGGCGCGAGGGTCGTCGCGATCACCGCGAAGGACAAGCTGAGGAAGCAGCTCGGCAAGGGCCTCGACGTCTCCCGGGGCAACGTCTGCTTCTCCTCGGAGAAGGCGTCCTCCACCACGATGGCGGAGCACGGCATCGACAACGCCCTCGCGTTCGTCGGCCAGCCGCAGCCGGACATGTATTCGATGGAGCTTTCCCTTTTCGTGCTGGACGCGGGCATCAAGCTGCTCGAGGCCGGGCACCGGGATCTCATGTTCCTGTCGCTCACCGACTACGTGCAGCACAAGTACGCGCCCGGCGAGGCCGAGGCCCGGCGCTTCTACCAGGAGCTCGACCGGCGCTTCGGGCGGCTGGCGGAGCTGGGAGCCGTGGTGGCCCTCACCGCCGACCACGGCATGAACGACAAGTCCACGCCCGAGGGCAAGCCCAATGTGATCTGGCTGCAGGACATCCTCGACGCGAAGTTCGGCGAGGCGGATACGAAGGTGATCTGCCCGATCACCGACGCCTTCGTGGCCCACCACGGGGCGCTGGGCGGCTTCGTGCGCGTGTGGTGCCGCGGCAAGTCCACGCCCGCGCAGGTCATCGAGGCGATCCGGGGCCTGCCGGGTCTCGAGTCGGTGCTGGACAAGGAGACGGCCTGCCGGCTCCACGACCTTCCGGCGGACCGCGAAGGCGACGTGGTGGTGATCGCGGAGGCGAACGTGTGCGTTGGGGCGTCTGCGAAGGACCACGACCTCTCCGGGCTGGAGGGCCATCGCCTGCGCACCCACGGCGGCGTCTCCGAGGCGAAGGTGCCGATCATCATCAATGCGCCGCTGAACGACGACTACCGGCTGCGCGGCGGCGCCGCGATCCTGAAGAGCTGGCAGCTCTTCGATTTCGCAATCAACGGGACGGCGCGCTGATGGCCATCGCCCCCGGCCTGATGGGGCGGCTGGCCGTCTACGACGCGCCGAACAGGCCCTTCGAGATCCGTCTCTTCCCGGTGCGTGCGCCGCGCGCGGGCGAGGTGCTGGTGAAGATCCGCATGTCGACGATCTGCCGCTCCGACGTCCATTCCTACCTCGGCCACCGCCCGAACCCGTGCCCCGGCGTGCTGGGCCACGAGATCATCGGGATGATCGTCGAGCTGGGGCAGGGCATCACGCACGACATGCGCGGCGAGGCGCTCGTCGCCGGCGACCGGATCACCTGGAGCGAGTACTTCATCCCCGGCCCGAACTACTACACCGAGGTGCTGGACCTGCCGCAGAAGTCGCCCGGCGTCGACAAGTACGGCCACATGGCGGCCACCACCGAGCCGCATCACCACGGCGGCTTCGGCGAGTACTGCTACGTGCTGCCGCAGTCGTGGATCCTCAAGCTGCCCGCGGACCTCACGGACGAGGAGGCAACGCCCATCAACTGCGGCGTGGCGACGATGATGTGCGTCACCGAGCGGGCGGGGATCGGCATGGGAGACGCGGTCGTGGTGCAGGGGCTGGGGCTCCTCGGCCTCTACGGGGCGGCGATCGCCAAGGCGCGCGGCGCGCGCCTTGTCGTGGGGCTCGACACGGTCGCGGCGCGCCGCGACGTGGCCGCGAAGTTCGGCGTGGACCATGCGCTCGACCCCGCGGCGATGGGCGAGGCCGATCTCGTGAAGGCGGTGCGGGCCCTGTGCCGGCCCGAGGGCGCCGACGCCGTGATCGAGGTGTGCGGCTACCCCGAGGTGATCCCGGCCGGCATCCAGTTCCTGCGCACGGGCGGGAACTACGTCCTCGCCGGCGTCGTGAACCCGGACGCGTTCGTGCGCATCGACGCGAACCAGCTGATCAGGAAACTCGTCACGCTGCGCGGCGTGCACAACTACCACCCCCGCAACCTCGTCGAGGCGCTCGACTTCGTCCACGCGAACCGGGGCCGCTTCCCGTTCCACGAGCTGGTGGACGGCAAGTACAGCCTTGACGAGGTGGGGCGCGCCATGAAGGATGCCGAGGAACGCAAGGTCCTCAGAGCCGCAATCATTCCCTGAACGCGTGGAGCTGCAACCATGATCCTCGGCAACGACCCCATCCTCCTGACTCCCGGCCCCCTCACGACATCGCTCGCCACCAAGCAGGCGATGCTTCGCGACTGGGGCTCGTGGGACGCGGCCTTCAACGCGATCACGGCGACCATCTGCCGGGACCTGGTGGACGTGGTGCACGGCGCGGCCACCCACGTCTGCGTGCCGCTGCAGGGCAGCGGCACTTTCTCGGTGGAGGCGGCCCTCGCCAACGTGGTGCCACGGGCCGGCAAGGTCCTGGTGCCTCAGAACGGCGCCTACTGCCATCGCATCCTCCGGATCCTCGGATACCTTGGCCGTGCGCATGCGGCCATCGACATCGCGGAGGACCGCCACCCGACCGGCGCCATGATCGACGAGGCCCTGAAAGCCGATCCCGCGATCACGCACGTGGCGCTGGTGCACTGCGAGACGGGCACGGGCATCCTCAACCCGCTGCCCGAGATCGCCGAGGCCTGCGCGCGCCACGGCAAGGGCCTGATCGTGGACGCGATGAGCTCCTTCGGCGCGATCGAGATCGACGTGTCGCGGTATCCGGTGGACGCGGTGATCGCCGCCTCGGGAAAGTGCATCGAGGGCGTGCCGGGGATGGGCTTCGTCATCGCGCGCCGGGATGTCCTCGAGAAGAGCCAGGGCAACTCGCACTCGCTCGCGATGGACCTCCATGACCAGTGGACCTACATGCAGAAGACCTCGCAATGGCGCTTCACGCCGCCCACCCACGTGGTGGCCGCCTTCCGCGCAGCGCTCGACCAGTTCCTCGCCGAGGGCGGCCAGCCTGCGCGCGGGGCCCGCTACGCCCGCAACCGCGACACGCTCATCGACGGCATGGCCGCACTGGGTTTCCGGACCTTCCTGCCGCGCGTAGTCCAGGCGCCCGTCATCATCACCTTCCACGCGCCGGGCGACCCCGCCTACGCGTTCAAGCCCTTCTACGAGAAGGTGAAGGCTCGCGGCTACATCCTCTATCCCGGAAAGCTCACGCAGGTGGAGACATTCCGGGTGGGCTGCATCGGCGCCATCGACGCGAACGAGATGCGCAATGTCGTCTCCGCCGTGGCTGAGTCGCTCAAGGACATGGGCGTAAGTAAGATGGAGCCCCTGAGAGCTGCAGCGTAGGGTGTTCCGCCGGGGCACCGGGGCAGGCCGCGGATCGTCCCCGCGCGATTCGGAGAGTCCATGAGAATCGGCGTCCCGAAGGAAATCAAGGTTCATGAGTACCGCGTCGGGCTGACGCCGTCGTCGGTGCGCGAGCTGGTTGCGCAGGGCCACGAGGTGCTCGTCGAGCGCGGCGCCGGGGCGGGCATCGGCGCGACCGACGCCGCCTACGGGAAGGCGGGCGCGCGCATCGTCGCCGGCGCCGAGGAAGTCTTCGCGGCCGCCGACCTCGTCGTGAAGGTGAAGGAGCC
>JAMPXV010000118.1 GCA_023700985.1 Lysobacter sp.
AACCGGTCTATTCAGGAACTGGTGCGCGGACCTCACCGATCACGGAATAGACCGGTTCTGTAGAACCGTCCCAATAACGATCTCACCCCTTTTCGGGGACGCTAGAGCATCGCCACCGCCTGCGCGACGACCGCGTACCGCGCCGCCTTGCCTGCCGCCATGGCAAGCGCGCAGGCGACCCAGTTCACCCGCAGCCAGCCGGCCGCGGCGCACAGCGCATCGCCGACGATGGGCAGCCAGGAAAGCAGCAGTGCGGCCGCGCCGAAGCGCCTGACGCGCGCGACGGCCGCCCCCTCGGGCAGGCGCGAGGGGAGCAGGCGCCCGATCCCGTAGGTGGTGAGCCCGCCCAGCGTGTTGCCGAGGGTCGCCAGGGCGACCGCGACCGCGGGCGGGGCCGAGCCGGCCTTGAGGACCGCGGCGAGCACGATCTCGGAGTTGCCCGGAAGGATCGTCGAGGAAACGAACGCCGAGGCGAACAGGGCCCACAGCGAGGCGTCCATCCCCTACGCGCCGCGGGCGGCGGACTCGAGGAAGGCCTCGAGCGCTTCCACGGGTTCCCGCCGGTCGAAGAGCGCCGCCGAACGCTGCGCGATGCGCGCCGACACCGCGACTCGCCACGCCGCGTCGCGCCCCAGCCGCACCGCGATGCGCACGTAGTCGTCGCCGTCGCGCGCCACCAGGTCGTCCAGCCCGAGGAGACGCAGCATCCCCAGGCTCTGCCGGCCGCGCATGAACGCCCCGGGCAGCGTCACCACCGGCAGCGCCGCGGCGAGCGCGTCGAGCGAGGTGTTTCCCCCGGACCAGTGCACGGTGTCGAGCATGGCGTCGCAGCACGCGTTCACGCGCAGGAAGTCCGCGTGGTCGAGGCGCCCGAGGAACACCGTGCGTGCCTCGCCGTCGACGCCCGCGCCGGCGAGTGCGCCGAAGAGCCGCCGCCGGAAGTGCTTCGTGAGCGGGTCGTCGTGGTCGCGGAAGAAGACGAGCCTCGCGTCGGGATCGGCGGCGAGGATGCGCGCGAACAGGGCGTCGTTGTCCGGGTGGATCTTGAAGAGCGACTGGGGGCAGAGGAACAGCGGTCCCGATTCGGGAAGCCCCAGCTCGCCGCGCGACTTCGCGGACGCCGGGCCGGGGCGCGCATACCGGGTCCCGATGCCGGGCAGGCGCACCAGGTTCTCCGTGTAGTGGGCCTGCGCGCCGGGCGGCTCCATGGCGTCGCAGGACAGGAAGTGGTCGACGTTGGCCTGGCCCGTGGTCACCGGATGTCCCCACCCGGCGCACTGCACCGGGGCGAGCCGCATTCCCGCCAGCAGGTAGCCCGCGGTATCCATGCCGACGTCCGGGAACACGAGGATGTCCAGGCCGTCGGCGAGCACCGCGTCGGCCACGCGCACCGGGGCGTCGAGGATGCGCCGGTAATGCTCGACCGATTGCCCGAGCGCGCGGCTGAAGTCGTCCGTGACGTGCCCCGTGTAGTAGACGACCACCTCGAAGCGCGCGCGGTCGAGGTCCGCGGCCCAGCTGCGGAAGTACTTCCCCGCCGTGCAGTCCCGGAAGAGGCTCGAAAGGAAGCCGACGCGAATCCGCTCTCCGGGGGCGAGCGTGCGGCGAGGGCGCGGCGCGTAGTGGCGCGGCGAGGCCAGGCGCCCCAGCCGCGCCAGGAAGCCGGCGTACTTCTCCTGCAGGACCCGGTCGTCCCCACCCTGGTAGGCGAGATGGAAGTTCTCCCAGGCGACGGTGAGCGCCTGCGCCGGGTCCGCCTCGAAGCGCGCCGCCCCCGCGACGAGATCGTCGAGCCCCGTCACGTAGCGCTGCCGCGCATCGGCAAGCGCCTGTGCGCTCTCGTAGATGGCCGGCAGCGCGAGCGCGTCGACCACGCTCGCCTGAAGATCGTCGGGGTGGCTCTCGAGAACCGCGCGCACAGCCTCCCTCGCCTCGGCGGGCCGGTTGAGGCGGCAGAGCACCCACGCCAGCGCGCGAGCGGCGGCGGCGTTGCCGGCGTCGAGCGCCACGGCGCGGCGCAGCACCGGCTCCGCCTCGGCCGCGCGCCAGCTCGTCGCGAGGATGTGCCCGAGGTGGCCGTGCGCCGCCGAATCGTCGGGCTGGAGCCGCACGACCTGCCGCCATGCTGCCTCCGCCGCACGCAGGTCGCCGCGGCGCTGGAAGAGGGCCGCGAGGTTCGCATGCGCCATGGCGTAGTCGCGGTCGGCACGCACGGCGGCGAGGAACGCGGCCTGCGCCTCGTCGTCGCGTCCCGCCGCCGCGAGTACCAGGCCGAGGTTGTTGTGGTTCCGCGCCACCTGCGGAAAGCGCGCGGCCTCGTCGGCGAGATGGTCGATGGCCTCGGCAAGCCTGCCCATCGCCTGCAGGACGAGCCCCGCCTGCCCCCTCGCCTGCGGCATGGCCGGGTCGAGCTCGAGGGCCCGCGCCAGGGCCGCCAGCGCCTCCTCGGGCTGGCCCAGCTCGCGCCGCGCGAGGCCGAGCGCGAGCCAGGCGGCCGGCTGCCGGGGTTCGAGGCGCGCGGCCTCGGCGAAGCAGTCGGCGGCCCGCGCGAACTCCCGCTTCGCCATGTGCGAGAGGCCCTCGCGGTGGCGGCTTTCCGCAGGGGTCATCGCGTCATTCCGGGACGGACGACAGGAGGAAGGACTCGAGGGCGCGCACCGGCGCCTCCTGGTCGAAGAGGCGCGCGCTGCGCTCGGCCAGCGCCGCGCGGACGGTAGCGCGGTAGTCAGCGTCGCGGCCCAGTCTCAACGCGATCTCCACCCAGGCCTCGTCGGTCTGCGCCACGAGCTCGTCGAGGCCCATGAGGGACAGCATGCCGGCGCTCTGGCGCCCGCGCATGAGCTCGCCGGGCCGCGTCACCACCGGCAGGTTGCAGGCGATGGCGTCGAGCGAGGTGTTGCCGCCTGACCAGTACAGCGAGTCGAGCATCGCGTCGCAGGCGAGGTTGGCGCGCAGGTAGTCGGCGTGGCCCATGTTGGGCAGCATCCGCACGCGGCCGGCGGTGGCCATCCCGCGCTCGGCGAAGCGGCGCGAGAGCCGGTCGACGAAGAGCTGGGTGATGGGCTCGAAGCGCGACTGGAACATCACCACGACGGCGCGCGGCTCGCGGGCGAGGACCTCCACCAGCAGCGCGTCGTTGTCGGGATGGACCTTGAAGAGGGACTGCGGGAAGAGGTAGAGGATCGCGTCCTCGGGAAGCCCGAGGGAAGCGCGCGAGGCGGGCTCGGGCACGGCGGGGCGCGGGTAGCACGTCCCGAGGCCGGGCAGCGTGACAAGACGCTCCGTGTAGTGCGCCTGCGCCCCCGGCGGCTCCATCGCCTCGCTGGAGAAGAAGACGTCGAGATTGGCGTGGCCCGTGGTGACGGGGTGGCCCCAGCCGGCGCATTGCAGCGGGGCGAGCCGGAGGGATGCAAGCGTGAACACCCTCGGGTTCATGCCCAGCTCCGGGTAGACGAGGACGTCGAGCTCCTCGTCGCGCAGCGCCTGGGCCAGCGCCTTGAAGGAGAAGGACCGGTTGCGGAACTTCGCGGCGGCCTGCTCGATCTCGCGCGTAACCGCGTCGGGGCGGTTGTTGAGCGAATAGACCACGGTCTCGAAGCGCTCGCGGTCGAGCTTCGTGACCCAGCTCTTGAAGTAGTTGCCGGCCGTGCAGTGGTAGAAGAACTGCGAGACGAAACCGACCCTCAGGCGGCGCCCGCCGCGCGGCCGCGGCGCCAGGGGCTGGTAGAACTGCGGCAGGGTGGGCTCGAGGATGGCGCGCTGGAAGCTCGCGAAGCCCGCCTGCAACTCGCGGTCGTCGCGCCCCTGGTAGGCGAGGTAGAAGTTGTTCCACTGCACCGTTCCCGCGCGTTCGTCCGGGTTGAGCTTCGCGGCAAGGGCCGGCGCGTCCGCCTCGAGCGAGGCGAGGCCCGCCGCGTACTCGGCGCGCAGGGCGTCGATCTGCGCTGCGCCGGCGTAGATCTGCGGAAGCGTGAGCGCCAGGCCGATCCGCGCGCGCAGGTGCGCGGGCTGCATGTCGATCACCCGCCGGTAGCAGTCGAGGGCGCCGCCGCGCTGGCCCTTCTCCGCCAGCACCTCGGCCAGGCCCAGCAGCGCGTCGATGCCGCGCGGATTGAGGCCCACCGACTGCCGCAGGGCCTGCTCGGCGCGGTCGAGATCGAGGCTCTCGCGATGCAGGCGCCCCAGCCCGAGGTAGGCATCGGCAAGGCGCGGCTCCAGCTCCACGGCGTGCCTGAGGCTCGCCTCCGCCTCCGCGGTGTTCCCGACGGCGAGATGGTAGAGGCCGAGGTTCAGGTGCGCGTAGGCGTAGCGGGGGTCGAGCGCGAGCGCCCGGTGGAAGCACTCGACCGCCTCGCTCGCACGGTCCAGGTGCAGGAGAGTCGAGCCGAGGTTGTTCCAGGCGCGCATGTAGTCGGGCTTGGCCGCGACCGCCGCGCGGAACGCGGCCTCGGCCCGCTCCTTGTGGCCCTGGGTGCGCAGGATGATGCCGAGGTTGTTGTGGGCCTGGGCGAAATTCGGCTGCAAGGCCACGGCCTTCTCGAGGTGCCGGGCCGCACCCTCGAGATCGCCCTCGTCCTGCCGGACGTTCGCGGCGAGGAGGAGGCTCTGCGGCTCGTTCGGCCTCAGCCCGAGGGCCTTCGCCACGGCCTTGCCCGCAAGCGGCAGGTCGCCGGCCTGGTGGGCGACCACCGCCAGGTTCTGCCAGCCCGCGTAGTCGCGCGGCATGAGCTGGGTGTACTTCGCGTAGCGGCTCGCCGCCTCGGCGAAGCGGCCGGCGCGCTGCAGCGCCATCGCCTCCTGAACGAGCGCCTGCAGGTCGATCACGCCGACACCTTCACGCCGGAAAGCGCCAGGGCGCGGCGCCACGCCGCCTCGAGGTTGCGCACGTGCGCCGCGTTGTCCGCGAGCGCGGACTTCGGCAGCCTGTCGTCGATCGCGGCGCGCACGGACTTGCGGTAGCCCTCGTCGGTCGCCAGTCGAACGGCCAGCTCGACGTACGCCTCGGGGGTCGGCGCCACGAGCTCGCCGAGCCCGGCGTTGACGAGGATCGTGAGCGTGGAGCGCTCGCAGGCGCGCTCGCCCTCGAGCGCGACCACCGGCACCCCCTGGCACAGCGCCTCGAGGGTTCCGTTCGTGCCCGAGTAGGGGAAGGTGTCGAGGACCGCGTCGACGTGGAGGTAGCGCGCCTGGTTGCGGGCGTCGCTGCCTCCTTGCGGAATGAAGAGCGCGTGGGCGGGGTCGATGCCGTTCGCCTCGAGCATGCGCTCGTACGCCGGAACCGCCCCCGGCGACAGCGGCGAGAAGGCGAGTCGCGCGCGCGGCAGGCGGCGGAACAGCTCGCGCCAGACGGCCAGGAGCCGCGGCGAGAGCTTCTGGATCTGCACGAAGGCGCCGAAGACGAAGGTGCCGGGAGGCAGGCCGATCTCGAAGCGGCTCACCGCCGGCTGCGTCACCCGCGGGAGGCTCCGGAAGGGGAACACGCAGCCGTCCATGGGCAGCAGCTTCTCGATCAGGAATTCCTGGTTTTCCGGGCGGTCCCAGAGCCGGTCGGTGAGCTTGAAATCCACGGTCGCGAGGCCCACGGCGCCAGCGCTCGCCACGTGCGTCACCTGCACCCGCGCCGGCTTGTAGGCGAGGATCGCCGGGCGCGATCCCTTGGTGTGCGTCGAGAGATCCACGAGGAGGTCGAGGCCGTGGCGGGCGATCGCCTCCGCGGCCGCGCGCTCGCCGAGGCCCGCGACGACCTCGTAATGGTCGCAGTGCGCGCGGATGCGGCCCGTCCAGTCGTCCTCCTGCAGCGAGAGCGAGAAGCCGAACACCTCGAACGCGGCGCGGTCGTGGCCCGCGAGGATCTCGAGCGCCATGCGGCCCATGACGTGGTCGCGGAAGTCTCCGGACAGGTAGCCCACGCGGATGCGCGCCCCCGGCGGGCGGGGCGGCAGCAACGGCAGTTGCGGACAGAGCGCGCGGCTCGCGGCCTCGTAGCGCCGGTAGAGGGCGAGCATGTCGGGCCCGTCGATGTCGAAGAAGAGCGCCACGTAGAGCAGCTCCTCGAGCATCTCCGCGGCCAGCGCATCGTCGCGCTCGCGCCGCACCGCCTCGACGGCCTGGCGGAAGCAGCGGTTGGCCTCGGCCAGCTCGCCCCGGTGGAAAGCCACGTCGATCGCGTAGAGCGCCAGGCGCGGCGAGGCGGGGCAGTGGCGCAGGAAGGCCTCGAAGTTCACCAGCCATTCGTCGATGCGGCCGGCGGCGTGCAGGGCATGGCGAAGCTGCCAGTACGCGGGCTCGAAAGCCGCATCGGACGCGAGCGCCGCCCGCCAGCTCCCGAGCGCGAGTTCTGCCTGCCCCAGCTCGGCCAGCAGCAGCCCGTAGTTGTAGAGCGCCTCCGCCGAGCCCGGGTCGATGGCGAGCGCCGTGCGGTAGGCTTCCCGCGCCTCGTCGTAGCGCCGCGCCTTCTGCAGCGCGACCGCGAGGTTGAAGTGGACGAGCGCCTGGGCGGGCGCGGCCGCCACGCCCTGACGGAAGGCCTCCAGCGCACCGTCGAGGTCGCCTCCCGCCTGCCGCGCGAGGCCCAGCCCCGTCCAGCCGTCCGCCCGCTCCGGCCGCGCGGCGGTCACGATCCCGAAGGCCTCGCGCGCCGCCGCATGCTCGCCGGCGTCGAGCTCGAGGTTGCCGAGCGCCACGCGTGCGTCGGCATACGCCGGTGAGGCCTGCAGCGCGCGGCGCAGGAGGTCGCGGGAGCGCGCGCGATTGCCCTTCGCGCGCAGCAGCATCGCCATGAAGTAGTTCAGCGGCGGGTACGAAGGCTGCTCCTTGACGAGCGCCTCGTAGGCCTTGAGCGCCTCGTCGAGATCGCCCGCCTGGTGCGCGGCGAGCGCGGTGCGGAAGGCTGTCTGGAACTCGTCCACCGCGAGGGTGCCGGCCTCCTCTAGGCGCACGCCCTTCTGCGCCAGCGCCCCCAGGTAGGCGCGCTCCAGGCTGCGCACGTAATCCCCGAGCCCGGCCTCGCGCGCCTGCCGCGTCGCCGCGCCCACCCGGGCGACGACCCCGGCGCGATACCCGGCGTCTCGGGCCATGCGCAAGGCGAGCGCCACGTAGTCGTCCTCGCTGCGGGCCACCAGCTCGTCGAGCCCCAGGTGGCCGAGGATGCTCGCGCTGGTGCGCTCCGAGTGCCGGCGCCCGGCCAGCGTCACGACGGGCACGCCGCCGTCCAGGGCAGCGAGCGTCGTGTCGCCGCCGCTGTAGGGGAACGTGTCGAGGACGGCGTCGAGGACGGCGTTGCGCGCGCGCCTCGTCTCGTCGTCCTTGCCCGCCGGCAGGAATACCACGCGCTCGGGCCCGACGCCGGCCTTCGCCGCGGCGGCGAGCAGGTACTTCTCGTCGCGCGGGTTGAGCGGGGAGAAGGCGAGGACCGCCTCGGGAAGTTCCCTGAAGATCCTTCCCCAGGCCGCCAGGAGCCGCGGCGAGAGCTTCATGAGGTTCACGAACTCGCCGAAGACGAACTTGCCCTCGAGCCCGAAGCGCGCCTTCGTGAAATCCGCGTCGGCCGCCGCCGGCACGTGGTGGAAGGGAAAGACGCAGGCGTCCATGAAAAGGAGCTTCTCGACCTGGAAGCGCTCGTTCTCCGGGTCGTCCGCGATCCGGTCGGTCAGCTTGAAGTCCACCTCGTCGAGCCCGACGCACCCGTGGTAGCCGAGGTGCGTGATCACCACGCGCGCCGGCTTGTGCGCGAGGATGCCCGGGCGGGCGCCCTGCGTGTGGCCGGTGAGGTCGACCAGGATGTCCAGGTCGTGGTCCGCGATGAGGCGCGCGGACTGCTCGTCCGTCATCGCGGAGACGTTCACGAACCGCGTCGACAGGTCGCGGAACGCGGCGGTGTGCGCGTCGTCGTGGCGCGGGTCGGTGAGGGAGAACGCGTAGAGGTCGAAGCGCTCGCGGTCGTGCAGACGGAAGACGCTCAGCATGAGCTTGCCCATCACGTGCGCGCGGAAATCCGGCGACAGGTAGCCCAGCCGGACCCGTTGGCCGCGCGTGCGCCTCATCTGGCCCGAGTAGTTCTCGAACCCCTTCTGGCGCATGAACGACTGGTAGCGCCGGTAGAGGGCGCCGATCTCTTCCTGCGCGACGTCGAAGTACTGGATCTGCGCGATGACCTCGGCCACCTGCGTGGGCTCGGCCTTGTCGAAGGGCCAGCGCAGGCACAGGTCGACGTAGCGGCGCTCGCGCTGCGCGTCGCCGAGGATCCGCGACATCGTGAGCCCCGCGAGCGCCAGTTCCGGGCAGGCGGGCGCGACGGGCTCCCAGGCGAGGAAAGCGTCCGCCGCCTCCTCGATGCGGCGCAGGCGCATGAGGCCCTGGTACAGGTAGTCCCACGCATCGGGATCCGCCGGGGCGAGCGCGTGCGCCGCGCGAAGCGACTCGACGCTCTCCGTCCAGCGGTCCTTGCGGCGCAGAAGCAGGCCCAGGTTGTAGTGCGCCTGGAAGAGCCCCGGATTCAGGCGGACGGCGTCGCGGAAGGCGAGCTCCGCCTCCTCGAAGCGCTTCATCTCCTGCAGGCAGTTGCCGAGGTTCACGCGCGCCTCGACGAACGACGGATTGAGCTGCATCGCACGGACATAGGCGGCGGCGGCCTCGTCCCAGCGCTTGAGGTGCTGCAGCGCGAAGCCCAGGTTGTACTGGCCGCCGAAGTCGCCCGGCACCTGCTGCACGAGGGCGCGCAGCACGAGCAGGGCTTCCTGCACGCGCCCGGCGCGCATGAGGGCGGAGGCTTCGCGGCGAAGGTCGAGGGGAGCGAGCGTGGCCATGGTCAGTCCGGGGGCAAGTGCCAGACGTGATCCAGCCGCACGAGCCCGTAGTCGCGGGTGGCGCCGCGCACGGTGAACCCCGCCTCGACGGTGTCGTAGAGCCTCAGGCCCTCCGGGTCGAGGGCATGCGCCCGGAGCACGTACTTGCCGGGAATGAGCGGGCAGCGGGGAAAGCGCACGCCGAAGGCGTAGCGCTGCGGGGCGACCCGGCGGGGCACGAAACCGCGTTCGTCGGAATGGGTGCCGTACACCGGCGTGCCATCCGCGCGCACGATGCCCACGAGCGCCACGGGCGGGCGGTCGTCCGGCGAATAGATCTCGATGCGAACGTCGAGCGGCTCGTCCATCGCGAACTCGGCGCAGGGCTCGCCGCGGTCGTCGTGCGTGGAGACCGAGCGCACCGCGAAGTAGTCGCCCGCGTAGGCGATGCGGTCGCCGAACGGGGACTCGGCGCGGCGCTTTTCCTCGTGGTATGCGAGGTAGTCCTGGGTCACGGAGAAGCTGTCGCCGTAGGCGCGCAGGCGCCCCTGGTGCAGCCAGGCGGCCTTCTGGCACAGGGTCTGGATGTGGTACATGCCGTGCGAGCACAGCAGCAGCGTGCCCCCGTCGGCGAGGTAGTCCTCCATCCAGCGGATGCACTTGCGCTGGAAGGACTCGTCGCCGACGGCGAGCACCTCGTCGGTGATGAGGACGTCGGGCTCCAGCGCCGTGGCGATCGCGAAGCCCAGGCGCACCACCATGCCCGACGAGTAGTGCTTCACCGGCTGGTCGATGTGCGCGCCGATGTCGGCGAACGCGATGATGTCGGCGATGCGGCTTTCAACCTCGCCGCGCGACAGGCCCGCGAGCGCGGCCGAGAGCGCGATGTTGTCGCGGCCCGTGTAATCGGGGTGGAAGCCGCTGCCCAGTTCCAGCAGCGCGCCCACGCGCCCGTTCACGGTGGCGGTGCCGCGCGTCGGCCGCACGACCCCGGCGATCACCTTGAGGAGCGTGGACTTGCCCGCCCCGTTCTCGCCGACCAGCCCGAGCGACTCGCCGCGCTTCACCTCGAGGTTCACCCCGTCGAGGGCGCAGAGGTGCTCGACGGCGCCGCCGCCGGTCACGAGCGAGAGGAGCGTGCGCAGCCGCCCGGCGCCCGTCGAGACCATCGGGTAGTCCTTGCCGACGCCGGCGAGCGAGATGAGGGTGTCGCTCACAGCAGGTCCTCGAAGTACGGCGACAGCCGCCGGAAGACCCACAGGCCCGCCACCAGCACGGCGAGGGACGCGGCGAGCACCGCGAGGTCGCCGGCCTGCCAGCCGCCGCCCAGGAAGACGTCGCGATAGCGCGCCACGACGTACGCGAGGGGGTTCATGGAGAGCCAGCCCCGGTAGGGTTCAGGCACCATGCCGATCGGGTAGACGATGGGGGTCGCGTAGAAGATCGCCATGAGGACGAGCCCGAGCGCCTGCTCGACGTCGCGCAGGACGACGTGGATCGCCGCGAGGAGGGCGCCGACGCCCACGGTGAACGCGAACTGCGCCGCCAGCAATGGCAACGCCAGGACGAGGCCCGTCCATTGGATGGGCTCACCCCAGAGCGCGAGGGCCACGAGGACGGCGACCCAGCCGGCCGCGTGAACGGCGAACGAGGCGCCGACCGAGGCGAGGATGAGCAGCTCGTGCGGGAAGGCGACCTTGCGGATGAGGCTCGCGTTGCCGGGGATGCTCGCCACGGCTCGCTGCAGGCCTTCGGCGAACATGAACCACGGCCACAGCGCGATGGCGAG
>JAMPXV010000119.1 GCA_023700985.1 Lysobacter sp.
AGGAATACGGGCTGATGCCGGACCTCGACCGCTGGGTGGTGCGCAATGTCCTCGCCTGGGCCCGGGCGAATCCCGCGCGGCTGGCCGGCACCTACAGCATCAACCTCTCCGCGGCGACGTTTGCCGCGGACGGGTTCGTGGAGTACGTCGCCGCGGAAGCGCGGCGGGAGGGCGGACCGGGCCCCACCCTGTGCTTCGAGATCCTCACGGAAGACGCGCTGGCGGACCGCGACGGCGCCGCCCGCCTGGTCGCCGCCCTGGCCGAGGTCGGCTGCCGGACGATGCTGTGCGGGTTCGGGCAGGTCGCCACGGACTACGGCCTGCTCAAGAGCATGCCGGTCGACTACATCAAGATCGACACCGGCATCGTCCTCGGGCTCAACCGCAACGCGGTGGACCTGATCAAGCTCAAGGCCATCTGCCGCGTGGCCCGCACCACGAACCGGCGCACGGTCGCGGAGTTCGTGGAGGACGACGAAACGCTCGCGAAGCTGCGCGCGCACGGCGTCGACTTCGCGCAGGGCTACGGCATCGCCAGGCCGCGACCGATCGACGATCGCGTCTGACGGCGGCTGCGCTCAGAACATGTGCTGCCCGCCGTTGATCGAGATGTTGGCGCCGGTGATGAACGCCGCCTCGTCGGAGGCGAGGTAGGCGCACAGGCCCGCCACTTCCTCGGGCTTGCCGAGCCGGCCCAGCGGGATCTGCGGGATGATCTTCGTGTCGAGCACTTCCTTCGGGATCGCCATCACCATCTGGGTCCCGATGTAGCCGGGCGAGATCGTGTTCACGGTGACCCCCTTGCGGGCGACCTCGAGGGCGAGCGCCTTGGTGAAGCCGTGCATGCCGGCCTTGGCGGCCGAGTAGTTGGTCTGGCCGAAGGCGCCCTTCTGGCCGTTCACGCTCGAGACGTTGATGACGCGCCCCCAGCCGCGCTCGACCATCGCGTCGACCACGGGCTTGGTCATGTTGAAGACGCTGTCGAGGTTGGTCTTCATGACCGCGTCCCAGTCGACCTTGCCCATCTTCTTGAACGTCATGTCGCGCGTGATGCCGGCGTTGTTGATGAGGATGTCGATGGGCCCGACCTCGGACGAGATCTTCGCGACGGCATCGTGGCAGGAGTCGAAGTCCGCCACGTCGCACGGGTAGGCGTGGAAGTGGTAGTCGCGGCTCTCCATGTCCTTGAGCCACTCCCCGTGCTTCGTGTTGCCGGGCGAGTAGGTCACCACGACCCGGATGCCCATGCGGGCGAGCTTCATGCAGATGGCTTCACCGAGGCCGCCCATGCCTCCGGTCACGAGGGCGATTCGCTGCGTCATTGTGGTTTCTCCTCCTGGCGTTTTGGCTGCGCCGGGCGGTGCGCGCCGCCCGGCGCCGTTCTCACTTCCCGATCTCCGCGCGCTCCTTCACGTAGCGGCCCGGCGCCGGCTCGATCGGCTTGTGCTTCGGGCCGCCGAGCTTCGCGCGCGCCGGCACGAGCTTCCCGGCGAAGGGCGCGAGCCACTTCGTCCAGGGTACCCACCAGCTTCCCGGCTCCTCCCGGGCCTGCACGAACCACTTGTCGGCGTCGGGGCCGAGGCGGTCGTTCACCCAGTAGTTGCGCTTGTTCTTGCGCGCGGAATTGATCGACCCGGCGATGTGGCCGCTCGCGCCCAGCACGAACTTGACCGGGCCGCCGAGGTAGCGCGCGCTCTCGTACGCCCCCTTCCACGGCACGATGTGGTCCTCGCGCGCCGCGAAGACGAAGGCGGGCATGTCCACGCGCTTCAGGTCCAGGGGAACCCCGCACATCGTGAGCGCGTCGGGGACGACCAGCAAGTTGTCCTCGTAGGTGTTCCTCAGGTAGTAGGCGTACATCGGTCCCGGCAGGTTCGTCGAGTCCGAGTTCCAGTAGAGGAGGTCGAAGGCCGGCGGCTGCTGGCCCTTCAGGTAGTTCGACACCACGTAGGACCAGACCAGGTCGTTGGCGCGAAGGCTCGAGAACGCGCTCGAGAGCTCCGCCCCCGGCACGATGCCGCCCTTGGCGAGCTTCTTCTCGCGCTTCTCGACGAAGTTCTTGTCGATGTAGACGCGGATCTCGCCCACGTCGCTGAACTCCAGCAGCGCCGTCATGAGCGTGAGGCTCGCCACCGGCTTCCTCTTCTTCGCCGCGAGCACGGCCAGCGCGCACGAGAGGAGCGTGCCGCCGATGCAGAAGCCCAGCGCGTTGACCTTGTCGGCGCCCGTGATCGCCCTCGCCTGCTCGAGCGCGGCGATGACGCCCGTCTCGACGTAGTCGTCCCAGGTGAGCTTGTCCAGGGGCGGCTTCACGTTGCGCCACGACACCATGAACACCGTCTGCCCCTGCTCGATCGCGTGGCGCACGAGCGAGTTCTCCGGCTGCAGGTCCATGATGTAGAACTTGTTGATGCAAGGCGGCACCATCACCAGCGGCCGCTCGTGCACCTTCTCGGTGAGCGGGCTGTACTGGACGAGCTGGACCAGGTCGTTCTCCCAGACGACCGCGCCCTCGGTGACCGCGATGTTCCGGCCCACCTCGAAGGCGGTCTCGTCGGTCATCGAGATGCGCCCCTTCTCCATGTCCCCGAGGAGGTTCTTCATGCCCTCCTCGATGGTCTTGCCGCCGCTCTCCAGCGCCGCCTTGAGGGCCTCGGGGTTGGTGGCCAGGTAGTTCGAGGGCGCCGCGGCATCCAGGTACTGGCGCATGAAGAAACGCATGCGCCGCTTGGTGGCCGCGTCCATCTCGGCCTCGTCCACCGCCTGCATCATCATCTTCGAGGTGAGCAGGTAGGAGTCGCGGTAGTAGCGGAAGAGAGGTATCTCGTTCCACTCGGGCGCGCTGAAGCGCTTGTCGCCGGCGGGCTTCGCCTCCTGGCCCGCCTCGGGCTGGAAGGCCTGCATCCACAGGTTCATCTGCTCCTGCATGTACTTGCCCTGCAGGTCGAGCAGCGTCTGCGGCTTGGCGCTCACCGACTCGAGCCAGGCGCGGTAGGCGTCCGAGAACCCCGCCATCACGTGATGCGTGGGGCTGTCGGCGTGCAGGGAGGAGGCGAGCTTTTCGTGGGACTTGCGCAGGATGCCGGCGATGCGTTCGGGGTCGTGCGAGGCGGATTTTGGCATGTCGGGAGGGGCGCCGGAATGGACGCAAACCTTTGGAAATTCAGGGATTTTCGCCGCCATTCTGGGGGGCGGCGGAAGGGGTGTCAAGGAAAGCCCGCCGCGAATCCCCTAGTGGGCCGCGCCGACCGCATGGTGGACGCTCCAGAGCGTGAGGATGCCCAGGCCGATGAAGGCCACCTGGGAGACCGTCTCCGCGAGGCGCGAGCGCCGGTGCAGGCCGGGCATCAGGTCCGCCACGGCCACGTAGAGCATGCCGGCCGCGGCGATGGCGAGGATGCGCGGCACCCACTCCTGCGCCGCCGAGAGGGCGAAGTAGCCCAGCAAGGCCCCCGCCACGGCCGCAAGGCTGGAGAACGCGTTGAGGAGCAGCGCCCTGGACCGCGAGAAGCCGGAATTGAGGAGCACCAGGAAGTCGCCCACCTCCTGCGGCACCTCGTGCGCGACGATCGCGGCGGCCGTCACCACGCCGAGCTTCACGTCGGCGAGGAAGGCGCCGGCGATGATCACGCCGTCGGTGAAGTTGTGGAACGAGTCGCCCACGACGATCATCCAGCCCGAGCGCCCGGCGTCGTGGGAGTGCCCGTGGTCCGCGTCGGGAATCGCTCCCACCCCGTCGGGCTCGCCGCCGTGGTGGTGCCGCCAGAGGAGCAGCTTCTCGAGCACGAAGAAGCCGAGCAGGCCCGCGAGGATGAGCGCCGCCGTTCCCCCGGGGTCGCGAGTCTCCTCGAACAGGTGCGGCACGATGTCCAGGAAGACCGCGCCCAGCAGCGCCCCCACGGCGTAGCTCACGAGGATGGGCACCAGGCGCGCCTGCAGGCGGAACGCGACCAGGGAGGCGAGCAGCACCGAGATCAGCCCGCCGGCCAGGCAGGCGGCGAGGATCCATGCGAGGACGGGCATGGCGGTCTTTCCTGCGACTGAGTTGCAAACAGTCTAGCAGGCGTGTCAATGCCCGCCGGCGATCCAGATGAAGGCGCCCTGCCGCCCGCTCAACTTCTCGCGACGGTACGAGAAGAAGCGCCCGCGCTCGGTCCAGGTGCAGAATCCGCCGCCCGACACGGCCGCCACCCCGGCCTTGGAGAGCCGCAACCGCGCGAGCGCGTAGAGGTCGGCCAGGTACTTTCCCCCGCCGCGAGGCACGAAGGCGCTCCCGGCCTCCCGGTGCACGCCGGCGAAGGCCTCGCGAACCTCGGGGCCGACCTCGAAGGCGGCCGGGCCGATGGCCGGCCCGAGCCAGGCGAGCACCCGGCCCGGCGGGCCGCCGACCGCGGCGACCGCGTTCTCGAGCACCCCGGCGGCGAGCCCGCGCCATCCCGCGTGGGCGACCGCCACGCGCGAGCCGTCGTCGCGGCACAGGAACACCGGCAGGCAGTCTGCGGTCAGGACGACGGCCACCCGGCCGGGGGCGGAGGTGGCCGCCGCGTCGGCCTCGGGCAGCCCGTCGCCCGCCGGGCCGTCGAGATCCGCCACCGCGTTGCCGTGGACCTGGGCGAGCCAGGCGGGCTCCGAGGGCAGGAGCGCGCGCACCGCCTGCCGGTTGGCCGCCACGCGGGCCGGGTCGTCCCCGCTGTGCGCGCCGAGGTTGAGCGAGGCGTGCTCGCCCTCGCTCACGCCGCCGGCGCGCGTGGTCACGAAGGCGCGCACGCGGGCAGGCGCCGGCCAGCCGGGCACGATCCACTCCGGATGCAGCTTCAACCTCCGCCCCTCAGGGAGGCGGCCAGCGCCTCGAAGTCGGCCGGCGGCGGCGCGGTGAACTGCACGGTCTTGCGCGTGCGCGGGTGGACGAAGGCGAGCTTCCACGCGTGCAGCGCCTGCCGCAGCAGGCGCCGCTCGCCGCGCCCGCCGTACACCGGGTCGCCCTCGAGCGGGTGGCCGATGGACGCGAGGTGGACGCGGATCTGGTGCGTCCGCCCCGTCTCGAGGTCGCACTCGACGAGGGCGTGCGCGCCGAAGCGCTCGCGGACCCGGTAGTGCGTGATGGCGGGCTTGCCGCCGGGAACGATCGCCATGCGCGTGCGCTGCGTGGGGTGCCGGCCGATGGGCGCGTCCACCGTCCCCGACGCGGGAACCGCGCCGCGCACGATGGCGAGGTAGGTGCGCTTCACGGTGCGCGCCTGGAGCTGGCGAACGAGGTCCTGCATCGCCGCCTCGTTCTTCGCGACGACGAGGAGACCGCTCGTCTCCTTGTCCAGGCGGTGCACGATCCCCGCGCGCGGCAGGCCCTTCAACGCCGGCACCCGGTGCAGGAGGGCGTTGAGCATCGTCCCGGCCCAGTTGCCGCTGCCGGGATGGACCACGAGGCCTGCGGGCTTGGCGACGACGAGGACGTCGTCGTCCTCGTGAACCACGTCGAGAGCGATGTCCTCCGGCCGGAACGCCGACTGCTCCGGTCGCGGCAGCAGCGCGACCTCGAGCCTTTCGCCGCCGCGCAGCCGGAGGCGGGGCCGCGCGCGCTCGCCGTCGACCAGGACCGCGCCCTCCTCCACGAGCCGCGCGAGCCGGCTCCTCGACTCCTCCGGGAGCAGGCGGGCGAGCGCCTGGTCCAGCCGCAGGCCCGCCAGGGAGGGCTCGACCTCCAGTGCCAGCTTCGGGATGGGCGCTCCGCCGAAGGTATAATCGGCGGGTTCCGCCACGGGATCGACCATGAAGCGAAGTGTAACGGCAGTAATCCTCCTCGCGCTCGCCCTCGCCCTGGGCGGCTGCGGCTGGCTGGACCGCAAGCTCGACGACAAGCGCGACTGGCAGGCGGAGGACTGGTACCGCGCCGCCAAGGAGGAGCTCGACAGCGGCGGCTGGCTCGCCGCCGTGAAGATCTACGGGGAACTCGAGTCGAGGTTCCCCTTCGGCCGCTACGCCCAGCAGGCCCAGCTCGACACCGCCTACGCCTACTACAAGGAAGGCGACACGGCGCAGTCGATCGCGGCGATCGACCGCTTCATCAAGGCCTACCCGAACCACCAGAACCTCGACTACGCCCTGTACCTCAAGGCGCTCGCGAACTTCCGGGAGGACCTGGGGATGCTCCCCACGGTCCTCGGCCGCCAGGACCTCGCCGACCGCGACCCCAAGGCCGCCCGCGAGTCCTTCGAGATGTTCAAGGAGCTGGTCGCCCGCTTCCCGGACAGCCGCTACGCCGACGACGCGCTCGCGCGGATGAACCACCTCGTCGACGCGCTGGCCCGCCACGAGCTGCACGTGGCGCGCTACTACCTGAGGCGCGGCGCGTGGCTCTCCGCCGTCAACCGCGCCCAGGACATCGTGGTGCGCTTCCCCGACTCCCCCGAGCGCCGCGAGGCGCTGGAGATCCTCGTCGAGGGCTACGACCGCATGGGCATGCCGGACCTGCGCGACGACGCGAAGAAGGTCCTGGCCGCGAACTACCCGCAGGACGCCATGGCCGCGGAGGGCCGCAACCGCAAGAGCTGGTGGCAGTTCTGGTAGGAGGGGGCGAGGATCGTCCCCCGGGGACGCAGGGGGAACCCGCCCCCGGTCACCCCTGGACCGCGAGCAGGGCCAGCAGCTCCGCCTGCGCGCCGCGCTTCCTTCCCCGGCCGCGCTTGCGGCGCACGTAGGTGCCGTCGGAGCGCATCTCCCACGACTGCGCGTTGTCGTCCAGGTAGGGCTTGAGTCCCTCGTTCACGACGCGCCTGGCGAGCTTGCGGTCGACGACGGGGAAGGCGAGCTCGATGCGGCGGAAGAAGTTGCGGTCCATCCAGTCGGCGCTCGACAGCCACACCTTCTCGTCGCCGCCGTTGGCGAAGCGGAAGACGCGCGTGTGCTCGAGGAAGCGCCCGACGAGGGAGCGCACGCGGATGTTCTCCGAGAGCTTCGGCACCCCGGGGCGCAGCGCGCACACGCCGCGCACCAGGAGGTCGACCTTCACGCCCGCCTGGGACGCCCTGTAGAGCGCCTCGATCACGATCGGCTCGAGGAGCGCGTTCATCTTGGCCGTGACGGCGGCGGGCTTGCCGGCGCGGGCGTTGCGGATCTCGTTCTCGATCGAGTCGAGCACGCGCTGGTGCATCGAGAAGGGCGCCTGCCACACGTGGCGCAGCTTGCTCGCCTTGCCCAGGCCGGTGAGCTGCTGGAAGACCTCGTTCACGTCCGCGCAGATGTCCGGGTGGCTCGTGAGGAGGTCGAAGTCGGTGTAGAGGCGCGCCGTGCGCGGGTGGTAGTTCCCCGTCCCCAGGTGCACGTAGCGCATGAGGCGGCCCTCCTCGCGCCGGACCACGAGCGCCATCTTGGCGTGCGTCTTCAGCCCCACCACGCCGTAGACGACGTGCGCGCCCACGTCCTCGAGCTTGGCCGCCCAGTTGATGTTGGCCTCCTCGTCGAATCGCGCCATGAGCTCCACGACGACGGTGACCTCCTTCCCGGCGCGGGCGGCGTCGATGAGCGTCTGCATGATCACGGAGTCCGTGCCCGTGCGGTACACGGTCTGCTTGATCGCCACCACCTGCGGGTCGCGCGCGGCGTCGCGGATGAAGTCGATGACCGGCGCGAAGGACTGGTACGGGCGGTGCAGCAGCACGTCGCCCTTGCGCAGCGTCTCGAAGATGTCCTTCGACTTCGCCAGCGCCTTCGGCAGCCCCGGCTGGAACGGCCCGAACTTGAGGTCCGGGCGGTCGACCTGGTCCGGGACGCTCATGAGCCGGACCAGGTTCACCGGCCCCTTGACGCGGTAGAGGTCCACGGCCTCGAGCCCGAGCTGCTCCAGCAGGAACGAGGCCATCCCGGGCGTCATCGTGTCGTCGACCTCCAGGCGCACCGCGTCGCCGAGGTGGCGCTGCGGCAGCTCGCCCTGCAGGGCCTTGCGCAGGTCCTTCACCTCCTCCTCCTCCACGAAGAGGTCGGAGTTGCGCGTCACGCGGAACTGGTGGCAGCCGACGACGTTCATCCCGGAAAAGAGCTCGCCCACGTGCGCGTGCAGGATGGAGGTGAGGAAGATGAAGTCGTGCTCGCCGCCGGCCACGCCGCGGGGAAGGCGGATCACCCGCGGCAGCACCCGCGGCGCCTGGACGATGGCGGCGCGCGAGTCGCGGCCGAAGGCGTCGCGCCCGTCCAGCTCGACGGCGAAATTGAGGCTCTTGTTGAAGACGCGCGGGAAGGGGTGCGCCGGGTCGAGCCCGATCGGCGTGAGGACCGGCATCATCTCGCGGAAGAAGAACTCGCGCACCCACTCCTGCTGCGCGGGCGTCCACTCGCCGCGGCGCAGGAACCGGATGCCCGCCGCCGCGAGGGCCGGCAGGATCGACTCGTTGAGGAGGGCGTACTGCCGGTCGACCATCGCGCGCGCCACCTCGGTCACGCGCGCGAAGATCTCGCGCGGCGTGAGCCCGTCGGGGTCGGCCGCGGCCGCGCCGAGCTTCAGCTGCTCCTTCACGCCCGCCACGCGGATCTCGAAGAACTCGTCCATGTTGGACGAGACGATGCACAGGAACTTCAGCCGCTCCAGCGCGGGCGTGGACTTCTCCTCGGCCTGCGCGAGCACGCGCCGGTTGAACTCCAGCGCCTGCAGCTCGCGGTTGAGGAAGTGCTCGGGGGGCAGCGGCGGCACCCGGCGGGGCTCGAATTTGGGCTTGTTACCCAAGATGATGGGACCGTTTCGTGAACAATTCGTGACGGCCGCGCGACGGGCGCGCGGCTGTGCGGAGGCGCGTTCGAACTGTGCCATACTGCCCGCACAAACGGCGCGCGACGCGCGCGCACGGCTCCATGGAATATACCACCCTCGCCGCGGTCGACCTCGGCTCCAACAGCTTCCACCTCGCGATCGGCCGCGTGGTCGACGACCAGATCTACCCCCTCGACGCGATCAAGGAAACGGTGCGCCTCGGGGCCGGGCTCGGCCCCGACAAGCGGCTCGACGCGCCCACCCAGGAGCGCGCGCTTGCCGCGCTTGGCCGCTTCGCCGAGCGCCTGGCGGGCATGCACCCGGAGTCGGTGCGCGTGGTCGGCACGAACACGCTGCGCGTGGCCAGGAACTCGGACGAGTTCCTGCGGGCGGCCGAGGCCGTCGTGGGCTTCCCGATCGAGGTCATCTCCGGCCGCGAGGAGGCGCGCCTCATCTACTCCGGCGTGGTCCACTCCCTTCCCCTCACCGACCGCAACCGCCTCGTGGTCGACATCGGCGGCGGCTCCACCGAGCTCATCATCGGCGTGCGGCTCAAGCCCAAGGTGATGGAGAGCCTCTACATGGGCTGCGTGAGCTACACGCGCCGTTTCTTCCCCGAGGGCCGCATCGACAAGAAGTCGATGAAGGCGGCCGAGCTCGCCGCCCGCGAGCAGGTGCAGACCATCGTGTCGCGCTTCGAGAAGACGGGCTGGCGCGAGGCCGTTGCGTCGTCCGGCAGCGCGCGATCCCTGTCGGAGGCGATGGTCGCCTCCGGCGTGGCCGAGCGCGGCATCACCGCCGGCGGGCTCGAGTGGCTGCGCGAGCAGGCGCTCTCCGCGGGCGACATCCGCAAGCTCGACCTGCCCGGCCTGCGCGAGGAGCGCCTGCCGGTCTTCGTGGGCGGGCTCGCCATCATGTCGGCGGTCTTCGCGGAGCTCTCCCTCAAGCAGATGACCCTCGCCGAGGGGGCGCTTCGCCAGGGGGTCCTCTGGGACCTGCTGGGGCGCGTGCACCACCGCGACATCCGCGAGGTCACCGTGGACCAGTTCGTGCGCCGCTACCACGTGGACCAGGTGCAGTCCCAGCGCGTGGGCCGGCTCGCCCGCGACCTCTTCCACCAGCTCGAGCCCGTGCTCGACGAGAAGGGCGCCGGCGAGCGCATATTCCTGGACTGGGCGTGCCGGCTGCACGAGATCGGCATCTCGATCGCCCAGGGCGCCTACCACAAGCACACCGCCTACATCCTCGCCAACGCCGACATGCCCGGCTTCTCCCGCCAGGAGCAGGGCTGGCTGTCCAACCTCGTGCTCTCGCAGCGCGGGCGCCTGTCGAAGATGCGGGAGGTCTTCGACGACGACCCCGCGCTCGCCACCCTCGCCGTGTGCCTGCGACTGGCGGTGATCCTCCACCGCAGCCGCCGCACGCTGAGGCTGCCGCCGTTGCGGCTCGGGCGCCGCGGCAAGGGCTTCCGCCTGGAGGTCGACGGCGACTGGCTCGCGAAGAACACGCTGGTGGCGATCGCGCTGGAGGCCGAGCGCGGCGAATGGGATTCGGTGGGGATGTCGTTCGAGGCCGTCGAGGCGCCCTGACGCCTTTCACCGGCGCCGGGGTGGGCAGGGTGGTTCGGGAGGGCTCATGCGCCAAGCTCCAGACCGTCTATGCGGCCTCGTAAAATCGGCTCGCGTCTCGTGCAGCGCCGCTCTTCTCCACAGCGGGGCAGCCCTCCCGAA
>JAMPXV010000120.1 GCA_023700985.1 Lysobacter sp.
GACCTCGCCAATCACGGAATAGACCGGTTCTGTAGAACCGTCCCAATAAAGGGATCTGACCCCTTTTTCACTTCTCGCGGAGGACCACCTTGCCGCGGTCCAGGCGCACCTTGTCCCCCTCGCGGAGATTGCCGGCTTCGTCCTGGGTCACCAGCTGGAAGCGCCCGTCATCCAGGCGCACCACGACTTCGTAGGTGACCGTGGGGGGCTTCTTCTCGTTGCGCACGTCCGTCACCGAACCCACAGAGGGCTTGCCGCCGCCGAGGGGGACGGAGGCGACGAGGCCGGCGGTGGACTTGCGCTCCTGCGCCGTGATGGGCTGGCTCTTCTCGACCCGCTTCACGCTGCGCACGACGCCGCAGCCCTCGCAGGACGCCGCCACGGCGCTCTTCGGGGCGACGGGTGCCGGCGGCGGCGTCTGGGCCGAGGCGCCGGCGGCCAGCAGGGAGGGCAGGATAACGACGGCGAGGAATCGGTTCAAGGCTGCTCCCGGAGTGACGATAGAGCCGGGATTATCGGGCAAGATACCCGCTTGTTCGAGTCCGGAGCATCCCCTTGACCCCCGTTCGCCTGACACTCGCCCTGGCCGCGTGCCTTGCCGGGGCGCTCCTCGCGTTGCCCGAAACCCGCGCACAGGCGCCCGTCGCGTCCGCGCGCCCGAAGGTGGGGCTGGTGCTCGGCGGCGGCGGCGCCCGGGGAGGCGCGCATCTGGGCGTGCTCGAGGTCCTCGAGGAATTGCGCGTGCCCTTCGACTGCGTGGCGGGCACCAGCATGGGCGCGCTGGCCGCCGGCGCGTACGTCGCCGGGGTGTCGCCCGCGGAGATGAAGGAAACCATCGCCAGGACGGACTGGGCGGGCATGTTCGACGACAGCGCCGGGCGCGATTCGGTCAGCCTGCGCCGCAAGCAGATCGACGACCGCTTCTATTCAGGGCTCGAGTTCGGCGTCGCGAAGGACGGCCTGAGCTACCGCGAGGGCGCGGTGGCCGGCGAGAAGATCAAGCTCTTCTTCAATGCGCTGGTCCGCGCCGACCTGGGCGAGCGCAACATCGAGGATCTGCCGATACCGCTCACGCTCATCGCCACCGACATCGGCAACGGCGAGCGCGTCGCGATGCGCAGCGGCAACCTCACCTCGGCGATGCGCGCCAGCATGTCGGTTCCGGGGGCGATCGCGCCCGTGGTGCGCGACGGCAGGAAGCTCGTCGACGGCGGGCTGGTGGACAACGTGCCCGTGCAGGAGGTGCGCGAGCGCTGCGGCGCCGAAGTGGTCATCGCGGTGAACGTGGGCTCGCCGATGCTCAAGCCGGAGCAGGTGAGCGGCGTGCTGAGCGTGGTGGGGCAGATGGTGAACCTGCTCACCGAGCAGAACGTGGCGAAGTCGCTGTCGCTGCTCGGCCCCGGGGACATCTACATGCGCCCGGAGTTGGGCAGCATCACCGCCGCGGACTTCAACCGCCAGATCGAGGCGTCGGCCATCGGCCGGGCCACCGCGCTCGCGGTCGCCGACAAGCTGCGCGCCCTGTCCGTCTCGCCGGAGGAGTTCAAGGCGTGGCGGGGCAGGGTGCGCCTGGAGCCCGGCCCGAAGCCGCCCGTGGTGCACGAGGTACGCGTCGAGCCGACGCGCTTCGTGAACCCCGTGGAGCTTCGCGCCGCGATTCGCCAGAAGGAGGGCGAGCCCCTGGATTCGAAGACGCTGGCGCAGGACCTCGTCCTCGTCTACAGCCGGGGCGACCTGCAGTCGCTCGACTACGCGGTGCTGACCGAGCGCGACAAGACGATCCTCAAGCTCACGCCGCTCGAGAAAAGCTGGGGGCCGGACTACCTGCGCTTCGGCATCAACCTGTCCTCGGACTTCCGCACCGAGTCGCCCTACAACCTGCGCGCGCTCTACCGCAAGACCTGGATCAACGCCTTCGGCGCGGAGTGGCTCACGGCGGCGCAGCTCGGCAGCAACCAGGGGCTCGCCACGGAGTTCTACCAGCCGCTCGACTACCGGCAGCGCTTCTTCGTGCGCCCGTTCATCGGCACGAAGCAGGAGAAGATCGGCCTCTACTTCGACGGCGACCGGCTGGCCGAGTACCGGACGAGGGAGGATCGCGTGGGACTGGACGCGGGCGTGAACCTCGACGTCTACGGACAGGCCAAGGTGGGATGGCTGGAGCGCCGGCTGAAGGCCACGCGCGACACCGGCATCCCCCAGTTCCCGGACTTGAAGGGGGACGTCGGGGGCGTGTCCGCATCGGTCGCGCTCGACACCCAGGATTTCGCCTTCTTCCCGACCAAGGGCTATTCGGCGAAGCTCGACTACTTCGAGGCGCTGCGCGAGTCGAACCTCGACGGGAAGTACGGCCGGGTGGAGGGGAACCTGAGGGGCGCATGGTCTCCGGGCGACCTGATCTTCCTTGGCGCGGTCGAGGGAGGGCAGGCCACCCACGGCCGCCTGCCGCTCGGCGACTCGTTCGCGTTGGGCGGGCTCGGCCGCCTGTCGGCCTTCGCGCCGTCGCAGATCATCGGCAACGACGCCTACGGGCTCGTGTCGGTGCAGGCCCAGTATCGCCTCACCAAGCCCATGCCCCTTCTCGGGCTGTCCCTGCTTGCGGGCGTCTCCTACGAGGCGGGCTACATGAAGAATCCCGTCACCGAGCCCAACCTGACGGGCGGGATCAACTCGTACGGCGTGTATCTCGCCTCCAACACCATCTTCGGCCCGATGTACCTCGGCTACGCCACGTCGAAGGACCGCTCCGGCCGGTTCTACCTCTTCATCGGCACGCCGTAGGCCCCCGGCGCCTCGCCCCGTCAGTCGACGAGCGGGACCGCCACGGCCGCGTCGAAGCGGAACAGGGCCGCGATCTTGGTCTCGATCTGGAAGTAGCGCGCCGCCTTCTTGCCCGGGAGCACCTTCGCGACGCGGTCGAAGCAGGCCTTGCGCGCGCTGGCCTCGGCGGCTTCCCCGGCGAGCACCTCGCCCACGAGGCGCTTCGCGTTGGCGTCGGTCATCTTGTCGCCCGCGCTCACGTAATCGGTCATCGCGCGGTTCGCCTTGCCGTGGGAGGCGTCCAGCGACTGGCGGCACTTGTCGTAGACGGGCCAGAAGGCCTTGGCCTCCACGTCCGTGAGGGAGAGGTTGCGCGCGACGAGCGCCTTCTGGTCGGTACGGACGCTTTCGCGAAGCTTCGCGAGGGCGGCCGCATCGACGGCGCCGGCCTTGGCCGGCGTGGCGGGCGTGCCCCGCTAGGCGACGGCGGGGAAAAGGGAGAATGCGGCGGCGCAGGCGATGACCGGGAGCAGCTTCTTGTTCATGGAGAGTTCGTCCGAGCGTGGGTGAAGTGGGCGGCTTCTACGCCCCGGGCATGGAGGGGCCTCCTGTCACGGCAGGCCCTTTCCGCACGACCAGCAGAGTTCGAAGACGGGCGGGTTGTCCTCCCCGCAGGCGGGGCATGGCCGGGACGGGCCCGAGGCCTGGGCACGGAACTCCTCGAGGAGGCCCCGCGCGCGCGCCTCGTCGCGCGGATCCTCCAGCCAGAGTTGCGGTGCGGCCGCGTCCATCGGCAGCTCGCCGAGCGCCCCCGTGGCGTTGGCGTTCAGGATGCGGATGCGGATGCCGTGCTGCACGAGCCATCCCGCGACGAGGTGCGCCTCGGGCAGGTTGGCGGCGTTGTACAGGCGCTTCATGGAGGGGAAGCGCGCGGGACGCCGCGGAGGGCCCGGGTGCGGCTCAATAGACCCGGCGCGCGAGCTGCGCCTCGTGCAGCATCGTCGTGGCGATCTCCTCGATGGACTTGGTCGTGGAGTCGAGGAACGGGATGTCCGCCTGGCGCATGAGCTTCTCGGCGGCCGCGACCTCGTAGCGGCAGTTGGCGAGGTCCGCGTACTTCGAGTCCGGGCGGCGCTCCTTGCGGATCTGGTGCAGGCGCTCGGGCTGGATCGTGAGCCCCCACACCTTGCTCTTGAGCGGGATGAGGGAGGGCGGCAGGCGGTTGGCCTCGAGATCCTCCGGGATCAGCGGGTAGTTGGCCGCCTTGATGCCGAACTGCATCGCCATGTAGAGCGAGGTGGGCGTCTTGCCGCTGCGCGAGACGCCGACCAGCACGAGGTCCGCCTCCTCGAGGCCGCGGTGGGTGACGCCGTCGTCGTGGGCCAGCGTGTAGTTGATGGCCTCGATCCGGTAGTTGTAGTCGCCCGTGTTGCCCGCGCTGTGGCTCTTGCCCACGGCGTGCATCGACTTCAGGCCCAGCTCCTGCTCGAGGGGGACGATGAACTTGCCGAAGACGTCGAGGACCAGCCCTTCCACCTTGTCGATCTCGGCGCGCACGGCGTCGTTCACGAGCGAGCTGAAGACCAGGGGGCGCTTGCCCGAGTCGCGGTGGGCCGCGTTGATCTGGGCGACGGCCTCGCGCGCCTTGTCGGCCGAGTCGATGAAGGGCATCGTCACGCGGACGAAGTCGACGCCGTCGAACTGGGTGATGAGGGAGGATCCGAGGGCCTCGACGGTGAGGCCGGTGCGGTCGGAGACGAAGAAGACGCGGCGGCGTTGGGGCATGGATGGGTCCGGGTTCGTGGGTTCCCGCCGGGGGCGGATTGACGTTTGGCGTAGCGGCAGTTTGATGCAGCGCAGCATCGGCTGCAAGCCTCCGATATAATTGCAAATTCCCGACCGGCCGTCACCCGAACCCCCGCGAGCGAGCATGGCTAACGACTACGTCCTTCCCCTCGAACAGCTGCGCATGACCGACGTGGGCTCGGTCGGCGGCAAGAACGCCTCCCTCGGCGAGCTCATCAGCCAGCTCTCGGCGGCCGGCGTGCGGGTCCCCGGCGGCTTCGCCACCACCGCGCAGGCCTTCCTCGACTTCCTCAACGCCGGCGGCCTCAAGGCCCGGATCGACGCGGCCCTCAAGGCCCTCGACGTGGAGGACATGGCGAGCCTCGCGAAGACCGGCGCCGAGATCCGCCAGTGGGTGGTCTCGGCCCCCCTCCAGCCCGAGCTCGAGCGCCAGATCCGCGAGGCGTACGCCCGGGTCGCCGGCGACGGCGGCGCGAGCTTCGCCGTGCGCTCCTCGGCCACCGCGGAGGACCTGCCCGACGCCTCCTTCGCGGGCCAGCAGGAGACCTTCCTCAACATCCGCGGCATCGAAAACGTGCTCGACGCCGTGAAGCAGGTCTTCGCCTCGCTCTACAACGACCGCGCCATCGCCTACCGGGTGCACAAGGGCTTCGCCCACGCGGACGTCGCCCTTTCCGCGGGCGTGCAGCGCATGGTGCGCTCCGACACCGGCGCGGCGGGCGTGGTGTTCACGCTCGACACCGAGTCCGGCTTCCGCGACGTGGTCTTCGTCACGGCGAGCTACGGCCTGGGCGAGATGGTGGTGCAGGGCGCCGTGAACCCCGACGAGTTCTACGTCTCGAAGCCCTGCCTCGCGGCGGGCCGGCCGGCCATCCTGCGCCGCGGCCTGGGCGGCAAGGCGATCAAGATGGTCTTCACCACCGAGGCCAAGGCGCACAAGTCGGTGGTGCAGCGCGACGTCGAGCCCGCCGACCGCGACCGCTTCTGCCTCTCCGACGCCGACGTGGAGAGCCTCGCGCGCTACGCGGTGGCGATCGAGAACCACTACGGCCGCCCGATGGACATCGAGTGGGGCAAGGACGGCGGCGACGGGCAGATCTACATCCTCCAGGCCCGGCCGGAGACGGTGAAGAGCCAGGAGAAGCGCCGTGACCAGCTCACGCGCTACCGCCTCGGCAAGAGAGGCGAGGTGCTCGCCTCGGGCCGCGCCATCGGCTCGAAGATCGGCCAGGGGCGCGTGCGCGTCATCAAGGACGTGGCCGAGATCGCAAGCGTGCAGGACGGCGACGTGCTGGTGACCGACATGACCGACCCGAACTGGGAGCCGGTGATGAAGCGGGCCTCCGCCATCGTGACCAACCGGGGCGGGCGCACCTGCCACGCGGCCATCATCGCCCGCGAGCTGGGCGTGCCGGCCGTGGTGGGATGCGAGACGGCCACGCGCGTGCTCAGGGACGGCGAGGAAGTCACGGTCTCCTGCGCCGAGGGCGACACCGGATTCATCTACGCCGGCAAGCTCCATTTCGAGGTGGTCGAGGTTTCCCTCGACAAGATGCCGAAGATCCCCGTGAAGCTCGCGATGAACGTCGGCAACCCGCAGCTCGCCTTCGACTTCTGCCAGCTTCCCAACGACGGGGTCGGCCTCGCGCGGCTGGAGTTCATCATCTCCAACATGATCGGCATCCACCCGAAGGCCTGCCTCGAATACGACCGGCTCGCGCCGGAGCTCAAGGCGCAGGTCGCGCGCCAGTCGCGCGGCTACGAGAGCCCGAAGCGCTTCTACGTGGAGAAGATCGTCGAGGGCGTGGCGACCATCGCCGCGGCCTTCTGGCCCAAGAAGGTGATCGTGCGGCTCTCGGACTTCAAGTCGAACGAGTACCGCAACCTGATCGGGGGCGCCCAGTACGAGCCGCAGGAGGAGAACCCGATGCTCGGCTTCCGCGGCGCCTCGCGCTACATCGCGCGCTCCTTCCGCGACTGCTTCAAGCTCGAGTGCGAGGCGATGCGCAAGGTGCGCGACGACATGGGCCTCACCAACGTCGAGATCATGATCCCCTTCGTGCGGACGCTGAAGGAGGCCGAGCAGGTCCACGCGATCCTCAAGGACTACGGACTGGAGCGCGGGAAGAACGGCCTCAAGGTGGTGATGATGTGCGAGATCCCGTCCAACGCCATTCTCGCCGACGACTTCCTCAGGCACTTCGACGGCTTCTCCATCGGCTCCAACGACATGACGCAGCTCACCCTCGCGCTCGACCGCGACTCCGGGCTCGTAATGGAGTCCTTCGACGAGCGCGACCCGGCCGTGAAGCGCATGCTCTCGCTCGCCATCCAGGCCTGCCGCCGGCAGGGCAAGTACGTGGGCATCTGCGGGCAGGGCCCCAGCGACTACCCGGACCTCGCCGAGTGGCTGATGGCCGAGGGCATCGAGTCGATGTCGCTCAACCCGGACACGGTCGTCGAGACCTGGCTGCACCTGGCCAAGGTCGCCGACAGGGTCGCCACCGGCACGCCATGACGGCGTGGCGCTTCGCGCGCCTCGACGGGCTCACGGCGCGCGAGGTGCACGACATCCTCCAGGCGCGCTCCGCGGTCTTCGTGGTGGAGCAGGCCTGCGTGTTCCAGGACGTGGACGGCGCCGATCCCGAAAGCTGGCACCTGTTCGCGCGGTCGGGCGACGCGCTCGCCGCCTACTGCCGCCTCGTCCCCGCCGGGCTCAAGTTCCGCGAGCCCTCGATCGGCCGCGTCGTCACCACGCAGGCGGCGCGCGGCACCGGGATGGGCCGTGCCCTCATGGGAGAGGCGCTTCGCCGCTGCGCGGCGCTGTGGCCCGGCGAGGCGGTGCGCATCGGCGCGCAGCTCTACCTCGAGCGCTTCTACGGCGAGTTCGGCTTCGCGCGCGCTTCCGAGCCGTACGACGAGGACGGCATCCCCCACATCGAAATGCTACGCCCCGGAGAAGGACCATGAGCCTCAGGATCTACGGCATCGCCGCCTCGCGCGCCATCCGCGCCCTGTGGATGGCCGAGGAACTCGGCATCCCCTACGAGCACGTCCCGATCCACTACCGGGACGACCCCGACGGCCCGCTCGGCAAGAACAACCCCGGTTTCCGGCGCGCGAACCCGCTCGGCCGGGTTCCCGCGATCGACGACGACGGGTTCGCCCTTTGGGAATCCATGGCGATCAACCTCTACCTCGCGCGCAAGCACGACAAGGGCCTGTGGCCCGCGACGGTGGAGGGCGAGGGCCTCGCCTACCAGTGGTCATTCTTCGCGGTCACGGAGATCGACCCGGGCGTGGGGGAGTGGGCCTCGCACTCGTTCGTGCTGCCGGAGGACAAGCGCGAGCCGGCGCGCGCCGCCGCGGCGCTGGAGAGGCTGCAGCGGCCACTCGAGGTGGTCGACGCGGCGCTGGCGAAGCGCCCCTTTCTCGCGGGAGACGCGTTCACCGTGGCGGACCTGAACCTGGCTGCCGCGATGTTCCGCGCGCGGCGCATGGACCACGCGGCGCGCCCGAACCTGGCGCGCTGGCTGGCGGATTGTTTCGCACGACCCGCCGCGCGGCGGGCGTGGGCGATGCGCGGCGAGTAGGCCGGCGCGCAGGGCGAGGAGGCGGCGATGGGCAAGGCATTCGCGGGGAAGACGGTGCTGGTGACCGGATCGACGAGCGGCATCGGGCTCGCGATCGCGCGCGCCTTCGCGGCCGAGGGCGCCGACGTGATGACGAACGGGCTGGGCGCCGCGCAGGCGATCGACGCGCTCCTCGCCGCGATCGTGAAGGACTTCGGCGTGCGAGCGCTCCACCACCCTGCCGACATGACGAGGCCCGACGAGATCGCCGAGCTGGTGCTGACGACGGAGCGGGAGTTCGGCGCCGTCGACATCCTGGTCAACAACGCGGGCATCCAGCACGTGGCCCCGGTGGACGAGTTCCCCGTCGAGAAGTGGGACGCCATCATCGCCATCAACCTCTCCGCGGCCTTCCACGCCACGCGCGCGGCGTTGCCGGGCATGAAGAAGCGCGGCTGGGGGCGGGTGATCAACATGGCCTCCGCGCACGGCCTCGTCGCCTCGCCCTTCAAGAGCGCCTACGTGGCCGCCAAGCACGGCCTGGTGGGTTTCACGAAATCCGTGGCCCTCGAGGTCGCGGAGCAGGGGATCACGGTCAACTCCATCTGCCCCGGCTACGTGATGACGCCCATCGTCGAGAAGCAGATCGACGACCAGGCCCGCGTGCACGGCGTGGCCCGCGAGAACGTGATCCGCGACGTGATCCTCGCGCCGCAGCCGACCAAGCAGTTCGTGAAGCTGGAGGACGTCGCGGCGCTGGCCCTGCACCTCGCCTCGCCCGCTGCGGCGCAGATCAACGGCACCTCCATTTCCATCGACGGCGGGTGGACCGCGCGCTAGGCGCGCGCGTACCATTGCCGGCCGGCCGCCCACGGCACGCCACGAGGTAGAACCAGGATGAAGGCGCACGTTCGCGCGCGGCCCGCGGGCCACGTCCTCGTCACCGGCTTCGAGCCCTTCGGCGGCGAGGACACCAACCCCTCCTGGGAGATCTGCCGGCAGTTGCCGGCGGCCATCGGCCGCGCGCGCGTGCACACGTTGCGGGTGCCGACCGAGTTCCGGCGCGCCATCGAGGTGGTCGCCGGGGACATCGAGCGGCTCGATCCGGCGTTGGTGATCCTGCTGGGCCAGGCGGGCGGCAGGCCCTGCCTGTCGGTCGAGCGCGTGGCGATCAACGTGGATGACGCGCGCATCGCGGACAACGCCGGCTGGCAGCCCGTCGACGAGCCCGTGGCGCCTGCCGGGCCGGCAGCCTACTTCGCCACCGTGCCCATCAAGGCGATGACGGCCGCGATCCGCGAGGCGGGCGTCCCCGCGGAGGTCTCCAACAGCGCCGGCACCTTCGTCTGCAACCACCTCCTGTACGGCGTGCTGCACTACCTGGCCGCGAGCGGCCGCGCGGCGCGCGCCGGCTTCATCCACGTGCCGTGGCTCGAGGGCCAGGCCGTCACCCGCCCCGGGCAGCCCGCGATGGCGCTCGCCACCATGGTGCGCGGCGTGGAAGCGGCCATCGCCGCCGCCCTGGAAACGGCCGTCGATGTGAAAATGGCCGCCGGCACGCTCGACTGAAAGACCCGCCCATGACCGACCAGCCCCTCTGGACCCCCTCGCCGGAACGCCTCGCTGCCTCGAACATGGTGGCGTTCATGAAGTTCCTGAACGACCGCCACGGGACGGCGCTCGCCGACTTCGCCGGGCTTCACCGCTTCTCCGTCGAGCGGATGGAGGACTTCTGGGTGGCGGTGTGGGACTTCTGCGGCGTGATCGCCGACACGCGGGGCGACACCGTCATCGCGGACAAGGGGAAGATGCCCGGCGCGCGATTCTTCCCGGGCGCGAGGCTCAACTTCGCCGAGAACCTCCTGCGGCACACGGGAGGGGAGGGGGATGCGATCACGTTCTGGGGCGAGAACCGCGTGCGCGCGCGCCTCACGAACGCCGAGCTGCGCGACCAGGTCTCGCGCCTGCAGCAGGCGCTCGAGGCGGCAGGCGTGAAGTCGGGCGACCGCGTGGCCGCCTTCATGCCCAACATGCCGGAGGCGGTGGTCACGATGCTCGCCTCGGCGAGCCTCGGCGCCACTTTCACCTCGTGCTCGCCGGACTTCGGCGTGCAGGGCGTGGTCGACCGCTTCGGCCAGGTGGAGCCGAAGGTGCTCGTCTGCTGCGACGGCTACTTCTACAACGGCAAGGCCATCGAGACGCTCCCGCGCATCGCCGAGATCGTGGCGCAGCTCCCGACCGTGGAGCGCGTGGTGGTCGTGCCCTACGCCTCGGAGAAGCCCGACATCGCGGCGGTGCCGCGCGCCACGAGCCTCGCGGA
>JAMPXV010000121.1 GCA_023700985.1 Lysobacter sp.
AGCGTCGCGCGGATGAACCCGATCTCGCCGAGCACGTCCCCGGGCCTGAGCAGCGCCAGCCTGCGCTCGCCGCCATGCTCGCGGCGCACCACCTCCAGCTCGCCGCTCACCACCAGGTACATGCTGCCCTCCATCGTGCCCTGCTCGACGAGCCGCGTTCCCGCGGGGACCTCGCGCAGCTCCGAGATCAGGATCGCCTTTCGCACCTGGTATGGCGTCATGCCCTGGAACAGCGGGCTGTTGTCGACGACCTCGCGCTGCACCTGCATGGCGAGGATCTCGTACAGGCCGACCAGCCGGATGCGCGACATCACCATCGGCACAAGCAGCAGGTTGGCGATCATCGAGAAGAGCGTGGCGCAGGCCGCGAGCGCGCCGAACTGCGCCACGATCGTGAAATCCGAGAGCAGAAGCACGCCGAAGCCCAGCGCAAGCGCGAGGCTCGCCGCGACCAGCGGCCCGGCCTCCCCCCTTACCGCCCCGAGGAGCGCCTCGTCGTAGTCGGAGGTCCTGCGGCACAACGCGTTGTAGCGCAGGAACAGCCCGACGGCGCCGCCGATCGAGATGCCGATGGCGATGGCCGCCACCATCGCGGTACCGGCATTCAGCGGGATGCCGGCGAGCGCCATCACCACGAACATCAGCGCGACCGGCACCGCACCCGGCACCAGCGCGACCAGCCCGCCCTTGAACGAGGTGAACATCAGCGACATCACCAGGAAGATCGCCGCAAGCAGGACGGAGACGACCCGGACCTGGTCGCCGCGCAGGCGATCGGCGGCGGCATTGATCATCAGGTTCTCCCCCGTCACGGCACTGGCCATGTCGGGCCCCGCGATGTGGCGCACCACCTGCCGCAGTTCCTCGACGTGGTGGTTCAGCGTGGTCGAGTCCCTGACGTCGTGGCGCACCACGATGCTGGCGCGCCGGAAGTCCCGGCTTACGTAGGGCTCGAGGTCCCGGCGCTGGAAGAACAGCAGGCTTTGCGCCACCAGCTTGCGCGTCGCCGGCAGGCGATGGGCCTCCGGGCGGCCGTCGTTCAGTTCGCGGTTCACCAGCGACAGTTCGTCCGCAAGCGACTGGCTGCGGTCGAAGATGCGCTGCCTGGCGACGAAGGCCTGGATATCCGCGAGCTTCTGCAGGTTCGGCGGGTCCTGGAATCCGGGCCCCTCGGCGGACTCGAGCGTGATGTGGAACGCCTTCACCCCGGCCATGTCGCGCTGGATGCGGCTGGCGTCGAGCACCAGCCCGCGATCGGCGCGCAGGAAGGCCAGCGGA
Organism: Lysobacter sp.; assembly: GCA_023700985.1. Taxonomy (GTDB): domain Bacteria; phylum Pseudomonadota; class Gammaproteobacteria; order Burkholderiales; family Usitatibacteraceae; genus FEB-7. Next base: position 1,279 of record JAMPXV010000121.1, read on the forward strand.
TCGTTCGTCACGTGGAGCCGCGGCACCTGGTAGACGAACGCCGCGACCAGCACCGCCGCGAGGGCGAGCGGGTAGAAGGCGACACGGCGGCGCACCTGGCCCAGCGCCTGCAATGCGACGCGGGCCACCGGGCCTGCCCCGTCGCCGGGTTGCGCGCCCTGCACGCGCCGCGGCCCGGCGATTGCCAGCAGCACCGGCATCAGCAGCAGCGTGATGACGCCGTTGGCCAGGATGGCGAACGTGGCGGCCACCGCGAAGTCCCGCACCAGCGCGATGCCGGTGAACGCGTTGGCTGCGAAGCCGATCGCGGCGGTGGTCACCGTGAGGACCGCCGGCGTGCCGAGATTCGCCGCCATGAACCGGATGGCGGCCGCGCGATCGCCCTCTGGCGAGCCACCGAGCCCCTCGAAGTAGGCCTTCATGAGGGGCAGGCTCCCGGCCGCGCCGATCGCCACCACCAGCGGGGGCAGCATCGCGCCCAGGATGCCGAGCGGAATGCCGGCGTGCCCCAGCATGCCCAGCGTCCACAGCAGGCTGAGCCCGGCGGTCGCCAGCGGCACGAGGGCCGCAATCAGGCTGCGGAAGATCGCGAGCAAGGCAAGAAACATCAGCGCCGCGGATACCGGCAGCAGTACCTTCAGGTCGTGCACCAGGCCGCGCTCGAGTTCGAAGCCGATGCGCGGCGGCCCGACCTGGAGCACCTCGCCGAACGCGCCGCGCGCCGGCACGAGCGCCTGCTCGATGGCATGGTAGGCGGCGCGGTCGGCTCCCGCGTCGGCCCCCTCGCGCAGCGAGACCGTCAGCGCGACCGCATTGCCGTCGGCCGAGATCAGGTTGCGCAGTGCCAGCGGATCGGCAAGCGCATTGCGGCGGGCGCCCTCGGCCGCCTCGACGTCCGCCGGCACGCCGGACAGCAACGGGCCGGCGGCCACGGCTCCGTCCATGCTGCGAATGCTGCGCCGCGTGTAGAGGTCGTCGATGCGCGCCACCATCGGCAGCGCCGCGAGCGTGCGGTGCAGGCGCTCGAGCACGGCCAGCTTTTCGGGAGTCCACAGCGCGGCGTCGCGCACGTAGACGATCGTCCGGTTGTCCGAGCCGAACTCCCGTGCCACCCGCTGGTGGGCCTGCCGGTCGGCGCTTTCCGCCAGGATCAGCCGGTCGAAGCCGGTGTCGATCCGGACTTTCGGCACGCCCGCTGCCGCCAGTACCGTGGCCACCAGCAGGCACAGCACCACGACGTAGCGGCGCTCGAGGCAGGCGAGGACCAGTTTCCGGAGCATGACGCGCGCCCGCTCCTAGGGCCCGAACGGCGCGTCGCCGCCGATGAGCAGGTGGCGCCCCCCGGCCAGCCACTGCCTGGAGAAGATCTCGGCCGGCGCGTAATCGGGCGAGAACACGCGGCGCTCGACCTTGAGCAGCGCGCGGTGCCGCTCGCCGAAGTCTTCCATCAGGATCATGTCGGCCTGCCAGACGCCGGGCTCGACCTGCCGGGGGTCGCGGAAGCTCTGGCGGCGCGCAAGCGCGCCCTGCAGGTCGAGGTGGTCCGTGCGCACGAGAAAGTGGTCGCCCTTGCGGACGAAGTGGCGGCGGGGGCCCGCCCCGGCGCGGCTCCGCGCACCTTCGACCGGCGTGGCGCGCACGACGTAGTGGATGCTGCGGTCGATCTCCGCGTCCGCCTCGCGCGCGTAGGTGAAATCGCCCGGCGCCTCCCCGAGCAGGTCGGCGAGCCTGAAGCCGCTGCCGACCAGCGGCATCGCGGCCTCCGTCCTGGCGGCCAGGCCGAGCGGCCTGCCGAGCGCCGGCAGGTGGACCTCGCCCCGCGCAGCCCCGGACGAGTCGCGCGTCACCAGCACGGCGGCGCCGCGCACGTCGGCCGGCGCGACGAACACCAGCAGCAACCGGCTGCCGCCGCCCGGCTCGTGGCGCTCGAACCAGCGGACCCTGCGCACGCCGCTCTCGCCCGCGGGATCCGACTGGATCATGGTCAGCTCCTGGTAGATGCAGCAGGCCTGCGGGCGGTGCGAGCGCACCCGGTCCATGATCCCGGCGCCGTCCGGCGCGGCGAGTGCCCCGGCCGGCGCCGCGGCAAGCACCGCCAAGGCAGCCAGTGCCGCGATCGCCCGGCTCATCGCGCCGCCTTCTCCTGGCGCGACACCGCCTGCGCGATGACGCGCGAAAGCTCTCCGTAGACGCCGCTCATCGCCGCGACGGTGCCCTCGATGCCCGCCGCCTCGGGCAGCGGCTCGCTCGCCAGCACGGTCGTGGGGCTGGCGAGCGGCGAGCCGTCCGCGCCGCGCAACAGCCTCCACTTGGCCGCCAGGTGCACCCGCGCATCGCCGGCACGCTCGAACCGCAGCACCTCGATCTCGACGCGGTAGTCCGGCCGCGTGCGCTGCGTGTGCGGCGCCGCGACCACGGCGTCGCTGCCGAGCAGCAGCGAGAGGTTCTCGGTCATGACGCGCGTCAGGTCCTTGGCCAGGTTGCCGCCCCACTGGTCGTACTCCTCCAGCCGCAGCCGGTTGTCGCCGCTGCGCGTGACCAGTTGCGGGCGTTCCAGGTACTCGGGCAGGCGCACGGCCGCCACCACGACGCCGGGGCCGGGCGCACGGGCAGCCGGCGCCGGATCCGCAAGCGGCGTGACGACGTAGAAGCGCACCGGCGGCGCGGAGGCGCAACCTGTCGCGAGCGCCACGGCAAGGGCGAGCGCACAGGCGGAAATGGAGAGCTTGTTCATCACGGGGTCCTCTCCGGCGGAGCCTTCCTGCCGAACATCACGGATTGCGGATCGCGCTGCAGCATGTCCACCAGCGCGCGGATCGCGCGCGCAGCCTCGCTCAGTTCCTCGGCAAGGCGCGAGGTTCCCTCCAGCAACGGCGAGTCCGGTGCGAGCACGCCGTCGAGCAGCGTGAGCGTCTCGCGCGCCGAAATGAGGGCCTGGTCCAGGTTGGCGGCGATCGGCTCGGCGTGCCGGTCCACCTTGTGCAGGATGCTGCGCAGGCTGGCGAGCGAGGCCGAGAGATCGGCGATCGAGCGCTCCAGTTCCGCCCGGTTGGCCAGCTTGCTGGTGCCGGCGAGCGTGCCCTGCAGGTCCTTGCCGATGGCCTCGAGATCGATGCGGTCGAGCTTGGCGAGGATGCTCTCGACCGAAGTCGACATCTGCCCGATGCCTCCCGGGACGGTCGGAAGCTCCGGATACGGCCCGGGAACCTGCGCCAGGCGGATCTTCGACTTGGGATGCATGTCGAGCTCGACGAACAGTTGCCCGGTGAGGAGGTTGCCCGTCTGCAGGCGCGCGCGCAGGCCGCGCTTGACGAGCGCCTCGAAGGTCGCCTGGGGCGCCGCCCGCAGGCCCTCGCCGGGCGCCGGAGCACGCTCGACGACGCGCTCGGGCTCGATCTCGATCACCACCGGGATCAGGAACTTCCCGCTCTTCGGCTCGTATTCGAGCCGGATGCCGGTCACCGCGCCGATCTTGATGCCCTTGAACTCCACCGGCGCCCCGACCGCCAGCCCGCGCACCGATTCGGCGAAGTGCAGCACGAACCTGGCCTTGCTCGTGTAGGCGCGGTCCTGGATGGCGCGCCGGTCGTCGAACAGCGTGAACACCAGCCCGTCGGTGTTCTCGCTCGCGCCGTCCTGCGAATCGGGCGTGTCGAAGGCGATGCCGCCGAAGAGCATGGCCTGGAGCGACTCCGTCTGCACGCGCAGGCCGTCGGCGCCGAGCGCCACCTCGACGCCGCTCGCGTGCCAGAAGCGCGTGCTCGAGCGCAGCAGGCGGTCGAAAGGCTCCTTCACGAAGGCGTGCACCAGCACGCTGCGGTAGTCGTTGGCCATCTCGTAGCCCAGCACCTCGCCGGCGTGGATCCCCTGGTAGTAGAGCGGCGAACCCCGGTCGATCGAGCCGAGCCGCGTCGTCACCAGCTGGATCCTGCGCCCGGCCTGGCTCGCGGCGACCACGGGCGGCACCTCGAGGCCGATGAAGTTCGTCTCCGCCGCGCCCTGGCCGGGCTCGATCTCGATGAAGGCGCCCGTGACCAGGGTGCCCAGTCCCGAAACGCCGCGTATCCCGAGGCTCGGCTTGACCACCCAGAAGCGCGTGCCGCGCTTCAGGAAGGGGGCGGCCTCCTTGTTGAGCCGCGCCTGCACCAGCACGCGCGCGAAATCGTCGCTGAAGCGCAGCCCCTCCACCACGCCGATGTCCAGGTTCTTGTACTTGATCCGCGTCTTGCCGGCCTCGATGCCCTCGGCGTGCATGAAGCTGATGGTGAGCGCCGGGCCCTTCTCCGAAAGCGTCTTGAAGACGAGCCACCCGCCGATCAGCGCCGTGAGCAGCGGGATCAGCCATACCAGCGACGGCCCCGGGCGCCGGCGCAGCAGCGGCTCGGGAGGCGCGTTGCCACGGGTGCCGTCCGCCTCGCTCATCGCGGGCGCTCCGCGCGGTCCCAGATGAGGCGCGGATCGAAGCTCATGGCGGCGAGCATGGTGAGCACCACCGCGGCCCCGAAGAAGAGGGCGCCGACGCCCGGGCGCACGCTCGCCAGCGCGCCGAGGTTCACCAGCGCGACCAGGATGCCGACGAGGAAGATGTCGACCATCGACCATGCGCCCACGACCTCGGTGACGCGGAAGAGCAGGGTCCGGTCGCGCCGGCGCCAGCCGGATCCCCGGTGCACCGTCACCAGCAGCAGGACCAGCACCGCGATCTTGCTCAACGGCACCACGAAGCTCGCGAAGAACACCAGCATCGCCAGCGGCCACATGCCGCCGCCGATCAGGTGCATCACGCCGCCCAGGATGGTGCTCGGCTCGCCCTGGCCGAACCGGATCACCGTCATCACCGGATAGAGGTTGGCCGGGATCAGCAGCAGCGCCGCGGAACCGAGCAGCGCCGAGGTGCGCGCGAGGCTGTCGGGCCGGCGCAGTCCGTGGACAGGGCTGCCGCAACGAGGGCAGTGCGCCCTGCCGCCCGGTGGCGCCGCGGGCACCAGCATTTCGCAGGTGTGGCAGCCCGTCAGGCCGTGTTCGGCTGCCGTCGCCGCCGTCGCCTGGCCATGTCCTCCAGGCAGCGGGCCGACGCGCGGCCAGATCGCGTCGTGATCCATGTTCGCGTTGGCCGCGGCGGTCGCGAGCAGCAGGCCCGCGAAGGCATAGAGCCCCGTGCCCGGCAGCACGTCGGCGAGGTCCAGTAGCTTCACGAGCGACACCAGCAAGCCCAGCATGAACACGCCGACGAGGCTCCAGGGGTTCAGCAGCCGGACCATGCGGTAGGCCGGCGCCGCGCCGGGGACGCGCCAGCCGAAGCGCAGCGGCAGCAGCACGTAGAGCGAGCCGGCGATGGTCAGCAGGGGAAACAGGATGCTGGTCAGGAACACGAGGAGGCCCAGCTCGGGCATCCCCTCGCGCGCCAGCGCAAGCGGGCCGGACAGCATCACGTTGTCCTCGACGCGCCCGCCGAGCTTGAGGGAGACGAACGGAAACGCGTTCGCCATCACCCAGAGCATCAACGCGGAAAGGTAGAGCGCGGAAGCGCGGTCCACGCTCCCGGGCACGTTGCGATACAGCGGCGCCTCGCAACGCGTGCACAGCGCCTTGCCCCCGGGCGCGAGCGGCACGATGCGGTGCAGCAGGTCGCACTCCCTGCAGGCCGTCAGCCCGCCGCCACCCGCCGCCTGCCCCTCCCCCTGGTTCACCCTGATCCCCCCGCTCCACGCATGGGGCGCACCCGTCGCCGGATGCGCGACTGGGGATGATAGCGGATCGAGGAATCGCCCGGGTGCGGGGACCGCGACATTGACGGGCGCAACACTTGCTTCCATCATCGCGGCCTGCGCTCCGGGATCCCGATCCGCCTGCCCCCGGGAATGCGCCCCACCGCGCGACTACCGACCGCCAACCACGCCCATGCTTCCCCTGATACGGAAAAGAAGGGACCCGCGCGACCTGCAGGGCCTGGCGCACGTCGTGCTCTTCTCGACCCTCGACGCGAAGGAGCATCGCGTGGTCGCCGGCCTGCTGCACGAGCGCCGCTACGAACAGGGCGAGGTCATCTTCGACGAAGGCGAGGACTCGCAGGCGCTCTACGTCGTGATCTCCGGGAAGGTGCTGATCTGCCGGCAGGGCGAGCCCGAGACCGGGAAGGTGGCCGAGATCGATCCGGGGCGCGCTTTCGGCGAGCTGGCCATCCTCGGGGGCTACCGGCGCTCGGCGCAGGCGCGCGCCGCGCAGGACTGCGTGCTGCAGACGCTCTCCCGGCGCGACTTCGACGGGCTCGCCGAATCCCACAAGGCGATCGCGCTGAAGATCACGCTGCAGATCGCCCGCCAGCTGGCGCGGCAACTGCGCGAGCAGACCGGGGTGGTCTCGGACCTGCCGCTGTGAGCTTCGGCAACGGCAAGGCCGTGTCGTCGGACGGGGACTCGGCGGGCCCGCTCACCTGGCTGGCCACGTTCGGGGTCACGACGCTGCTGCTGGTCACCCTCAAGCACGCGCTCTGGCTCGTCGTGCCGTTCCTGCTCGCCATCGTGCTGTACTACGTCCTCTTTCCGGCCGTGCGTTACCTGTCCCGCGCGGGCATGTCGCACGAGTCGGCCGCCGCCACCGTGTCGGGCCTGTTCTCCGTTGCCGCCGTGCTCGTGATGTTCCCCTTCTCGGCGTGGGTCGTCGCCAACAGCGCCAGCGGGGAGGCCGCGCTCTGGAACTACGTCGAGAGCGGCAAGGGCCTCATCGCCCGCCTGCTGGGCGAGCTGGAGATGCAGTTCGGCTTCCTGGCGCAGTGGGACCTGCAGAACGAGTTTCCCCGGAAGGCCTCGGAGCTCGGGCAGCGGTTCGTCCAGGAACACGTGACCGGCGCGCTCATCGGCGCGGTCGCGTGGGTGCCTTCCCTGCTGCTGGCGCCGTTCCTCGCATTCTTCCTGCTCAGGGACGGGCGCCGCTTCGTCAACCTGCTCATCCGCGCCGTGCCGAACGCGTTCTTCGAGCGCACGCTCCACCTGGTGGACCGGGTCGACACGATGGCGCGGTCCTACTTCCAGGGCCTGCTGTACCTCACCCTCATCGACACGGCGTGCCTGGGCATCGGCCTGGCCGTGCTGGGGATCCCGGGCGCCCTGGGGCTCGCGCTGCTGGCGGCCGTGCTGGGATGGATTCCCATCGTCGGCTCCATCATCGGCTGCATCATCGTGGTCCTGGTCACCGTGGCCGACGGCACCTCCGGGCCGGGCACGGTCTATGCGGCCGTCGCGCTCTTCCTCCTGGTGCGCCTCCTCGACGATTTCGTGTTCATGCCGCTCACCATCGGCCGCAGCCTGCAGATGCATCCGCTGGTGTCGGTGCTGCTGCTGTTCATCGGCGGCGCCGTTGCCGGCGTGCTGGGGCTCATCATCGTCCTGCCTCTCGCGGGCGTCGTGATGGTCATCGTGGATTGCGTCGCGCGGATCGTCCTGGACAGGCGCCTGATGGCCCGCTATGCCTATGCGCGACGGTTGCGGTCGCTGAGCGCGAACGCCGACCTGAAGGCCTGAGGCGGGTGCCGGCCGCGTTCGCCACCGTACGGACGCCGGCAGCACGCCAGCCTATCCTTCGAATCCCATGAGCGCATCGATCACCGGACTTCGCTCCGAGCTGGGAAGCGTCCTTTCGCGCATGCTTGCGGCAGGCGCTCACGGCAACGTCCACATCAACATTGCCGGGCAGCAGGCGAACAGCCTGCTGCATGACGGCCACGCCTGGGAGGCGTTCGGCCGCACGGCCCTGCCGGGAACGCGCCGCGCCATGAACGCCGCCAGGAAAGGCGGCGCGCGGATGTTCGTTCACGCGAGCTTCGCCTTCGTGCATGCCGTCGAGAAGGGGGCCCGCCTGGAGGATCCGCTGCGCGCGCTGGTCGATACCATCCTCGAGTGCGAAGCGGCGGCCCTGTCGGGCCCGGTACCGGCATGCGTCGTGCGGCTCGGCTATCTCTACGGCCCGGAGAGCGCGGATCTGCTCGCCTATCGAACGGCCTTTCGCCTTGGCCGACCCTACTGGGCGGGGCCGCCCAAGGCGCTGCAGTACCACCTCCATCACTTCGATGCCGCCTCGGCGCTCCTCGCCGCGGCCAGGCAGCGAAACGCCGGAAAGATTCTCCATGCCACGGACGGACATCCGGCTTCGTTCATGCAGCTGATGGATGCGTTCGCCCATCGGGCCGGAAGGCGAAACCCGCTGCACTTGCCCCCGTTCCTGAAGCCCGTCGCCAAGGTGATCGTCCGCGAGGAGCACATGCAGCAGGCGGCCCTCCCGATGCCCCCGCTGTCGCCCAAGCCGGGCGTGCCGGGATGGAAGCCGGAATTCCCGGACTACAGGAGTGGACTCGACCAGGTCCTGGAAGCCTGGGAGACGGGGCCGTAGTTCCCGGCCCGAGCCGCCCCGCCGTTACTTCGGGCGCGGACGGGACAGGCGCGGCTGCGCGGCCTGGAGCCGGCCGGAGCGCAACTCGACCACCGCCTTCGCCACCGCTCGCGCCACATTGCGGGCCTCTTCCTGCACGGCGGCATCCCGGTCCAGCGCCTCGTGGCTGGTCGCGTACGGCTCGAAGTAGCCGATGTAACGGTCCAGTCGCGCCTGCACGCCCGCATCGAAGAATCCCATCCAGTCGAGCCAGTCCGAGAGCGCGCGGCGGGAGCCCTCGATGCCGGCCACGTCACCGTGCACGACCAGCCCGTAGGCGCGACCGGCCAGGTGCTGGGGGTAGCTCCACCCGGCCATCTCGAGTTCCTTCGCCTTGCCGGCCTTCTTGCCGGAGGTCGACGTGGGATCGGGGTTGCCGCCGTCGGCGCACACCAGGCGGTCGATCATCAGCTTCAGGGGGCTGGGGCTCTGGTACCAATACACGGGCGTGACGATGAGGACCGCGTGGGCGGCCGTCCAACGCTCGTAGATTTCGGCCATCCAGTCGTTGACCTGGTTGAGCGCGTGGTTGGGGTAGCAGCTGCACGGCCAGTGGCACAGCGGCATCGCCGTCGACGCGCAGCCCTTGCAGGGGTGGATCTTGCGCCCGTAGTCGGATGTGAGCAGGCTCAGGTCCAGCACGTCGGGCTCGATGGCGGAACGCTCGAGTTCCTCGCGGCACAGCTCCAGCAGGCGAAACGTCTTGGACATCTCGCCGGGGCAGGTGCCGTCGTTTCGC
>JAMPXV010000122.1 GCA_023700985.1 Lysobacter sp.
GGGCGGCCTGCGCCGGCGCCGGCGCGGCGGGGGGCGGGGCGGCGGCTGCCTGCGCGGCCTCCGCCGTCTCCAGCAGGGCGATCACCGTGCCCTGGGCGACCTTGTCGCCGAGCTTCACGCGCACTTCCTTCACCGTGCCCGTGTGGGGAGAAGGCACCTCCATAGTCGCCTTGTCGGACTCCAGCGTGACAAGGGGGGCTTCCTTCGTCACCGCGTCGCCCGGCTTCACGAGGATCTCGATGACGGGGACGTCCTTGAAGTCGCCGATGTCCGGGACCCTGATCTCGAGAGTGGCCATGGGGCGGCCCTCCTAGAGCATGCCCCGCCGCAGGTCGGCGACGACCTGGGCGAGGTAGGTGGTGAAGCGGGCGGCCGCCGCGCCATCGATCACGCGGTGGTCGTAGGAGAGCGAGAGCGGCATCATGAGGCGCGGGACGAATTCCTTGCCGTTCCACACCGGCTTCATGGCCGCCTTCGACACGCCCAGGATCGCGACTTCGGGCGCGTTGATGATCGGCGTGAACGCCGTGCCGCCGATGCCCCCCAGGGAGGAGATCGTGAAGGTGCCGCCCTGCATCTCGGCCGGGCCGAGCTTGCCTTCGCGCCCCTTGGCGGCGAGTTCCCCCGTTTCCTTCGCGATCTCGACAACGCCCTTCCTGTCGGCGTCCTTGAGCACGGGAACCACGAGGCCGTTGGGCGTGTCCGCGGCGAAGCCGATGTGCCAGTACTGCTTGAGCACGAGGTTGTCGCCGTCGATCGATGCGTTGAACTGCGGGTACTTCTTCAGTGCCGCGACGACCGCCTTGATGAGGAAGGCGAGCGGCGTGACCTTCGTCCCGGACTTCGCGTTCTCCTCGTTCACGCGCGACCGGAAGGCCTCCAGGTCGGTGATGTCCGCCTCGTCGAACTGCGTGACGTGCGGGATCATCACCCAGTTGCGCGCGAGCGCCGGGCCGGAGATCTTCTTGATGCGCGACAGCGGCTGCAGCTCGACGGGGCCGAACTTCGCGAAGTCGACCTTCGGCCACGCCGGCAGGCCCAGGTCCGCGAGCCCGCCGCCGGCGGCGCGGGTCGTGCCCCCGCCGGCACCCGAGAGCGCCCCCTTCACGAATTCCTGGATGTCCTCCTTGAGGATGCGCGCCTTGGGGCCGCTTCCCTTCACGCGGGCGAGGTCCACGCCCAGCTCGCGGGCGAAGCGGCGCACGCCGGGGCTCGCGTGGGCGGGTGCCCCCGAGTCCGCAGCGGGTTCCGCCGGCACGGGAGCGGGCCGGGAAGCGGCGGCCGGCGTGGGGGCCGCCGCGGCTGCGGGCGGCGGGGCGGCCGGCGCGGGTGCCGGGGCGGCGGGAGCAGGTGCAGGCGCAGGCGTTGCCGGCTTCGCGGCCGCGGCGCTGGCTTCGAGGACGAGCACGAGGGTTCCCTCGCTCACCTTGTCGCCCACCTTCACCTTCAGCTCCTTCACCACGCCGTCGACGGGGGAAGGCACTTCCATCGTCGCCTTGTCGCTCTCCAGCGTGACGAGCGAGTCCTCCTTCTTCACCGCGTCGCCCGGCTTCACCAGGAGCTCGATGACGGGCACGTCCTTGAAGTCCCCGATGTCGGGGACCTTGACCTCAATGGCGGCCAAGGCGTTCTCCTTGCAGGGTGGATCGGTTGTCGGGTAGCGCGCCGGGGGTCAGACGGTCCACGGCGCGGGCTTCTCGGCGTCGATGCCGTATTTCGCGATCGCCTCGGCCACCTTGGCGGCCGGGATCTCGCCGTCCTCCGCGAGCGCCTTGAGGGCCGCGACGGCCACGTAGTGGCGGTCCACCTCGAAGAAGCGGCGCAGGTTCTCGCGCGAGTCGCTGCGCCCGAAGCCGTCGGTGCCCAGCGCCTTGTAGCGGCGCGGCACGAACTCGCGGATCTGGTCGGCGAAGGCGCGCACGTAGTCGGTGGAGGCGACGACCGGCCCCTTCGTCCCGGCGAGGCACTGCTCGACCCAGGACTGGCGCGGCTTCTCCGTCGGATGCAGCAGGTTCCAGCGCGCCGCCGCGAGCCCGTCGCGGCGCAGCTCCGTGAAGCTGGGGCAGCTCCAGATGTCGGCCGACACGCCCCAGTCGGCGGCAAGGAGCTCCGCCGCCGCGATCACCTCGCGCAGGATCGTGCCGCTGCCCAGGAGCTGCACGCGCGGGCCCTTGGCCGCGCCGGCCCCCCCGGGGAGCCTGTACATCCCCTTCAGGATGCCGTCGCGCGCGCCCTCGGGAAGCGCCGGGTGCGCGTAGTTCTCGTTCATCACGGTGATGTAGTAGAAGACGTCCTCCTGCTCCTCCACCATGCGCCGCAGCCCGTCCTGGACGATCACCACGACCTCGTAGGCGAAGGTGGGGTCCCAGGAGCGGCAGTTGGGGATCATCGAGGAGAGGATGTGGCTGTGCCCGTCCTCGTGCTGCAGCCCCTCGCCGTTGAGGGTGGTGCGCCCCGCCGTGCCGCCCAGCAGGAAGCCGCGGGCGCGCATGTCGCCGGCGGCCCAGACGAGGTCGCCCACGCGCTGCAGGCCGAACATCGAGTAGAAGATGAAGAAGGGGATCATCGGCACGTTGTTCGTCGAGTACGACGTCGCCGCCGAGATCCACGAGCACATCGCGCCCGCCTCGTTGATGCCCTCCTGGAGGATCTGGCCGTTGGCGTCCTCCTTGTAGAACATGAGCTGGTCGCTGTCCTCGGGTTCGTAGAGCTGGCCGACGGAGGAGTAGATGCCGAGCTGGCGGAAGAGGCCCTCCATGCCGAAGGTGCGCGACTCGTCCGGGACGATGGGCACGACGTTTCGCCCGATGTTCTTGTCCCGCACCAGGGTGGTGAGCATGCGCACGAAGGCCATGGTGGTGGAGTTCTCGCGGCCCTCCGCGGTGGCTTCCAGCAGCGTCTTGAACGCCTCGAGCTTCGGGGCGTCCAGGCTCATCGTGCGGCGGCGGCGCTGCGGGATCGAGCCGCCCAGCTTCGCGCGACGCTCGCGCATGTAGGCCATTTCCGGCGAATTGTCCGCCGGCTTGAAGTACGGCAGCTCGCCCAGGCGGTCGTCGCCGATGGGGATGGCGAAGCGGTCGCGGAACTGGCGCAGCACCTCGATGGGCATCTTCTTCGCCTGGTGCGCCACGTTCTTGCCTTCGCCCACGGCGCCCATGCCGTATCCCTTGACCGTCTTGGCGAGGATGACCGTGGGCTGGCCGGGGTGGTTCACCGCGGCGTGGTAGGCCGCATAGATCTTGTGCGGGTCGTGCCCGCCGCGGTTCAGGCGCCAGATGTCCTCGTCGGACATGCTGGCCACCATCGCCTTCAGCTGCGGGTACTTGCCGAAGAAGTGCTCGCGCACGTAGGCGCCGTCGCGGCTCTTGAACTTCTGGTACTCGCCGTCGACCGCCTCCTCCATGCGGCTGAGGAGGATGCCTTCCTTGTCCTTGGCGAACAGCGGATCCCAGTATCCGCCCCAGATCACCTTGATCACGTTCCAGCCCGCGCCGCGGAAGTTGGTCTCCAGCTCCTGGATGATCTTGCCGTTGCCGCGCACCGGGCCGTCCAGGCGCTGCAGGTTGCAGTTCACGACGAAGACGAGGTTGTCGAGCCCCTCGCGCGCCGCCATCCCGATGGCGCCCATCGACTCCGGCTCGTCCATCTCGCCGTCGCCCATGAAGGCCCACACCTTGCGCCGTTCCGTGTGGGCGAGCCCCCGATCCTCGATGTAGCGAAGGAAGCGCGCCTGGTAGATGGCCTGGATCGGCCCCAGCCCCATCGACACCGTCGGGAACTGCCAGAAATCGGGCATGAGCCAGGGGTGCGGGTAGGAGGAAATTCCCTTGCCGTCGACCTCCTGGCGGAACATGTCGAGCTGGGCCTCGGTGAGGCGCCCCTCGAGGAAGGCACGGGCGTACACGCCGGGCGAGGAGTGGCCCTGGATGTAGATCAGGTCCCCGCAGTGATCCTGCGTGGGCGCGTGCCAGAAATGGTTGAAGCCCACGTCGTAGAGCGTCGCCGCGGAGGCGAAGCTCGCGATGTGGCCCCCGAGCTCCAGGTCCTTCCGGCCGGCGCGCAGCACCATTGCCACCGCGTTCCAGCGCACGATGTTGCGCAGCCGGTTCTCGATCTCCATGTCGCCGGGGATGGGCGTCTCGAGATGCGGCGGGATCGTGTTGATGTAGGAGGTGTTGGCCCGGTAGGGCAGGTTCACGCCCGAGTGGCGCGCCTTGTCGATGAGGCTCTCGAGCAGGAAGTGCGCGCGCTCGGGGCCTTCGGCCGCGAGTACGGCTTCGAGGGAATCGACCCATTCGCGGGTTTCCAGGGGATCGATGTCGTGCAGGCGGTCCATGGTGGCCTTCGGGGAATTGGAGGTTCCGGGGGGGGTGGGACGGCGGGAAAGGGCAATTAGACCCAATCGTATAATCGCTGGCAACCTCGAAGATGCCCCGGGGGCGCGGGCCGGGAGCGGTCGCGCGGGGGGTATCCGGTCCGGGGCGGAAAGGATCGCGGCCGGACGAAGTCCCTAGACAAATCAGGGACATCGGGCCGACAATCGGGATTGTTTCTCAAAAAAACATTTTAAGTTATTATAAAAACGGGTTTTTGCACGTTTCGTCAGGGAGGCCGGGCAAGCCTTCAGCCGGGATGGGGGCCGCTCGCGGCCGCACCGGCGGGATGCCCGCGACCGGCAACCACAACAATCGAGAACGCAATGGACCATCGGGCGCACCGAAACGGGGAGAGCGGAGCGCGAAGCGCGGACCCAAGGGCCACGCCGGCGCACGCCCATGCCCCCAGACGACGGGGTGACCCGACGTGAACCTCTCCCAGGCATTGCAGAGCGCGAGCCTCACCGATCCCGGGCGGGTCCGCGACCACAACGAGGACTGCATCGAGGCGCGCCCGGAAATCGGCCTCTACGTCCTGGCCGACGGCATGGGCGGCTACAACGCCGGCGAGGTGGCGAGCGGCATGGCGACCTCGCTCATCGCCGACGGCCTCGCCGAGACCTGGGTCCTGCCCGAGATCGACCGCCTGTCGCGCGACGAGGCCATGGCCCTGGCCGAGCGGCTCGTCCGCGAGCAGATCGCGCGCGCCAACACCGCGATCTTCTCCACCTCGCAGAACAACCCCGAATGCGCGGGCATGGGCACCACCCTCGTGGTGTGCCTCTTCTACGACAACTTCGTGAGCGTGGCCCACATCGGCGACTCGCGCCTGTACCGGCTGCGGGGCGACTCGATGGAGCAGGTCACGCGCGACCACTCCCTCCTGCAGGAGCAGCTCGACTCCGGGCTCATCACGCCCGAGGAGGCGAAGCTCTCGCAGAACAAGAACCTCGTCACGAAGGCGCTCGGCATCGACCCGACGGTCGAGCCCGAGCTGCACGTCTACGAGACCGAACCCGGCGACATCTACCTGCTCTGCTCGGACGGCCTGAACGACATGGTCGAGGACGAGGAAATCCGGCTCACGCTCATCACCCTGCGGTCGAACCCGAGCCTCACCGTCCAGCAGCTCGTCCAGGCGGCCAACGACAACGGCGGCCGCGACAACGTTTCGACGATGCTCATCCGCGTCGCCGAGCCCTTCGCCGTGGCGCGTGGCTGGCTCGCGCGATTCAAGGCACTATTCAGGTAATTCGCAAGGAAACCGACCATGGCCAAGCTGATATTGAGTGTCGACGGGCAGGTGCTCAAGGAGCACGCGCTCTCCAAGGAGCGCACCCTTATCGGGAGAAAGCCGCACAACGACATCCAGATCGACAACCTCGCGGTCAGCGGCGAGCACGCGGCGATCATCACGATCCTGAACGACTCGTTCATCGAGGACCTGGGCAGCACCAACGGCACCATGGTCAACGGCAAGCCCGTCAAGAAGCACTTCCTGCAGGCGAACGACGTCATCGAGATCGGCAAGCACAAGCTCAAGTACTTCAACGACGCCCCCTCGCAGACCTCGCCCGCGGACTTCGAGAAGACGATGATCATCCGCAGCCCCTCGAAGCCGGCCGCCCCTCCGCCGCAGCAGCCGCAGCAGCAGCCCGCGGCCGCCGCGCCGTCCGTGCCGACCGGCCCGGCGCCCGCCGTGCCCCCGGCCGCCGAGCGTGTGTCGAGCGACACCGTCACCAACATGAAGGCGATGGCGCCCGAGGTGGTCAAGGCCGCGCCCCCGCCGCCCACGCCCACCGCGCACGCCGACCACGCCCCGCTTCCGGACGCCGCGATCCAGGTGCTTTCCGGGGCCGCCGCGGGCCGCACGCTGGACCTCACCAAGAACCTCACCACCATCGGCAAGCCGGGGCTGCAGGTCGCCGTCATCACCAAGCGCCCCAACGGCTACTTCATCACGCACGTCGAGGGCGCGAGCTTCCCGACGCTCAACGGGGCGTCGCTGGGCGCCCAGGCCCACCCGCTGGCCGACCACGACATGATCGAGATCGCCGGCGTGAAGATGGAGTTCTTCTTCAAGCCTTGACCCCGGCCCGCCGGGTGCGGGCAAGTCGGCCTGGGGAATGTGTCGCGCTGCACAACCGGTGCGGCCGGTTTTCGCCAATAATGGCCCGTGTGAAACGGGCGTGAGGCCCGGCCGGTGCCGCGGCCCGCGGTCCGGCGACAATCCCGTGGCCACGGGCCGAGGTCAGGACAGATGCGGATCAGGGTTCTGGGGTGCAGCGGCGGCATCGGAGGGAACCTTCGGACGACCGCGTTCCTGGTCGACGACGACATCCTCGTCGACGCGGGCACCGGCGTGGGCGACCTGCCGCTCGAAAGCCTGGCACGGATCGACCACATCTTCGTGAGCCACTCGCACCTCGACCACGTGACCAGCATCCCGTTCCTGGTGGACACGGTCTGCTGGATGCGCGGCAGCCCGGTCGCGGTCTACGGCATCAAGGACACCCTGGACATCCTGCGGGCCCACCTCTTCAACTGGAAGGTGTGGCCCGACTTCACACAGATTCCCGACGGCGACAACCCGTTCATGGTGTACCGCGAGATCGAGGTGGGCCAGACCGTGGAACTGGGCGGGCGCCGGATCACGGCCATCCCGGCCAACCACACGGTGCCCGCAGTGGGGTATCTTCTCGACAGCGGGCGGGCGAGCCTCGCCTACTCGGGCGACACGACGGGAAACGAGGGCTTCTGGAAGGCGGTCAACGCGGCGGCGAACCTGCGCTACCTGCTGATCGAGACGGCGTTCTCGAACAAGGAACGGGACATCGCGGTGGCCTCCAAGCACCTCTGCCCCGACATGCTCGCGCGGGAGCTGGAAAAGATGCGGGCCCGGCCCGAGGTGTTCATCACCCACCTCAAGCCGGGCGAAGGGGCCCTCACCATGAAGGAGGTCTCCGCGGCGGCGGGGCGATGGCAGCCGCGGATGCTCGAGAACAACCAGGAGTTCACGCTCTAGCGGCAGCGGGGCGTGAAGCATGCCAACAGGCAGCATTCAGAGAAACGGCAGGTGCACACATGAGCGCAGTCCTCGAACCCAAGGCGTCCCAGGTCGCGGGTGGCGCGGCCGACGTCGCCGTCAAGCTCGCCTTCTCGAAGAAGATCCAGGCGGTCACGAACCGCATCCACTCCACGAACAACGTGGACGAGATCATCCTCGAGGTCTCGCGCGACATCTGCCAGCTGTTCGAGGCCGACCGGATGACCATCTACACCATGAGCGAGGACGGGCAGTCCATCGTCTCCAAGGTGAAGACGGGCCTCAACTCCTTCAAGGACATCAAGCTGCCGATCTCGGAGTCGTCGCTCGCCGGCTTCTGCGCTCTGCACAGGCGGCACATGAACATCAGGGACGTCTACGACGACGCCGAGCTCAAGCAGTTCTCGCCGAACCTCGCCTTCCTGAAGGCCGTGGACCAGCGCACGGGCTACCGCTCCAAGCAGATGCTGATCGCGCCGATCCTGGGCGGCGACTCGGGCAGCGAGCTGATGGGGGTGCTGCAGCTCATCAACAACCTGTCGGGGCAGCCGTTCAGCTCGCTACACGACGAGGGCGTGATCGAGCTCGCCAAGACGCTCGCGATCGCCTTCCGCGTGCGCCAGCAGATGCCGGGGCAGATCGCCTCGAAGTTCGAGTACCTCGTCATCGACAGCATCATCCAGGCCGGCGAGCTGGACCTCGCCACGAAGGCCGCGCGCCGCAAGAACAAGACCGTCGAGGACATCCTCATCGACGAGTTCCAGGTCAAGAAGGAGGCCATCGGCGCCGCGCTCGCCAAGTTCTTCAGCGTCGAGTACGAGCCGCACAAGGCCGACCGGATCAAGCCGATCGACCTGCTGAAGAACCTCAAGCGCGAGTACTGCGTGGCCAACCAGTGGATCCCGCTGGAGGACACCAAGCAGGGGATCATGGTGATGGCCACCGACCCCGAGCGCGTGCGCAACTCGCGCATGGTCGAGAACGTCTTCCCGCGCGCCAAGATCGTCTACCGGGTGACCACGTCGAAGGACTTCGAGCAGGCGCTCACGCTCTTCTTCGGCGGCGCGTCCGACCCCGGCGGCATGGGCGGGGAATCGATCGGCGACCTCCTCTCCGGCATGGACGAAGAGGAGGAGGCCGGCTCCATCGGGGCGGACGACGTTTCCGCGGCCGCCGACAACGAGCTGGTGAAGCTGGTCAACAAGATCATCGTCGACGCCTACAACCAGGGCGCGTCCGACATCCACGTCGAGCCGCTGCCGGGCAAGGGCAAGACGGGCATCCGCTTCCGCAAGGACGGGTCGCTCTCCAACTACATCGAGGTCCCGGCCGCCTACCGCCAGGCGCTCGTCACGCGCCTGAAGATCATGTGCGACCTCGACATCTCGGAGAAGAGGAAGCCCCAGGACGGCAAGATCAAGTTCAAGAAGTTCGGCCCCCTGGACATCGAGCTGCGCGTGGCGACCATCCCCACGGCCGGCGGCGTCGAGGACGTCGTGATGCGGATCCTCGCCGCCGGCGAGCCCATCCCGCTCGACAAGCTGGGCGTGCTGCCGCAGAACCTCGACACCCTCAAGAAGTGCGTCTCGAAGCCCTACGGCCTCTTCTTCGTCTGCGGCCCGACGGGCTCCGGCAAGACCACCACGCTGCACTCGGTGCTGGGGTTCCTCAACACCGTGGACACCAAGATCTGGACGGCCGAGGACCCGGTCGAAATCACGCAGAAGGGCCTGCGCCAGTGCCAGGTGAACCCCAAGGCGGGGTTCACCTTCGCGACCGCCATGAAGTCGTTCCTGCGCGCGGACCCCGACATCATCATGGTGGGGGAAATGCGCGACAAGGACACCACCGCGATCGGCATCGAGGCCTCGCTCACGGGCCACCTCGTGTTCGCGACCCTGCACACGAACAGCGCGCCGGAGTCGATCATCCGCCTCCTCGACATGGGCATGGACCCGTTCAACTTCGCCGACGCCCTGCTGGGCATCCTCGCGCAGCGCCTGGCCAAGCGGCTGTGCAAGTGCAAGGAGGCCTACACGCCCAGCCCGGATGAGCTCAAGCACTTCATCACCGAGTACTGCGAGGAGCTGCGCAACACCGAGGAGTTCAAGAAGGACCCGAACGCCGGCTTCAAGGGCGTCTTCGAGCGCTTCCAGAAGGACTACGGCTTCGGCAAGCCCGAGTTCGCGATGTACAAGCCCAAGGGCTGCGACCTCTGCGGGGGCTCGGGCTACAAGGGCCGCGTGGGCCTGCACGAGCTCATGGTCGGCACCGACCCCGTGAAGAAGATGATCCAGGAGCACGCGCGGGTCGCGCAGCTCTTCGCGCAGGCGCTCTCCGACGGCATGCTCACCCTGAAGATGGACGGCATGGAGAAGGTCCTCCAGGGCGTCACCGACATGAAGCAGGTGCGGGCGGTCTGCATCAAATGACCCAGGGGGCCCGGCTCGCGCGAGCGGACTCGCCGGCGCCGAGGCTGGCGGACCTGCAGCACTCGCTCGAGACGCACGTCCTCTCGAAGCTCGAGTACCTCAACGCGATCGGCATCGCGCTCTCCCAGGAGCGCGACACCGACCGCCTCCTGGAGACGATCCTCGTCGCCGCGAAGAACCTCACGCGCGCCGACGGCGGGACGCTCTACCGGCTGATGGACGACAAGCTGCACTTCGAGATCATGAAGAACGACAGCCTCGCGATCTCGATGGGGGGCACCTCGGGCAACGCGATCCCGTTCTACCCGATCCCGCTGCACGACAAGGACGGCAACCCCAACCTCACGATGATCGCGGCCTACGTCGCGATCAACGACCGGACCGTCAACATCGCTGATGCGTACACGGAGGAGGGCTTCGACTTCTCCGGCACGCGCAACTTCGACAAGCGCACCGGCTACCGCTCGACCTCGTTCCTCACCGTGCCGATGAAGAACCACGAGGGCGAGATCATCGGGGTGCTGCAGCTGCTCAAC
>JAMPXV010000123.1 GCA_023700985.1 Lysobacter sp.
CGGGCGAGAAAAGGCTGCTCAACGAACCGATACGACATGGCGGAGACCCCCATCACCACTCCCACCCACAACCCGAAAGCCCCCACTGACCCAAACCCCGGCAAGAGGAAGTTGAACAGCAGCAGCACCGGCAGGTGATAGAGATACGCCGAGTAGCTCGCCTTCCCCACCCAGGCCAGTGGCCGATTCGCCACCACCCGACCCAGCCACGCCGAAGGCCACGAAACAACCGCCCCGAACCCCGTGGCGATCAGGATCGGAAACGCGGCCCACCCGAGGTCTCCCAGCCAGGAGGTGCCCTGCCTCAGGATCGCGTGGAGCCCCCACACCGATCCCACGGCCACCATCACTGGCACCCACCGCGCGATTCCCTCGACCACCTCTCCCCGTCGCATCATCCACGCGCGGCCCAGCAGGATCCCCAGTGCGAAGTGCAGCGAATACGCCGGAAGCTGCGTGGCGATGAGGTGCCGCACCTCCTTCTCCGTGACGCCCGCCTTGGTCCCCAGCTTCAGGTACAGGTCCACGAGTGTCTCGAGGTCGTTCCACGCCAGCCATCGCCAGCCCGCGGCGATCGCGGCGGCGGCCGCGAGGCATCTCCAGGGCCAGCGCACGAAGAGCGGTGCCACGAGCGGCAGCAGCAGGTAGTACTGGAACTCGATCGCCAGCGTCCAGAGCGCCCCGTTGAGCGTCATCGACGACGAGGTGAGCGGCGTCATGTAGTGCAGGAAAGTGACGTGCGCCCCGAGGTTCCCGACCACGAACGGCGTCGACTGTATCCAGATGCGCGGGTAGAACAGGGGCAGCACGACGAAGAACAGCAGCACGAGCTGCACGTAGTACGCGGGCAGGATGCGCCGCGCGCGCCTTGCGTAGAACGACCGCCAGTCCGGCGCCGGCAGCCCCGCGTCCGCGTGCCGGAACCACGGCAGCGTGAGGAGGAACCCGGTGATGAGGAAGAAGAGGTCGACGCCGAGGTAGCCGTTGCGCACGAATGCGTCGAGCGGCGCCCACGACCCGAGGAGCGCGATGAAGGCGTCGTCGAACTTCCCGTCCCGCAGCACGACATAGTGGAACAGCATCACCCACAGCACGGCCACGCCGCGCAATCCCTCGATGGCCGGGATGTCGCCGACCTCGGCGCGGACGCTCTCGGCGGAGGCGGCCGCGGCGGGCGCAGCGTCCGTCGAAGCGCCGGCCGCGCTCAAAACCGCAGCCTCTCCGAGTAGCCCGTGAGCTCGAGGTAGCCGCGTCCCTTCGCACCGCCCGGGCCGGTGGCGGTCACCGCCCCCTCCCAGTAGAGCGTGCCGGTGGAGCCGCGCGCGTCCATCTCCTGGTCGTCCATCATCGGCGTCACCACCCACGGCTCGCCGGCGATCTCGAAGCCCATCTCCACGGGCCAGGTCACGCCCGTGCGCGGCGAGCGCCAGGTGCGCCGCGGAGTGAAGCGCACCTCGTCCTTTGCGTAGACGCGAACCTTGCCGTCGCGCCGCAGCGTGGCCGACGCCCACACGGTGGAGCCTTCCTTGTCGCGCAGGCGGAAGGCCATGAGCGCGGCACCCCCCTCGAGGTTGAGCCCCACCCAGTCCCAGCCCACGGCGTTCTCAGCGAGGATCTGGCTGGACCATTCGTGGTCGAGCCACGCCGAGCCCCTGGCCTCGATCGACTGCGCGCCGATCTTCACCGTGCCCGTCACCGCGAGGTGCGGCTCGCTGTAGTAGCCGCTGGCCTGCGAGGGCAACGGCCCCTTGCGGCTGTAGCCCGCGTCGCCCTGCAGCAGCAGCGGCTGCGTGGGAGCGAGCACCAGGTCGAGCGCGAACCCGTCGCCCGGGATGCGCGCCACGTACTTCCCGTCCACGCGCTTGAACGACCAGTCGTCGATGAAGACGTCGGTGTCACCCGTGCGCGTCTCGGCAAGCGCGGGGAAGCCGCGGGCGATGCGCTGGTCGTGCCGCAGCTTCCCGTGGGCGGGGTCGGCGAGCGCCGCATGCGCGAAGAGGAGCTGCGTGGGCGAGAAGCGGCTGGGGTTGGCGTCCGCCGCCTTGTTGCGCAGCCGGAAGAACGTTACCTGGAAGCCCATGGGCCCCTTCGGCGTCTCCAGGTGGCCGGTCGCGTACCACCACTCGATGCGGTGGTCCGGGTGCGCGCCGAAGTCCTTCGGGAAGGCGAGCTTGAGGCCCGGAACCACGGGCGCGTAGTCGGCCGCGTGAGTCAGGAACGCGGAGACGATCAGGGCGAGGAAGGCTGCCGCCCTACGCATCGTCCTTCACCGCGTGCACCGCCTCCCTCGCCACCGCGGCCCGTCCCGCCGCCGAGGCGCCCAGCGCGCAGAGGAGCACGACCGACCCGACGAGGGCCGCGAGCCCGAGCCACGGCATGTGGATCGCCATGCCCCAGTGGAACGACTGGCGGTTCACCACGTGCACCAGCACGACGCTCACCGCGCCCCCCGCCAGCAGGCCGAGGAACGCGCCGATGATCCCGGCGGCGCCCCCTTCGAGCGACAGCAGCCGCAGCACCTCGCCGCGCGAGAGCCCCAGGTGGCGCAGCACGCCGAACTCGCGCCGCCGCGACCACGCCAGCGCCGCGAAGCTGGAAGTGACACCCGCCAGGGCGATCAGGATGGCCGCGGCTTCCAGCGCGTAGGTGGCCGCGAAGGTGCGGTCGAAGACGGCCAGCGCGCGGTCGTGGATGAAGCTCGCGTCGTGCAGTTCAGCGCCGGGCACCTGCGCCACGATCCGGCCGAGGCCGGCCTCCACGGCCACGATGTCCGCGCCGGGCGCGAGGTGGATGGCGATGTCGTTGGCAAGCGTGTCGTTCGTGAGCGCGCGGTAGTCCGCCAGTTCCACCAGGATCGCCCCCCAGGTGCGCGAGTAGTCGCGGAAGATGCCGGCGACGCGGAAAGTGACGCGGCTCCCGGCCAGCGGCACGGTGATGTCCTGCCCCGGCTTCCAGCCGAAGAGGTCCACGGCCGCCTCCGAGATCCAGGCGGTGAGCGGCCCGTTTCGCGGCGGCACCGCGGGCGGGTCGGCCTGGAAGCCGCGCAGGAGCTGCGCGTCGACGGGGCGCGCGATCACCGTGAGAAGGCCCGTCGAGCCCTCCGGCGTCAGTCGCTCGAAGCGGATGGGGTCGATGCGGTCCACGCCAGGCACCGCGGCCATCCTCGCCTGCGCCTCCTTCGAGAACACCACGGCGTCGCCCTGTGGCGCGGCGCGCGCGAAGAGGTCCGCCTCCAGGACGCCCGAGAGCCAGCCATCGAGCGACACGCGGAACGAGTGGACCATGATCGCCATGGCCGCCGTCAGCGCCACGCTCACGACGATCCCCGACACCATCGCCGAGAGGTGCCCCGGCAGGCTCTTCACCTGGGCCCGCGCCAGGGTGCGCAGGGGCGCGTCGCTCGCCGGCACCTGGTCGAGCAGGAATCGCGAGGCGGGGCTCACGGCCATGACCGCGGCGGCCAGCGCCAGCCCGATGGAAAGGTACCCGCCCACCGAGATTTCGCCCGCGGGCGGCAGGAACGCCGCCACCGCCGCGCCCGCCGCGAGCCCCAGGGGCCACGACCAGTCGCCGGGCGGGGAGGGCAGGTCCACGTGCCGGTCCTTGAGCGCCTGCGCCACGTCGAGGCTCGCGAGCGGCCGCGTCACCGCCAGGGCCGCGGCGGCCGCGGTGGCCACACCCAGCACGCCGATGATGGCGAGGGAGGAGGCATCCGGCGCGAAGGTGTTGCCCGTGCCGGAGAAGAAGCCCGCGCCGAGGTCGTAGCCGAAGCGCTCGAGCATGGCGCGGCTCGCCGCGAGCCCGAGCACCGTCCCCGCCACGGCGCCCGCCAATCCGAGGAGCCCTCCTTCGAGCGCGAGGAAGGCGCGCACGCCGCCCGCCGTGAGCCCGAGCGCGCGCAGCAACGCGAACTCCTGCCGCCGCCTCGCCGCCTGCAAGGCCAGCGTGGAAAACACCAGGAAGCCGCCGGTGAAAAGCGCCATCAACGCCAGCGCCGTGAGGTTCACGCGGTAGGCCTGGGTGAGGCCGGCGGTGCGCATGGCCGCCTCGTCCGGGCGGGTGAGGGCGGTGCCGGGGGGCAGGCGCGCGGCGATGTCGCGAAGCGCCGCCTCGCGCGGGACGTCGGGAACCAGCCTGAGGTCGATGCGGTGGATCACGCCGATGCGATCGAAGAAGAACTGCACCGCCGCGATGTCCATCACCACCAGGGGACCGCCGCCGTCGAGGGCCGGCAGTGCCCCCGCCACCTCGAGCCTCACCTCGCCCTTCGGGCCGCCGAGCACGACTTCGTCGCCGACCTTCGCGCCGAAACGGGCCAGCGCCGCCGGCGTTAGCCAGGCCGCGTTGGCATCGAGCAGCGTGGGCGTGTCGTCACCGCGGCTTGACGAGCCCTCGGCCAGGAACCCGGGCTGCAGGCGTGCCGCGCGGAAGGGGTCGATGCCCATCACGCGCACCGTCTCGGTCTTGCCGGGAAGCGGCGCATCGAGCTCGATCACGGGGGAGGCCACCGCCACCGCGGGGTGCAGGGCGACGGGCGCGTAGGAGGCGTCGTCGAAGCCGTTCCTCGGGCCCTTCACCTGGTAGTCGGCGGTGCCGGCCAGGAGCCGCGCGGCGCGGTCGATCTCGTCCAGCGCCGAGGCGTGCAGCGTGTTCACCGCGCCCGCGAGCGCCACTCCCAGTGCGATGCAGAAGACGGCGAGGAGCGATCGCCAGCGGTTGCTGGAGAGGGACCCGCGAAGGAGCGTCGCGACCAGCGCCGCGTTCATGCCGGCCCGAGGTGGCGGCCGGCGAGGCGAAGCACCCGGTCGGCGGAAGCGGCGGCCACCGCGGAGTGCGTCACCAGCAGTCCCGCCGCGCCCTCGCGCTTCACCGCGGCGCGCAGCGATTGCATCGCGGTCGCCGCGTTGGCTTCGTCGAGGTTGCCCGTGGGCTCGTCGGCCAGCACGAGCGCGGGCCGGTGCGCCACGGCGCGCGCCACCGCCACGCGCTGCATCTCCCCGCCGGAGAGGGACCCGGGCTTGCGGTCCGCGTGCACGGCCATCCCCACCGCCTCCAGCGCGGCGATCGATCGCGCGCGGCGCTCGGCGCCGGCCACGCCGTTGAGCAGCAGCGGCAGCCCCACGTTCTCCTCGACCGTGAGGTAGGGCAGCAGGTGGAAGGACTGGAACACGAAGCCGACGTGGCGGCGGCGCCACAGGGCCAGCTCGTCTTCCGAGAGCGACGTCACCACGGTTCCCGACACCGTGATGGAGCCGGCGTCGGCCCGGTCGAGGCCGGCGATGATGTTGAGGAGCGTGGATTTTCCCGAGCCGGATTCGCCCAGGATGGCGACCAGCTCGCCGGGGGCGAGGTCGAGATCGACCGCCTCGAAGAGGGGAGCCCCGCCGGGCCAGGATTTGGCGAGGCCTCGAACTTGCAGCATCGTGCCCGGGTTTCTCCTTGTGCCGGCGGCGGGCGCAGCCCCGGGGCTAGCTGACGATGTACTGCTCGAGCTGCGAGATGGTGAAGTCCTGGTCGGCGATGATGTCCGTCACGATGTCGCGGATCGAGACCATGCCCACCACCTTTCCTTCCTCGACGACGGGGAGGTGGCGGATGCCCTTCTCCGACATGAGTGCCATGCAGTCGCGGGTCTTGGTGCGCGGGTTCACGCAGATCACGTTGGCGGTCATGATCTCCTCGACGCGGGTGGATTCCGAATGGCGGCCCTGGAGGACGACCTTCCGCGTGTAGTCGCGCTCGGAGAAGATGCCGACGAGCTTGCCGCCCGCGACGACCGCGGCGGCGCCGATGTCCTCCTTGGCCAGCACCTTGATCGCGTCGAGCACCGTGTCGTCGGGCTTCACGGTGATCATCTCGCGCGCAGGCTTGGATTTCAGCAGCTCCGTGACGTTCTTCATCGCCGTCCTCTCCTCTACATGTTCGGGTAGTTGGGGCCGCCGCCGCCTTCCGGCACCACCCAGTGGATGTTCTGCGTGGGGTCCTTGATGTCGCAGGTCTTGCAGTGCACGCAGTTCTGGGCGTTGATCTGCAAGCGGGGATTCTGCCCTTCCGTGACGATCTCGTAAACGCCCGCCGGGCAGTAGCGCGTCTCGGGGGCGCCGTAGCGGGACAGGTTGACCCGGATCGGGACCGCGTCGTCCCGGAGCGTGAGGTGCGCGGGCTGGTCCTCCTCGTGGGCCACGTTCGACAGGAACACGGAGGACAGCCGGTCGAAGGTGAGCACGCCGTCCGGCCTGGGGTAGTTGATGGGGGTATGCAGGTCCTTGGGGTCGAGCTGCTCGTGGTCGGGGCCGGGGTGGTGGATCGTCCACGGGGCCTTGCCGCCGAACACCACCTGGTCGATTCCCACGAGGAGCGAGCCCACCACGAGACCGTTCGCCATGAGGGGCTTGAAGTTCCTCGCGCGGTGCAGCTCGTCGTGCAGCCAGCTCTTCTCGAAGGCGAGGGGGTATGTGCCCAGCTCGTCGCGGGAGCGGCCGGCGACCACGGCGTCGAGGATCGCCTCGGCGGCCAGCATCCCGGACTTGATGGCGGCGTGGCTTCCCTTCACGCGCGCGGCGTTGAGGAAGCCCGCGTCGTCGCCCACCAGCGCGCCGCCGGGGAAGACGAGCTTCGGCAGCGCCTGCAGCCCGCCCGCGTTGATGGCGCGCGCCCCGAACGAGACGCGCTTGCCGCCCGCGAGGTACTTCCTGATGGCCGGGTGCGTCTTGAAGCGCTGGAACTCCTCGAAGGGCGAGAGGTAGGGGTTCGTGTAGCCCAGCCCCACGACCAGGCCCACGGAGACCTGGTTGCCCTCGAGGTGGTACATCCACGAGCCGCCGTAGGTGTCGTTGTCCAGCGGCCAGCCGGCGCCATGGATCACGAGCCCGGGCCGGTGCTTCGCGGGGTCGACCTCCCACAGCTCCTTCAGGCCGATGCCGTAGACGGCGGGGTCGCGGTTGCGGCGCAGGTCGAAGCGCTCCTGGAGCTGCTTGCCGAGGTGCCCGCGGCAGCCCTCCGCGAAGATCGTGTACTTCGCGTGCAGCTCCATGCCCTCGGCGTAGCGGGCGGTCCTCTCGCCGCTCCTGCCGATGCCCGCATCTCCCGTGGCCACGCCGCGGACCCGGCCCTCGTCGTCGAAGAGCACCTCCGCCGCGGCGAAGCCGGGGTAGATCTCCACGCCCAGCGCCTCGGCCTGGGTGCCCAGCCAGCGGCAGAGGTTGCCCAGGCTCGCGATGTAGTAGCCGTGGTTCCTGAAGCAGGAAGGCAGCAGCCAGTCCGGGACCTTCGTCGCGTCCGCCTGCGAAAGGAACAGGAACCGGTCCTCGGTCACGGGCTGGTTGAGGGGCGCGCCCTTCGCCTGCCAGTCGGGGAAGAGCTCGGCCAGCGCCCGGGGATCGACCACCGCGCCCGAGAGGATGTGGGCGCCGATCTCGGAGCCCTTCTCGAGCAGGCACACCGAGACTTCGGCGCCCTGCGCGGCGGCGAGCTGCTTCACATGGATCGCGGTCGCGAGGCCCGCCGGGCCGCCGCCGACCACGACGACGTCGTATTCCATCGACTCGCGCGTCATGCCTGCCCCCCGGGGCATCGGAATTGTTTGATTTGGCTCATGTCGGAGATCCGGTGCCAGATTACCTTCGGGGTCTGACACCGACTGGAGTCTGACTCCCCATGGGACCCTGGGCGATTACGCTGCTCATGATACTTGGCTTCGGCGGGTTCGCCGCCCTGGCCTGGCGCAAGATCGCCATCTTCCGCGCGCTGCAGCCGGAGGTGCGCTGGGACCACGTGGGCACGCGACTCGCGCGGGTCCTCGAGATGGGCTTCGGCCAGTCGCGCATGGTGGCCGGCGAGTGGAAGCCGGGCATCATGCACGCGGCGATCTTCCTCGGCTTCTGCGCGCTGCTGGTGAGGAAGCTCCACCTCATCGTGATCGGCTACGACCCGCTCGCGGTCATCCCCGGCGCGGCGGGCGCGGCCTACGCGGCGTTCAAGGACTTCGTGGAGCTCGCGGTGCTGGCCGCGGTGGCCTACGCGTTCTGGCGGCGCTTCGTCCTGAAGCCCCGGCGCCTGGAGCCCAATCGGGAGGCGATCCTCATCCTCTCGCTGATCCTCGTCATCATCGTCTCGGACTTCCTCTTCGACGGCCTGCGCTTCGTGATCTTCGCCTCCGACGCGGGGATCGCCCACGAGCGCGCCTTCGCCCCGGTGGGCGCGGCCGTCGCCTCGCTCTTCGAGGGGGCCTCGCCCTCGTCGCTGGCCTTCGGCCTGCAGGCATCCTACTGGGTGCAGATGATCACGGTGTTCTCCTTCCTCGTGCTGCTGCCGCTGGGGGAGCACTTCCACATCGTGACCGCGCTGCCGGCCGTGTTCCTCGCGCGCGAGACGCCGCTGAACCGGGTTCCGTCCGTCGACCTCGAGAGAATCATGGCCGACGACGCGGGCGACGACATGAAGGTGGGGGCGAAGACGGTCGCCGACCTCGTATGGAAGGACGCCTTCGACGCCTTCACCTGCACGGAGTGCGGCCGCTGCAAGGATTCCTGCCCCACGTTCCTCACCGGGAAGCCCCTGGCGCTCAAGTGGGTGAACGATTCCCTCAAGCACCACCTGCTCGAGAAGCGCGAGGCGATCCTCGCCGGCAAGGAGGCGGAGCTGCCGGCGCTGGTGCCCGGAGTGATCAAGGAGGAGACGCTCTGGGCCTGCACCACCTGCGGCTACTGCGAGCGGGCCTGCCCCATCGGGCTGGAGCACCTCGGGCGCTTCTACCGCCTGCGCCAGCACCAGGTGATGATGGAGGGCGCCTTCCCGCAGGAACTGAAGGCCGTCTTCGACGCCTACGAGAGCCAGTCCAACCCCTGGGGGCTGCCGGCCGACACGCGCGGCGCGTGGGCGAAGGACCTGGGCGTTCCCGTGCTGGAGAGCGCGGAGCAGGCGAGGGAGATCGACTGGCTCTTCTACGTGGGCTCGGCGCAGTCCTTCGACAACCGCGCGCAGAAGACCGCCCGCGCGTTCGTGAAGATCCTGCAGGCCGCGGGCGTTCGCTTCGCGATCCTCGGGCCCGCCGAGGGCTCCACGGGGGAGTGCGTGCGCCGCGCCGGCAACGAGATGCTCTTCCAGACGCTCGCCCAGGCGCTCGTCGCGACGCTGAACGGGCTGGAGGTGAAGCGCATCGTCACCTGCGACCCGCACGCGTTCAACTCGCTCAGGAACGAGTATCCCGAGTTCGGCGGCCACTTCGAGGTGGTGCACCACACGCAGCTCATCGACCGGCTCATCCGGGACGGGAAGATCGCGCCGAGGAAGATCGCCGAGGGGGTGATCTACCACGAGCCCTGCTACCTCGCGCGGCACAACGGCGAGTACGAGGCGCCGCGCCGCGTGCTGGCCGCCGTCTCGAAGGACGCGCCGCTCGAGTTCGCGATGAGGCGCGACAAGGCCATGTGCTGCGGTGCCGGCGGCGGGCGCATGTGGATGGAGGAGCACATCGGCACGCGCATCAACGTGCTGCGCGCCGAGCAGGCCCTCGAGCGCTCGCCCAGGGCGATCGCGACCGCCTGCCCCTACTGCGCCATCATGCTGCGCGACGGCGTGGCGCAGCTCGGGCGCGGCGACGACATCCCGACCAAGGACATCGCCGAACTCGTCGCCGAAGCCCTTCCTTCCTAATCAGATTAGGATTTCTAATCTGATTACCTCTCTGGAGCCGGCCGTGCTTCCGCTGCAAGACATACGCGTGCTCGACTTCAGCACGCTGCTGCCCGGCCCGCTCGCGAGCCTGATCCTGGCCGAGGCCGGCGCCGAGGTCATCAAGGTGGAGCGACCCGTCACGGGCGAGGACATGCGCGGCTACCCTCCGCGCCTGGGCGACGAAAGCGGCAGCTTCGCGATCCTGAACCGCGGCAAGCGCGCCATCGCGCTGGACCTGCGCGCGCCGGGTGCGGCGGCGTCGCTCCTCGCGCTCGCGCCCACCGTGGACATCGTGCTCGAGCAGTTCCGCCCGGGGGTCATGGACCGGCTGGGGCTCGGCTACGAGGCGTGGCGCGCGGCCAACCCCGGCATCCTCTATTGCGCCATCACGGGCTACGGGCAGTCGGGCCCGCGCGCGCGGGAGGCCGGGCACGACCTGAACTACCAGGCAAGCGCGGGGCTCCTCGCGCTCACGGCGGTCGCGGAAGGCACGCCGGGCCTCCCGCCGACACTCGCGGGCGACCTCGCGGGCGGCACCTGGCCCGCGGTGGTGAACCTGCTGCTCGCGCTGCGCCGCCGCGACCGCACGGGCGAAGGATGCTTCATCGACATCGCGATCGCGGAGAACCTCTTCACCTTCCAGTTCATGGGCCTCGCCATGGGCCACGGGGCGGGGCTGTGGCCGCGGCC
>JAMPXV010000124.1 GCA_023700985.1 Lysobacter sp.
CCAATTTGGTGCGTGGTGCTGAATCTGCCTGAATAGACCGGTTCTACAGAACCGTCCCACAGAACCGTCCCGTTTTCTTTCAGGCAGCCTCGCCGGCCGCGTGGCCCGAAGACCAGGCCCACTGGAAGTTGAAGCCCCCGAGGTGGCCGGTGACGTCGACCACCTCGCCGACGAAGAAGAGGCCGGGCACCGCGGTCGACTCCATCGTCTTCGAGGAGAGCCCGCGCGTATCCACGCCGCCCAGCGTCACCTCGGCCTTGTTGTAGCCGAGCGTCCCCGAGGGGTGCACGGGCCAGTCGGCCAGCGCCCGCGCCGCCTCGTCGAGCGCCTTGTCGGAAAGCTCCGCCATCGGCCGCTCGAGGCCGTGCGCCTCGCACCACGCCTGGGCGAAACGCTTCGGCAGGCGCTCGGCGAGGAGTGTTGCGGGGAGCGCCTTCGCGCGGCGGTGCTCCGCCACCCAGGCGCACGCGTCGATGCCCGGCAGCAGGTTCACGTGCAGGGAGTCGGCCGGCGGGCCGTCCTGCCAGTAGGAGGAAGCCTGCAGGATGGCCGGTCCCGACAGGCCGCGGTGCGTGAAGAGGAGGCTCTCGCGGAAGCGCGCGCCGCGGCACGAGACCTCGGCATCCAGCGAGACGCCGGACAGGTCGCCGTAGCGCGCGAACGATTCCGGATCCAGGCTCAGGGGGACCAGCGCCGGCTTCGGCGGTACCACCGCGAGCCCGAACTGCTCGGCGAGGCGGTAGCCGAAGGGAGATGCGCCGATCTTCGGCACCGTGAGGCCGCCGGTCGCCACGACCAGCGAAGCGCACGCGACGGGCCCCGCCGCGGTGTCGACGCGGAACGCCGCGCCCTCGCGCGCCACGCCGCGCACCTCGCACGGCATGCGCCACTCCACGCCCCCGGCGTCGCACTCGGCGCGCAGCATGTCGATGACCTGCCTGGCGGAGTCGTCGCAGAAGAGCTGCCCCAGCGTCTTCTCGTGGTAGGCGATGCGGTGCCGCTCGACGAGCGCGATGAAGTGCCGCGGCGTGTAACGCGCCAGCGCCGAGCGGCAGAAGTGCGGGTTCCTCGAGAGGAAGTTGGCGGGCGAGGCGTGCAGGTTGGTGAAGTTGCAGCGCCCGCCCCCGGAAATGCGGATCTTCTCGCCGAGCTTCGGGTAGTGGTCGACGAGCAGCACGCGCCGGCCGCGCTGCCCGGCCGTCGCCGCGCACATCATGCCCGCCGCGCCCGCGCCGATCACGACGACGTCGAATTGCGCCTGGGCGTTGCGGGACATGGTGGGCGAAGTGTAGCAAGCGGGCTTGAGCGCGGCCCGCCCCGCGGCCTATCCTGAGGGCATCCCGGAGAAGGCAATGCGAGGTGACGACATGAACGAGCACGCGGCCCGGCCGCCGGAAGTCGCGGCCGACGAGGCAGTCCCCGAGGTGGAGCTTGCCGACGAGGACATCCTCGACGCCATGCAGCACATCCCCGGTTATCTCGACATCTCCACCGCGGACTTCCGCGAGATCTACCATCTCGCGCACCGGCACGCGACGGAGCGCCTGCTGAGCGGGCTTCGTGCCGAGGGCCTGATGCGGCCCGTCACTGCGCCGCTCGCCCCCGGCATGATGCTCGACGAGGCCGCGCGGACGCTGGTGGCGAGCGGCTTCAAGGCGCTTCCCGTGGTCGACGCCGGCGCTCGCGTGGTGGGCATGCTCACCGAGACGGACTTCCTCTGCCGGCTGCAGGCGGGCACGTTCCTGGAGCTCCTGCTGCGCATGATCGACGACTCGTGCGAGGTGAGCCACCGCTGCCACGAGACGCCGGTGCACGAGGCCATGACCGCACCCGCCATCACGGTGCGGCCGGAGGCGGGGTTCCGCGAGATGATGGCCGCCTTCCGTGGCCACGCGGGACGCAGCATGCCGGTCGCAGACGCCGAAGGGCGCCTGCGCGGCCTGCTCTTCCGCAAGGACTTCCTCGAGGCCCTGGACCGGGAGGCGCACCGGTGAGCCTTCCCGAGTACTTCCGCAAGATGGCGGGCACCACCCGCGGCAGCCCGCCGCGCGTGAGCGGCTCCGAGATCGCCTGGTCCTGGGTCGGGGCCTTCCTCGGCATCGGGGCGGCGGGGCTCCTCAGCGAGGCGTTCCTCGCGGGCACCGACCTCACGCTCATGATCGGCTCGCTGGGCGCCTCCGCCGTGCTGCTCTACGGCGCGCCGAGAAGCCCGCTCGCCCAGCCGCGCAACGTGGTCGGCGGGCATCTCCTGTCGGCGCTCGTGGGCGTGGCGTGCTGGAAGCTCGCGCACCAGGCGCCCTGGCTCGCGGGCGCGCTCGCCGTGGCGACCGCCATCGCCGTGATGCACGCCACGCGCACGCTGCACCCGCCCGGGGGCGCCACGGCGCTCATCGCGGTGATCGGCTCGCGCGACGTGCACGAGCTGGGCTTCCTCTACGTGCTCGTGCCCTGCACGCTGGGTCCGCTGGTGCTCGTGGCGGTAGCCCTCGCGGTGAACAACATCCCCGCGTCGCGGCGCTACCCCGAGGTCTGGTTCTGAAGGGGCGCCCGAAGGCGCCCCGGAACCCGCTCGTGCTGCAACCGCGTCAGGGCGGGCAAGCCCCTTCCGTGTCGCCGTGCGCCTGGTGGGCGGGCCACGCGCTCTCGTCGACGGTGAGCGTCCTGGCCCTGGCCGGGTTGCCGGGCGGAACGTGGCAGATCGTGATCGGCTTGCCACCCGTGCCGGTCGGGTCCGTCGGGCTCGTCGGGTCCGTCGTCGGGTTCTGCAGCTTGATCTCGTAGGCCAGCACGTCGGTGCTGTCGGCGACCGTGGTCCCCTTCACGTGGACCTGCCTGCCGACGGTGACGTCCTCGACGGTCCTGCGCGTGATGCCTTCGCGAATGGCGGTCACGCCCGGGCGCGCCACCACCGAACGGCCGGCGATGACGAAGCGGCTGTCGCCCGCCGGATCGAGGACGACGACGTTCTGCACCAGCCCCTGCAGCTCGACGCCCGCGTGGCCGATGCCGCGGCGATCCTCGTCGACGAGGATCACGTCGCCTTCGGCGACCTCGATGGTGATGGTGATCTGCTGGTTCGCCGCGACTTCACGGAAGGTGAGCGTGCCGATGGCCGGGCCCCCCTGCGTGAAGACGAGCGTCACGCTGCCTTCGGGCAGGCCGCGCAGCGTGAACGACCCGTCGGCGCCGACCGTCGTCCTGATGTCGGGCTCGGACTCGACGTGGACCTCGATCGGGTCTCCCGCCGCGACCAGGACGATCCCGCCGCCCGCCTTCGCGGTGGATTTCGTCGTGAGCTTGCCGATGACGATGGCCGTCTTCGTCGCCGTGACGGTGCTTCCGCCACCGCCACCCCCGCCGCAGCCGGCGAGGAAAAGGACGCCGCACGCGGCGGCGATGATCGCGAGAATCGATTGAAGCGATTTCAGGTTCATACGGGCACCTCGATGTGGATTCGTGAACGGGTGTGCGCGGCCCATTCGAGCACCGGCGAAGTTTCGCCGGCAACGGATTTCCGACGAACGGCGTCGTGAAAAAGCGACAGGCCCGCCGAAGCGGGCCCGTCTCGTGACGCGTTGAACCTGACGACTACATCTTCTCCGCCTCGTGGCAGGTGCCGCAGGCGTTGGTGTACGGGATCGGCATGGCCTTGCCCGGCTCGACGCCCTTCACGCCCTTGTTGGAGATGCGCGGCACGTCGAAGAGGTGCGAGGTGATGTCGTTCATCCAGTACTTCTTGCCGCCCTTGCCTTCGATGCCCTCGCCCAGCCCGGCGCCCGTCTGCATCGTCTTGGTCATGTGGCAGTCGACGCAGGCGATCTTGCGCGTGTGCGGCTCGCCGACCGTCTTGGCGGTATGCTCCTTCATGTCCACCGTGTGGCAAGTCGCGCACAGCGAGTTCTTGCCGTCGCGCGCTTCGGCGACGAGCTGGAACTTGATGCCCTTCTTGCCGTGCGGGTCGTGGCAGTCGGCGCAGTTGAGGATCTGGTTCTCGTTGATGTAGTGCTTGGAGCGGACCAGGTCGGTCGCCTGCTGGTGGTGCGACTTGGAGTGCACGCCGTCGGGCCAGAAGTCCTTCTGCGCCGCGTCTTCGCGCGAGGTGTAGTTCACCAGGTACTCGTTGCGGCTGATGCCGGGGGTGAGCATGCGGCCATCCTTGTTGATCGGCTGGTCGGTCTTCGTCGTCCCCTGCGGCCGGCTGTGGCACTGGTTGCAGATGACCATGGAGCGCTCGGAGGCGAGCTTGGCCGGATTCACGATCATCGAGGCCTTGCGGCGCAGCGGCGCCTTGGCGTGCTCGGAGCCGGGGCCGTGGCAGGTCTCGCAGCCGACGTTCAGCTCGTTGGGCACGCCGTCGCCGTCGATGTCCATCTCGCCGTTGGGGTCGTTGGCCGCGCCGGCCACGAAGCCGCCTCCGACCGTCGGGGTGAGCGTGTAGCCGGTGTAATGGCAGGAGGCGCACTGGATCTCGAAGGACTTGCCCTTCGGCGGGTCCTTGAGCTTGCCCTTCGCCTCGTCATACAGCCAGTCGCCGTGGTAGTCGCGCCAGGGCTTGCGGGTGCGGTCCGCGTAGGCGTCCTTGCCCTCGGTGTTGTACTGGAGGAACGGATAGGTCTCCTGGCCGACGCGGATCAGGTAGCGCTGCTTGTACACCGGGCCCCCGTAGGTCTTTTCGACGGGGTAGACGCGCGCCTTGTCCGAGGGGTCGCGGACGTTCTCGGTCCTGAGCTTGAGCGAGCCGTCCTTGTCGGTGTAGAAGGTCGCCGTGAAGCTGACCGTCTTCAGGTCGGCCGGCGCCTTTTCCGAGATGAGGTACTTGTCGAAGCCGCGGCCCTTGTCGTAGCCGTACAGGTAGAGCTTCGCGCCGGCCTGCAGCTTCTTCAGCCCGTCGTTCATGCCCGGGAAACGCGACGTGTCCTGCAGCCCGCTCGTCTTGCCCACCACCATGATGCCCTGCTTGTGCGCCGTCTTCTTGAAGTCCACGTAGTCGTCGTGGCACTTCATGCACTTGGAGCTGCCGATGAAGACGGCATTGCCCGGGGTCTTGCCGGAAACCTGGATGGCCAGGGGCTTCGCCGCGAGCTCGGCGGCGGTCATCGACTTGTTCGTGAGCGTGCCGCCGGGCAGGTGCCGGTCGTCGTCCGGCACGACGTACACGAAGTACTTGCCGGCCGGCGCGCCGGCGATGCTGAACGCGCCGCTGCCGTCGGTGACCGCCTGGGTGTACTTGTCGCCGCGGGCGGCGATGCTGTCGTCCATCGGCTCGTCGTCGTCGACGTTGCGCCGGATGTTGAAGGACGGCGCCTTCTTGAGCTTCGCCACGTCCGCGGCGGGCACGAGGAACACCGTGGCGCCGCTTACCGCGCGCTTGCCGCCGTCCGTCACCGTGCCGCTGATCGCCTGCGCCAGGGCGCCGAACGGCGCCATGGCGAGGACGGCCGCGGCGGCCATGCCTGACCACCTGAAACCCGTGTACCTACTCATAGCTTTTCTCCCTTTTCCCTTGTGGTCCTGCGGTCCCGCATCGCGCCCTCCAGCAGCCCGTGCGGAAGCTCTTCCTCGAACAATTCCCTGAACAGTTCCCGAACCCTCACCTTCGCGGCGCGCAGCGCCTTCCGGCCCGCGGCCGTGGCCACGTAGGTGCGCCGGCTGGTCTTGCCGGCCTTCTCGACCGTCGACTTCAGCTGCCCGCTCTTCTCCAGGCCATGCAGGATCGGGTAGAGCGTGCCGGGGCTCAGCCGGTAGCCGTGGTGCGCGAGCTCGTCCATGAGCCCCTGGCCGAACACCGGCTCGTGGCTTGCGTGGTGCAGCACGTGCAGGCGCACGAGACCGCCATAGAGCTCCTTTTCGCCCATCCTCGAGGTTCGTTATCGAATGTCGCTATCGAAGAACGATAGCCACCGTTTGCAGACTACGCTGCGGTCAGGGGGGTATACAACCGCCGCTACTGACGCAGATCAAAGCTCCCCCGAATCGGATCCGGCGGCGGCGGGCACCCCCGAGGGATTATCATTCGGGTAGGGCACCGCTGCGGCAGGCGCCCGATCCCGCATCGATACCCGCTCCCACCATGGTCACCCGGCTCTTCTCCCGCACCCCCCTTCACGAGCACCCCGAGGCCTCCCAGCGCATCCTGGGCGTGGCGGCCCTCGCGCCGGAATCCTCCGAGCTCGCCGCCCTCGTCGCCGCCGACCCGGCGCCGGAGGTCCGCGCCGCCGCGGCCGCG
This sequence comes from Lysobacter sp., assembly GCA_023700985.1. Taxonomy (GTDB): domain Bacteria; phylum Pseudomonadota; class Gammaproteobacteria; order Burkholderiales; family Usitatibacteraceae; genus FEB-7. Next base: position 6,227 of record JAMPXV010000124.1, read on the forward strand.
CGCAGCGCGGACCTCGCCGCGCTCGCCGCCGCCTGGGACAAGGAAGCCGATGCCGGCGTCCGCGAGGCGCTCGAGACGGGCCTGGCCCGCGTGGTGGCGGAATCGCCGGATGCCTTCGCCGCGCGCGCCTTCCTGGAGTCGGCCGCCTGCAACGACGCCATCCGCGCCGCCGTGGCCCGGCAGGCCGCGGAGGCCGACCGGAGGCTCGCGGCCATCGCAGGGCTTCGCGAAGAGCCGCTGCTGGTCGAGCTGGCGCTCGCCGGCGGCCACGCGGAGACGCGCCTGGCCGCGGCCGAGTGCGTGCGCTCCCCCGAGGGCCTCGAGGCGCTCCTCGGCAAGGCGAAGAACAAGGACCGCGGCGTGGCGCGGCTGGCGAAGCAGCGGCTGGAAGCGATGAAGAACCGCGAGGGTCAGGCGACGGAGGCCGACGACATCCTCGCGCAGCTCGAGGCGCTGGCCGGCACGCCGGGCCCGATCCTCACGGCGGTCGTGGACCTGAACCGCCGCTGGCAGGCGCTGGACATGCGCGACGACCCGGCACGGCTGGAGCGCTGCGACGCGGCGCGCCGCGCGCTGCAGGCGCGCTTCGACCGCGAGCAGGCCGAGCAGGCCGCGCGGGCGCGGTTCGAGCGCCGCGTGGTCGAATGGACCACGGCCCTCTCCGCGCCGGACGGGCCGGAAGCCCTCAAGGACCTGCGCCTCCAGTTGGAGGCGCTGCGCGAGGAGGCGAAGGCGATCGCGGACGAGGCCGCTCCGGCAAGACTGGACGGCGCGCAGGCGCGCCTGGACGCCTGGGAAAAGGAACTGCAGGCGCTGGCGAGCGCCGAGGCGCTGGTCGTAGAAGCCGAACGCCTCGCCGCCGACACCTCCGTCGACAACGCCCAGCTCCCCGAGCGGTGGCAGGCGCTCGATCGCTCGATCCGCACGCCGGCGCTGTCGCGGCGCTTCGAGGCCGCGCTCATGGTGATCGAGCAGCGCCGCCTCGCGCAGGCGCAGGTGGCTCGCGAGGAGGCGGGTGCCGCGCGAAACCGCGTCCACGCCCTCCTCCACACCGCCGAGCAGGCGCTCGCCGCGGGCCAGCTGCACGCGGCCCGCGCCGCGGTCGACGAGATGAAGGCCATCAAGGGCGAGGCCGGCGCGCTGCCGAAGCCCACGCAGCAACGCATGGGCCGCGTCGGCCAGCAGCTCGGCGAGCTGGAGCGCTGGGAGACCTTCGGCCAGCAGACCGCCCGCGTACAGCTTTGCGAGCGCGCGGAGGCCCTCGCGGCACCGGGGCTCGACGCGGCGCGCACGGCGGCCGAGGTGAAGAAGCTGCGCGAGGAATGGAAGGCGCTCGACGCCCAGCACGCCGGGGTTCCGCGCGCGCTGTGGGAGCGCTTCGACGGCGCCTGCGAGAAGGCCTACGCCCCCGCCGCCCAGCACTTCAAGGAGCTCGCGGCGCAGCGCAAGGCCGCGCGCAAGCAGCGCGAGGATTTCATCGAGGCGGCCGCCGCGCACGCGCCCACCCTGCTGGGCGAAACCCCCGACCCGCGGGCCATCGAGAAGTGGCTGCGCGAGACGGACCGCGCGTGGCGCGAGGGCAACCTCGGCAGCGTCGATCCGGGCGCGTGGAAGAAGCTCGACGCGCGCCTCAAGGAGGCGCTCGCGCCCCTGCGCGCCGTGCTCGGGGCCTCGCGCGAGCAGGCGAAGTCCGGGCGTCTCGCGCTCATCGCCGAAGTCGAGGCCCTGCAGCCGCGCGCCATGGACCGCGAGGCGCCCTCGCTGGTGAAGGCCATCCAGGCGCGCTGGCAGGAACACTCGAAGGCGCACCCGCTCGCGCAGCGCGACGAGCGCGCGCTGTGGGAGCGCTTCCGCGCCGCCTGCGACGCGGTCTTCGAGGCGCGCCACGCCAAGCGCAAGGAGGAGGACGGCCGCAAGCACGAAGGCCGGCGCTCGCTGGAGGACGTCTGCGCGCAGCTCGAGCAGCTCGCGCGCGAGACGGAGAAGGAGGAGAAGGACGTGCGCGCGGCGTTTCGCGACCTGCAGGACCGCTGGCGCGCCGGGACGCGCAGTCCCGACCCCTCGCTGCGCGCCCTGGAGGGCCGCTTCCGCAGCGCCTCGAAGTCCGTGGAGGGCGCCCTCGCCGCCCGCGCCCGCGCCCGCGAGGCGGTGGTCTGGCAGGCGCTCGCGGAAAGGGACCGCCTCTGCGAGGAACTCGAGGCCGCCGTCGTCGCCGGGGGCGGCCCGGTTTCGCCGGATGCGGCGAACGACCGGTGGGGCGCGATGCCCGCACTGCCGCCGGCTTGGGAGAAGAAGCTCGTGGCGAGGCGCGACGCGGCGCTCGCCGCGCTGGCCGATCCGGCCTCGACCGACGCCCACCGCTCCCGCATCGAGCGCGGCACCGGGGCGCGGCGCGAGGGCCTGCTCGAGCTGGAAATGGCGCTGGGAATCGAGAGCCCCGCCGAGATGCAGCAGCAGCGTCTCGCGATGCAGGTGAAGCTCCTCAAGGAGCGCTTCGGCGGCGGCGCGGCTCAGGCCGGCACGACCGGCGACCGCCTCCTCGCCTGGTGCGCCCAGCCCGGCATCGTCGACGGCCGCGACGCGGAACGCCGCGACCGCATCTTCGCGGCGATGGGCCAGGCGCGATAGCACGCGCCAAAGCCGTTGGAGTAATTGACAACGCCTGAAGGTGTTGTTACTGTGTCCAACATGAAGGCGGTCGCGCTCGTTCGCCATCGGATCGTCCTGGGTGAGGAAGCATTCGCCGAGGTTTCGGTGTGGCGCGTCCCGCGCCCGGTGGAGCCTTCGACGCACGGCTTCAAGTACCGGCTGGCCTATGTCGTGTCCGGCCGTTGCGTGGTGCTTTACGACAACGAGCGAGGCAAGGGCGACCACCGTCACTTCGGCCCGACCGAGAGGGCCTACTCGTTCTCGTCGCCCGAAAGGCTGATGGCCGATTTCCGGTCGGATATCGAGAGGTGGAACCGTGAAAACCGTCGTTCTTGAGGTGCGCTCCCTCACCACCACGCTGGAAGATGCGACCCGCGCGATGAAGAGCGGCGGCGGCGAGCGCGACGCGCGCATCGGCTTCGCATCGCCGGAGCTGCTCTGGAAGGTGCTGACTGCCAAGCGATGGGAGCTCCTGAAGGCCCTCTGCGGCGCCGGCCCGGTTTCGATCCGCGAGGCCGCCCGGCGCGTGGGACGGGACGTGAAGGCCGTCCATGGCGACGTCACAGCCCTGCTGAAGGCAGGCGTTCTCGAACGCAATGACGATGGCGCCATCGAGTTCCCGTTCGATACCATCAAGGTCGAGTTCATGCTGCAGGCGGCGTAGACGATGCTGGAGCTTCCGAACCCTTTCCCCAACGAAGGCGGGGTGATCCGCCTCCTGGAGCCGCGCGGCGGCGACCACGAGGCGCTCATCGACCGCGTGCTCGCCCGGCGCTACGACAAGCCCTTCGTGATCGAGGACGACGGCGCGCGCTGCCTCTACTTCACGCGCGCCTTCATCCAGAGCGAGATGCGCCTCGCGGACCCGTACGCGCTGGAGTTCGCCTACACGCGCAAGATGATGGGCTTCCTCCTCTTCCTGCCCGAGCCGCGCTCGATCCTCATGCTGGGACTGGGCGGCGGCTCGCTCGCGAAGTACTGCCACCGCCACCTGCCCTCGGCGCGCATCACCGTGGTGGAGATCGACCCCCACGTGATCGCCTTCCGCGACGAATTCCTGTTGCCGCCCGACGACGGGCGCTTCCGCGTCGTGTGCGGCGATGCCGCCGGGTACGTCGCGCAGTGCGAGGACTTCCCGGACGTGGTGATGGTCGATGCGTTCGATGCCGAAGGCGTGGCGCCCACGCTGTGCACGCGCGAGTTCTACCAGGACGTGCGCGCGCTCCTGCCGCGCCGGGGCGTCGCGGTCGCGAACCTCGTGGGGCCGAAGCCGGAGCGGCTGGCCCACCTCGAGATGATGCGCACCGTGTTCGACGGCAACGTGATCCTCCTGCCCATCGCCGACGACGGCAACTACGTGGCCTTCGCGTTCCGCGACCCGGCCTTCGAGCCGCGCTGGCGCTGGATCGACGGGCAGGCGAAGGCGATGCGCACGCGCTACGGGCTGGACTTCCCGCG
>JAMPXV010000125.1 GCA_023700985.1 Lysobacter sp.
CACACGAGGAACCAGTCGCGGTGGCGCAGGTTGTCGACGAGGCCCTTGTAGCGGCTGCGGTCGTCCGGCGAGAAGACGCCGGACTCGAGCAGCGCCAGGGTCTCGGCCAGCGCCGGGGAGGCGGCGATGTCGGCCGTGGCGTCGATCCCCGCCGCGCGGCGTGCATCCACCTCGGCCGCCTTCAGCCCGAAGATGAAGATGTTCTCCGCGCCTACCCGCTCGAGGATCTCGATGTTGGCGCCGTCGAGCGTGCCGATGGTGAGCGCCCCGTTGAGCGCGAGCTTCATGTTGCCGGTGCCCGAAGCCTCCATGCCCGCCGTCGAGATCTGCTCCGAGAGGTCGGAAGCCGGGATGATCGACTCGGCGAGGCTCACGTTGTAGTTGGGCAGGAAGGCGACCTTCAGCAGGCCGCGCAGCGCCGGGTCGGTGTTCACCACGCGCGAGACGTCGGTCGCCAGCTTGATCACGAGCTTGGCCTGCTGGTAGCCGGCCGCGGCCTTGCCCGCGAAGAGCTTCACGCGCGGCACCCAGTCGCGCGTCGGGTGCGCGCGCATGTCCTGGTAGAGGGCGATGGTCTCCAGCAGGTTCAGGAGCTGGCGCTTGTACTCGTGGATGCGCTTGATCTGCACGTCGAAGAGCGCCTCGGGGTCGACGCTCGTGCCCGTGCGCTCGGCCACGATCCGGGCGAGCAGGACCTTGTTGGAGCGCCGCACCGCGGCGAAGCGCGCGCGGAAGGCCGCGTCGCCGGCGAACCGCGCGAGGCCCGCGATGCGGTCGGTGTCGTCGTGGAACTCCGGGCCGACCGCCTCCGCGATGAGGCCCGAGAGCCCGGGGTTGGCCTGGAAGAGCCAGCGGCGGAAGGTGATGCCGTTGGTCTTGTTGACGATGCGCTCGGGGAAGACCCGGTTGAAGTCGCGGAATACGGTCTTCCTCATGAGCCCGGTGTGCAGCGCCGAGACGCCGTTCACGCGGCGCGAGCCCAGGAAGGCGAGGTTGCCCATGCGCACCTGGCGCGTGTGGTTCTCCTCGATGAGCGAGAGCGAGGCGATGAGCCGCGGGTCGGTGTGGCCGGCGCGCCGCAGCGAGTCGAGGTGCTGCGCGTTGAGGAGGTAGATGATCTGCATGTGCCGCGGGAGGAGCCCCTCCATGAGCGGCACCGACCACTTCTCGAGCGCCTCGGGCAGCAGCGTGTGGTTGGTGTAGTTGAAGACCGCGGTGGTGATGCGCCACGCGAAGTCCCACGGCATGCCGTGCTCGTCCACGAGCAGGCGCATGAGCTCGGGGATCGCGATGGCGGGGTGCGTGTCGTTCAGCTGGATCGCCACGTGCTCCGGAAGCGACGAGAGCTCCCCGTGCTGCGCCTTGTGGCGGCGCAGCAGGTCCTGCAGCGAGGCGGAGGCGAAGAAGATCTCCTGGCGCAGCCGCAGCTCGTGGCCCGCGGGCGTGTCGTCGTTGGGATAGAGCACGCGCGAGATGGCCTCCAGGCGCACGCGCTCGGCGAGCGCGCCCACGTGGTCGCCGCGGTTGAAGTCCTCCAGGACGATGGGGTGCCCGGCGCGCGCCGACCAGAGCCTCAGCGTGTTCACGTGCGCGCCGCGCCAGCCCACGATGGGCGTGTCGTAGGCGACGGCGTTCACGCTGTCGGCCGGGTGCCACACCGAGCGCGTCGTGCCGTCTGCGTTGGGCACGGCGTCCACCGTGCCGCCGAAGCCGATCGTGTAGGTGACCTCGGGGCGCTCGAATTCCCAGGGGTTGCCGGAGGAGAGCCAGTCCTCGGGCAGCTCGATCTGCCAGCCGTCCTTCATCGCCTGGCGGAAGATGCCGTGGTCGTAGCGGATGCCGTAGCCGTGCGCCGGGATGCCCAGCGAGGCGAGGCTGTCCATGAAGCAGGCCGCCAGGCGCCCCAGGCCGCCGTTGCCCAGCGCGGCGTCCGGCTCGAGCTTGCGCAGCCGGTCGAAGTCCACGCCCAGGTCCGCCAGCGCCTCGCGCGCGGTGCCCACCAGCCCCAGGTTGGACAGCGCGTCGAGCAGCAGCCGGCCGATGAGGAACTCGAGGGAGAAGTAGTAGACGCGCTTGCGGCCGTCGCGGTAGGTGCGGCGGGTGGCGTCCATCCAGCGCTCGACGATCTGGTCGCGCGTGGCGAGCGCCGTGGCGATCAGCCAGTCGTGGTCGAGGGCGTGGCGGCGGTCCTTGCCGACCGAGTAGACGAGCTTGTCGAGGATCGCCTCGCGGAATCCGGCGGGCGAGATCGCGGGGAGGCTGCGCGACTCGGCCTCCGGCTTCGGTGAGGGGGGGGAGTCGGGGCTGTTCACGGGCGGTGCGGGAGGAAGGAACTCGAGGCCCGGGAGGGACCCCTTCATGCAGAGTTTACCCGCCCGTGCCCCGTTCGCGCACGGGGAGACGGTTTCATGGCACCCGCCGGTTGATGTAAAGTTTCACCTGTCGTGCAGCATTTACGCCACCGCGCCGGCCCGGCGCCCGGGTTCGGGAGACGCCCATGCCGTTCGTGTTCCTCACCTTCGCCGTCATCGTGGTGGTCGCGATCTCGGCCTTCTTCGGGACAAGCCCGCGCGTGGCGAACCGGCGCGCGCTGCTCGCCGTCAACGTCGCCATCCTCGCGCTGTCCATTCCGGCGGCGGCCGTCGTGGGCTACTGGATCTACACCGACGCCGCGGCGCTCAAGTCGGGCGGGCGGGGCATGGCGGCCTATTTCGGCATCATGTCGGGCGGGTCGGCCGCGCTCTTCGTGGTCGCCGTGGGCGGCCTGCTGCGCAATTTCCTGATCTTCCCCCGCTCGAAGCGGCTTCCCGACCCGGCGCCCGGGCACGCCTGAGGGAGACTGCCTCCCCGGGCTACCTTCCGCCCGACCAGGCGAGGAGGTTCATGAATTCCCGCCGCGTCTTCGGCCCGTGGGTGAGGAAGGTGGGGTCGGGGCGCTCGCGGGCCTCCTCGCGGTCGCGCGCCACCTTGTCCTTCGCGAGGTGCCTGTCGAGCACCGCCTTGTCGACGGGGTAGATGCGCAGGGCGTTCAGGCCGAACACCTTCGCGCGCAGTTCCGGCGTCATCGCCGGGTAGCCATGCTTCTCGCGCAGTTGCGGGGCGATCTGGAAAGCGCGGAAGGCCTGGATCTGGTCCTGGGGCGAGCCGTACCAGATGGAGTCCGTCCCCCACAGGACGTTCGTCTCTCCCACGGCCTTGAAGAGCTTGCCCAGCGCGTGGGCCGCCGAATCGGGCTCGCGCATGAGGAATCGCCACGTCGAGCCCAGCTCCGCGTAGACGTTGGCCCCGGGCTTCACGCCCGCCGTCGCGAGGCTCGTGACCAGCGCGTCGATGCCGTCCGTGCGCGCGGGGTCGTGCGGGCCCTCTGGCTGGCCGGCCACGAAGCCCGAGTGGTAGACGAGGAAGTTCACGTCCGGGAAGCGCTTCGCCACGCGCCCCACGTCGGCGCAGGTCGAGTGCTCGTAGGAGCGGCGGCCGAAGGGCAGGCCCTTGTGGACGGCGATGTTGCGCACGCCCAGCCGGCGCGCCTTCTCGATGAAGGCGAGGCCCGCGTCGTCGTCCAGCCAGAAGCCCTTCCCGTCGGGGCCCCACTGCGTGTAGGTCTTCCAGGCGCTGATGCGGTGGCGCTGCGCCAGCTCCTCCATGCCCTCCAGGTCGCCGGGCTGGTTGGGGTTCACCCGGCCGTGGATGAAGAGCCGGTGCGTGCCCTCGAGCTTCTCGACGATGCGCGCGGTGGCCGCCGCCTCCTCGATGGTGAGCGGCTCGCCCTCGCGCGAGGAGGGCACGAAGGAGAGCACCATGAGGTCGGTGTCGGAGTCGAGGAAGACGTCCTTCACGAACTCGTCCGGGCCGATGCACTGCAGGTAGTCCAGGCGCCCGGGCCCCGACGAACGCCCGCACGACCGGGTCTTGTCCATCTGCAGGGGGCGGGCGCTTTCGGGCAGGCGCTTCGTCCACGCGCCCGTCGGGTTCACGAAGTGGCCCTGCACGTCGAAGATGAACTCGCCACCGTCCACGGCCGAGCGCGCCAGCTGCGGGTCGAGCGCCGCTTCGCGGTCGAGCTCGTACCAGCCGCCCCGCTGGCCCGCCGCGGCGAAGGCCTCGTTGAAGGCGAGGAGGGTGGAGGCCGTGCCGGCCGCCGAGACGAGGAAGGAGCGCCGGTCCATGCCGGTGCGGCGCGCGTTGGCCGTCGCCGCCTCGCGGGCGAGCCGGTTGGCGAGGTGGTGCCCGGGGCCCAGGGGGATGGGCGCGAACTCGCCGTTCGAGGTGGCGTCGAGCTTGACGGGCAGGCGGGTGCCCTCGGGGTCGTGGCGGGTCGGCATCGGCGTCTCCGGTCGTGGCGCCGGTCAATGGCGCGAAGGGACTTAACTGGCTATGCTAACGGCAGAAAGTCCATGAAAGGAATGAGGAAATGCGCACCCTGATTTTGTCTGCCGGCCTCTTCGCCCTGGCGGCGACCCCCGCGTTGGCCGCGAAGGACTGCGAAGAGCTGAAGGCCGAGATCGCCGCGAAGATCGAGAAGAAGGGCGTGAAGGCCTACACGCTGGACGTCGTGAAGAAGGGCGAGGAGGGCGACCGCCGCGTCGTGGGCACGTGCGGCGGCGGCACCCAGGTCATCGTCTACAAGCGCGGGAAGACGTCGTAGCCCGCTTCATCGCCGGTCCCCGCGCCGAGCGCTCTCAGCCCTGCACCTTCGGCAGTTCCGGCTCGAGGAGCGAGAGGGCGCCGCGCAGGATCGCCTCGTAGCGCGCACGCTCGGCGGCGATGGTCTCCGGCGTCCAGTCGTAGAAGCCCGCGCCCGCCTTCATGCCCAGGCGCCCGGCCGCCACGCGGTCGGTGAGGCACTTCGCCGGCTCCTTGCCGGCGGCCAGGCCCGGGTACATGGTGGCCGCGGCGGCCGCGTGCACGTCCAGCCCGGCGTGGTCGCGCTGCAGCAGGGGCCCGGCGGCGAGATAGCGGAAGCCGAACCCGAAACGCACCGCCGCGTCCACGTCCTCGGGGGTCGCCACGCCGGCTTCCACCAGCGCGAGCGCCTCGCGCCCGAGCGCGTGCTGCAGGCGGTTGGCGAGGAAGCCGGGCAGGTCCTTCTTCACGATGACGGGCACCTTGCCGGTGGAGCGCATGAACTCGGCGACCTCGCGGGCGAGCGCCGCGTCGCTGCCCGCGCCGCAGACCACCTCCACCAGGGGCACGAGGTGGGCGGGCATGAAGTAGTGCAGCCCGAAAAAGCGCCCCGGTCCCGGCAGCCCCTCGGCGATGGCGCTGATGGGGAAGCTCGAGCTGTTGCTCGTGAGCCAGGCGTCGGGGCGGGCGCGGCGCGCGAGGTCGGCGAAGAGCGCGCGCTTGATGTCGAGCCTCTCGGGGACGGCCTCGATCGCCACGTCCACCTCCGGCCAGTCGACGTCGTCCAGGCTCGCGTGCACCTCGATGCGGTCGAGGCGGTCGGGGCAGCCGAGTGCGGCCAGGCCCGCGGCCAGGCGCGCGGGCAGCGCCTCGCGGACGTGGTCGAAGGTCTCGACGAGGTGGGTGGGGCAGCCGGCGCGGGCCAGCGTGAGGGCGATGTCGGCGCCCATGGTGCCGCCGCCGATGACGACGCAGGTGCGGGAGAGGGTCATTCGAGGGTTCCTATAGAATCGGCGTCTTCCAATCGGGAGGACGCCATGAAGCGCATCGCCATCGTACTGCTGTTGCTGGTTTCCGGGGCCGCCGCGGCCCAGGAATTGACCGGGACGCTCAAGAAGGTGAAGGAGACCGGCACGCTCACGCTGGGCATCCGCGAGACCTCGGTGCCCTTCTCCTACCTCGACGAGAAGCAGAACGCCATCGGCTACTCCATCGACCTGTGCGAGAAGGTCGTGGAGGCGGTGAAGGCCGAGCTGAAGATGCCCGACCTCAAGGTGCGCCGCATCCCCGTGGTGTCGCAGACGCGCATCCCGCTCGTGGCCAACGGCACGGTGGACCTCGAGTGCGGCTCGACCACGAACACGCTCACGCGCCAGAAGCAGGCGGACTTCTCGCACGTCACCTTCATCGGCGGCACGCGCCTGCTCGTGAAGGCGAAGTCCGGCATCAAGGAGGTCGAGGACCTCCGCGGCAAGTCGATCTCGGTGTCGCAGGGCACGACCAACGAGCGCGTGATCAAGAACCTCTCGGACAAGCTGAACCTCGGCATCAAGATCCTCAACGTGAAGGACCACGGCGAGGGCTTCCTGGTGCTCGAGAGCGGGCGCGTGGACGCGAACGTGAGCGACGACATCCAGCTCATGGGCCTGCGCTCCAAGGCGCGCAACCCGGGCGACTACGTGGTGACCGGCCGGCTCCTCTCCTACGAGCCCTTCGGCCTGATGCTGCGCAGGAACGACGCCGACTTCAAGCTCGTCGTCAACCGCACGCTCTCGGGCCTCATGCGCACGGGCGAGATCGAGAAGATCTACGCGAAGTGGTTCGACCCGCTGGGAGCGCCGATCACGCCGACGCTGCGCACCGCGTTCGAGATCCAGGCGCTGCCGGAATAGCGGCAAGGGCGGTGCGCTCGTTCGCCGCTGGCCTCGCCTTCCTCGCCGCCGCCGCGGCCGCCCAGGAGCCGCCCCGCGGCTTCGAGGTGACGCCCCTGGCCGAGGGCGTGTACGCCGTCGTCCGCCGGGAGCCCGTGGGGATGATGTTCGACGCGAACAACGTCTTCATCGTGAACGACGAGGACGTGGTCGTCGTCGACGCCAACGCCACGGCCTCGTCGACCCGCGAGACCATCGCGGCCCTCAGGGCGATCACGACGAAGCCCGTCCGCTTCGTGATCAACACCCACTGGCACTTCGACCACTTCGAGGGCAACGCCGCGTGGCGCGATGCCTGGCCCGGCGTGGAGTTCGTCGGGCATGCGGCGACCCGCGACGAGCTCGCGGGAATCGGGGCCCGGAACCGGGCGGGCATGCTCGAGTTCGGGCCCGGCATGGTGGAGGCGCTGCGCAGGCGACTGGCCGCGGGGCGCGACGCGAAGGGCGATCCCCTGGATGCCGAGACCCGCGCCGCGCTGGCGAGCGACACGGCGCAGGCCGAGCGCTACCTCGGCGAGACGAAATCGGCGCGCATCGTGGTGCCCACGATCGAGGTGCGCGACAGCCTGGTGCTGCGCCGCGGCGGCCGGACCATCGAGGTGCTGCACCTCGGCGCGGGGCACACGCGGGCCGACCTCGTGGTCTGGCTGCCGGCCCAGCGCATCGCGGTCACGGGCGACCTCGTCGCCTGGCCGGTGCCGCTCATCGGCAACACGGCCGCTCCCCTCGACTACGCCGCGACGCTGGAGCGGCTTCTCGCGCTCGGGGCTGGCGTCTTCGTGCCAGGCCATGGGCCGGTCCTGCGCGACGATTCCCACGTGCGCCTGGTGGCACGGCTGGCCGCCGCGATCCGCGACCATGTGCGGGCGGCCATCGCGCGTGGCGACTCGCTCGAGGAGACCCGCAAGCGCGTGGACCTGGAGGAGTTCCGCCGCGCCTTCGCGGGGGATTCGAAGCTTCGCCGCTCCCTTTTCGACATGTACGTCGCGCAGCCGGCGGTCGAGGCGGCCTGGCGGCAGGCCGGCGGCGCGAAGCCGGATTGACCCCGCGAGCCCCGCGTGGCGAGAATGCGTTCGTCATGATCCGAAGAAGCCTCCTCGCCGCCCTCCTTGCCGCACCGGCCATCGCCGCGGCGACAGCCTCTTCCACCGTGACCGCAAGTCGGGCGGCATCGCGATCGTGATGTGGACCAGCAACGGCGCCGTGAACCCCGGCGATGCCGCCATCGAGGGCGACGCCATCCGCTTCCCGCAGCCGAGGGTCGAGGGCCGTCCCAGGATGCGCACAAGCGGGACGCGGCAGGGGGCCGACGCCTTCAAGGCGGTGCGCGAGCGGCGTGAGGGCGAGGGCCGGAAGGAAGTGCTCGTGGTGGACTACCGGTGGGTGCCGAGATGAACGCCGAACGGCCCTGGCTGCGCTTCTACGGAAGCGTGCCGGCCTCGATCGACTACCCGCAGGTCACGCTCTACGAGGCGCTCACGGCGACGGCCCGCCGCGTGCCGGGTTCGGTCGCCTGGGACTTCCTCGGCACGAAGGCGACCTACGGCGAGTTCCTCGACGCCGTGGACCGTTGCGCCGCGGCGCTGGCCGCGGAAGGGCTGCGCGCCGGCGACCGGTTCCTCATCTCCATGCCCACGACGCCGCAGGGCGTGATCGCCTTCTACGCGGCCAATCGCGTGGGCGCGCTGCCGGCGCTCATCCATCCGCTGTCCACGGCGCCCGAGATCACCCACTATCTCGATGCCACCGGGGCGCGAATGGCGCTCGTGCTCGACGCCTTCTTCGGCACGCTCGCGGCCGCCACGCCCAGGATTGCCCTCGAGAAGATCGTGGTGGCGCGCATTCCCGAGTACCTCCCGCCGCTGAAACGCCTGGGCTTCTGGGCGACCAAGGGGCGAAAGATCCCTCCGCTTCCGGCGGACGCGCGCCTGCGGTCGTGGTCGGCGCTGCTCGCCGGCGCGAATCCGGCGACCCAGGCGCCCGCCGGCAAGACCGACGACGCCGCGGCGATCCTCTTCTCGGGCGGTACCACCGGACTGCCCAAGGGCATCCTGCTCTCCAACCGCAACTTCATCGCCGAGGGCCTGCAGGCGGCGTCCTGGTGCGGTCTCGGCGAGAAGGACGCGATCCTCGCGGTGCTGCCCCTCTTCCACGGCTTCGGGCTCGGGGTCTGCGTGAACGCGGCCTTCATGGCCGGCGGCAAGTCGATCCTCGTGCCGCAGTTCAGCGCCGAGGTCGTCTCCCGCGTGCTGCGCAAGGACCGGCCCAACGTGCTCGTGGGCGTGCCCACGCTCTTCGATGCGCTCACCCGGGACGCAACGCTTGCGCGGGCGGACCTCTCCTGCCTCACGGCGTGCTTCTGCGGCGCCGACACGCTGCCGCGCGCCGTGAAGGAGCGCTTCGAGGCGATGGTCGCGGCCGGCGGCGGCCGGGTGAAGCTCCTGGAGGGCTACGGCCTCACGGAGGCGGTCACGGGCATCATGGCCACGCCGCTCACGGAGTACCGCGAAGGCTCGGTCGGCATCCCGTTCCCCGACATGCTGGCGAAGATCGTGAAGCCGGGCTCCACCGAGGAGGCGGCGACGGGGGAGGAGGGCGAGATCTGCATCGCGGGCCCGGCGGTGATGATCGGCTACCTCGACGACCCCGAGGCCACGGCGCAGGCGCTTCGCCCGCACGCCGACGGCCGCACGTGGCTGCACACGGGCGACCTGGGGAAGATGGACGCCGACGGCTTCACCTATTTCTCGGTGCGGCTCAAGCGCATGATCAAGTCCTCCGGCTTCAACGTGTACCCGGCCCAGGTGGAGGCGGTGATCCGCGAGCACCCGGCGGTTGCCGAGACGTGCGTGATCGGCGTGCCCGACCCCGCGCAAGTGGAGCGCGTGAAGGCCTGCGTGGTGCTGCGCGACCGCGCGCAGGCCGGGCCGGCGATGCAGGAGGCGATCATCGCGCACTGCCGCGAGCGCCTCATCAAGTGGTCGTGCCCGCGCGAGGTCGAGTTCGTCGACGACCTGCCGCTCACCCGGGTGGGCAAGGTCGATTACCGCGAGCTCGCGCGCCGGCATGCCGAAGGCGGCGCGCAACAGGAGAAAGGCTGAAGCGATGGTCAAGTCCCGCAAAGGCAAGCCGAGGCACCCCGCCGCGCCGGCGCACGGGGGGGAGCGCGTCGCGGCGGCGCTCGAGGCCTGGGGCGTGCGCTGGATCTTCACGCTCTGTGGAGGCCACATCTCGCCCATCCTCGTGGCCGCGAAGAAGCGCGGCATCCGGATCGTCGACACGCGCGACGAGGTGACGGCCGTGTTCGCGGCGGACGCGGCGGCGAGGCTCACGGGCACGCCGGGGGTGGCCGCCGTCACGGCGGGCCCCGGCATCACCAACACCATCACCGCGCTCAAGAACGCGCAGCTCGCGCAGTCGCCCGTGCTGCTGCTGGGCGGCGCCGCGCCGACGGCGCTGCAGGGGCGCGGCGCGCTCCAGGACATCGAGCAGGCGCCGCTCGTGGAACCGCACGTGAAGCTGGTGAAGCAGGTGAAGCGCGTGGCGGACCTCGGCCCGGCCGTGGAGGACGCGCTGGTGGCCTCGCTTTCCGGCGTTCCGGGGCCCACCTTCGTCGAGTGCCCCGTGGACCTTCTCTACGACGAGGAGCTCATCCGCGGCTGGTACGCCGATGCGGCGGGGAAGGGCACCTCCATCGCCGACCGCTTCCTGCAGTGGTA
>JAMPXV010000001.1 GCA_023700985.1 Lysobacter sp.
CCGCATGCAGATCCGTTTCATGGGCGCGGCGCGGGAAGTCACCGGCTCGTGCTTCCTCGTCGATACCGGGCGCATGCGCTTCGCCGTCGACTGCGGCATGCACCAGGGAGGCCGCGAGGCGGGGCCGCGCAACCGCGCCTTCCCCGGCTTCGACCCCGCCGGCCTCGACTTCGCCCTCGTCACCCACGCGCATCTCGACCATTGCGGGCTGCTCCCCGTCCTGTCGGCGCGGGCGCCTGCCCTTCCGGTCTACACGACGCGTGCCACGGCGGACCTCCTGCCGGTCATGCTGCTCGACAGCGCACACATCCAGGCACGCGAGAAGGCGCATGCGCGGGGCCCGGCGATCGCCCCCCTGTACGGCGCGCCCGACGTCGAGCGCGCCATGCGCCGCGTGAGCGGCGTGCCCTACGGCGTGGAGTTCCGTCCCCACGCGGACGCACGCGTGCGCTTCCTCGACGCCGGGCACATCCTCGGTTCGGCGATCGCCGAGGTGCGCGTGCGCGACGGCGGCCGCGAGCGCCGCGTCGTCTTTTCCGGCGACCTCGGCCAGCCGGCGCGGCCGATCGTGCGCGACCCGGAAATCGTCGCGCAGGCCGACGTCCTGCTCGTGGAATCGACCTACGGCGACCGCCTGCACAAGTCGATGGACGAGACCCTGCGCGAGCTGGTCGGCGCCATTGACGAGACCCTTTCCCGCCGCCGCGGCAACCTCGTGGTGCCGGCCTTCGCGCTGGGACGCGCCCAGGAACTGCTCATCCTGCTCTACGAGCTCTGCGAACGCGGCGAGCTCGAGGGGCTCAACGTGTTCGTGGACTCCCCGCTCGCGCGGCAGGCGACCGCGGTCACCTTCGCGCACCTCGAGTCGCTCGACCCGGTCGTCCGCCGCTTCGCGGAGGCGCTCCGGCGCCGCCGCCTGCCCTACCGCCTGCGGTTCACCCGCACGCCCGAGGAATCCATGGCGATCAACAAGATTCGCTCGGGCGCGATCATCATCGCTGCAAGCGGGATGTGCGAGGCGGGCCGCGTCAGGCACCACCTGCGCCACAACCTCGGCCGCGAGGAATGCGGCGTCCTCTTCACCGGCTTCCAGGCCGGCGGCACGCTCGGCCGGCGGCTCGTGGACGGGGCGCGCAGCGTGCGGCTGTTCGGCGAGACCATCCCGGTGCGCGCCCGCCTCCACACCCTCGGGGGCCTGTCGGCCCACGCCGACCAGCGTGCGCTGCTCGCCTGGCTCGGCGGCTTCCGGCGCCCCCCGGCGCACACGTTCGTGGTCCATGGCGAGGAATCGGCAGCGCTCGCCTTCGCCGGCGCCGTGGGCTCGACCCTCGGATGGGACGTCTCGGTCCCCTCCCGGGAGGAGGCCGTCGACTGCTGACCCGCCCCTGACGATCCCCGCCCCACCTGCTATTCTTTGCAGTCGGATGTAACCGATCCCGTAACGCCCGCCCCGCCATGTCCCCGCTCGACCAGCCCCCCCTCATGGAACGCCACGATTGCTGGCGCGAGGCCGTGCTCACGGCCGGGCTGGCCGTCTTCGACTGGGACGTGCCCGCGAAACGCATCTGGCGCTCCGCGGAGATGCTCTCGACCTGGGACTATCCGGACGGCCCCAACGAAGGGGTTTTCGGCGCCAGGGCGGTCATCCATCCGGACGACTTCCCGTCCTTCCAGGCGCACATGACCGAGATCGAGGGCGGCACGCGGGACCGGGCGACGCTTGAGATCCGCATGCGCTCCCGCGAGGGCGTCTGGCGGTGGGTGCGCTGGCGGGCGCGCGTCGTGTCGCTGGCCGAGGACAAGCGACCCTTGCGCGTCGTGGGAACCGTGAACGACATCGACGAGCTCTGGAAGGACCGCGACCTGGCCCGCGAAAGCCAGATGCGCCTGCAGGGAATCGTCGACTCCGCGATGGACGCGATCATCTCCGTCGACGATTCGCAGCGCATCACGCTCTTCAACCGCGCCGCCGAGCGCATCTTCGGCTACGAGCCCCTCGAGGTGCTCGGGCGCCCGCTGGACACGCTCATCCCCGGCCGCTTCCACCGCGAGCACCATCGCCACATCGAGTCCTTCGGGCGCACCGGGGTTTCCAGCCGGCCGATGATGGCGCAGCGCATCGTCACGGCGCTGAGGAAGGGCGGCGAGGAGTTCCCGATCGACGCCTCGATCTCGCAGAACGAGATACGCGGCCACCGCTTCTACACGGTCATCCTGCGCGACGTGTCCGTCCGGGAGCGCACGCGCCGCGAGCTCGCCCAGGCCCGCGAGGACCTGCGCGAGCTGTCGGTCGCCTCGCGCACCGCGCGCGAGCAGGAGAACAGCCGCATCTCGCGCGAGCTGCACGACGAGCTGGGGCAGAACCTCACCTCGCTCAAGATGGACCTCGCCTGGCTCGAGGCCAATGCGCCGCCCGGGAGCGCGAAGTTCCTGGCCACGATCGCCGGGATGCGCTCCGTCCTGGACAGCACCGTGGCCGCCACGCGGCGCATCTCCGCCGACCTGCGCCCGCTGATGCTCGACGACCTGGGGCTCCTCGCCGCCCTCGAATGGCTGGCCGAGGAGACCTCGCGGCGGCACGGCTTCACCGTGGACCTCTTGGTCGACGAGCCGAGCGGGAGCCTCGCCGAGCCCCTGGCCTCGCAGGTCTACCGCATCGTCCAGGAGAGCCTCACCAACGCCGGCCGCCACGCCGCGGCCAGCCGCGTGCGCGTCGCCCTGCGCACCATCGGCCCGGAGGTCCACCTGCACGTCGACGACGACGGCCGCGGGCTCGCCCCGGAAGACCTGCGCAAGAAGGGGTCCTTCGGGCTGGTCGGCATCCGCGAGCGCGTCTACATCCTTGCCGGGTCGGTCGAGATCCGCGGGGACACGGGGCAAGGCACCGCGATCCACGTCCGCCTGCCCATTCCCGTCGACCACGGGGACCCGCCATGACCCGGGTGGTTCTCGCCGACGACCACGCCATCGTGCGCGAGGGCCTCAAGCGCATCCTCGAGGGCCAGGAAGGCATCGAGATTGCCGGGGAAGCCACGAACGGGCACGAGGCGCTCGAGCGGGTCCGCGCCGGCGGGTTCGACATCCTGCTGCTGGACCTGTCCATGCCGGGGAAAAGCGGCATCGAGCTCATCAAGCAGGTGAAGGACGAGAGCCCGAAGCTGCGCGTCCTCGTCCTCACGATGCACGAGGAGGACCAGTACGCGGTGCGCGCGATCCGCGCGGGCGCGTCGGGCTACCTCACCAAGGAGAGCGCGCCCGGCCAGCTCGTCTCGGCCATCCGGCGCCTGGCGGAGGGCCGGCTCTACATCAGCCCCAACGTCGCCGAGCAGCTCGCGCTGGACGTGCAGCCGCGCAGCGACGAGGCCCCGCACCGGCACCTCTCGGACCGCGAGTTCGAGGTGTTCCAGCTCCTGGTGAACGGCCGCGGCGTGTCCGAGATCGCCGCCCAGCTCCACCTGAGCGTGAAGACGGTGAGCACGCACAAGACGCGCATCCTGCAGAAGATGAGCGCGGCGTCGGTCGCCGACCTGGTCCGCTACGCGATCCACCACCGGCTCGGCGCCGACCCTCCGTCGACCGGTTGAGCGTTTCCGGTAGGACGATTCCTACCCCAGCGGCGCGGCGGCGTCCTACCCCCCGAATCAGCCCGCGCCGATAGTCCGGGGAGCGGCCGCCGCCCACAATGCGGCCATGACCTCCCGCAACGTCTCCCTCCAGCCGTGATGGACCTCTTCATCGTCGAGGACTCGATCCCGGTCCGCGAGCGCCTGCTGCGCACCCTCGAGGGGATGGCTGGCCTGGACATCGTGGGGACGGCCGAGGACGTGCCGGCCGCGATCGACGGCCTCACCAGCTGCCCGCCCGACGCCCTCATCCTCGACTTGCAGCTGCCCAGCGGCAGCGGCCTGCAGGTGCTGCGCGCCGTCCGGCAGAAGCTCCCGAACATGCGCGTGATCGTCATGACCAATTTCGCCGCCGAGCCCTATCGCAAGGCCGCGATGGCGGCCGGCGCCGAGGTCTTCCTCGACAAGTCGGCGGATTTCGGCCGCGTGCGCGACATCCTGAGCGGATGGCGCGACGAGGCGAACGCCCGGCCCCTGCACTGAATTCCCGATGCCCACCCGAAAGGAAACCGCCATGAGCACCGTCCGAGCCACGAGCCGAGCCGATGCCCATCGATCCACCCTCGCCGACGCGTGCCGCCTGCTGGGGTTGCCCGAAGTCGCCGGCGCCCGCCAGGTCGACACCACGTTCCTGCACCGGCGCCTCAAGGCCGGCCAGCGGCTCACGTCGCAGGGCGAACCCTTCGAGGCCCTGTACATCGTGGCCGACGGGTTCTTCAAGACCTTCGTCGCCGACGAGACCGGCAACCAGCTGGTGCTGGGCTTCCCGCTGCGCGGCGACCTCGTCGGTGCCGACGGCCTCTGCAACCACCGCCACGCCTCCTATGCCGTCGCGCTGACCGAGGCGGAAGTCGTGGTCGTCCCGTTCCGCAGCATCGCGCACCTGGGCCGCTCCCTCGACGACTTCGAGCAGATCATCTACCGCGCCATCAGCCGCGAGCTGGTGACGGACCACTCGCTGCGCTCGCTCATCGGGACGCTGGGTGCCGAAGCCCGCGTCGCCCGGTTCCTCGCCAACTTCGCGGACCGCTGCGGTCGCGCAGGCCGTCCCGCGGCCCGCATCACGCTTCCCATGACCCGCCAGGAGATCGGCAGCTACCTGGGCCTCACCCTCGAGACGGTGAGCCGCGCGTTCTCGGCGCTGGCCGACGGCGGCCTCATCCACGTCGCCCAGCGCGAGGTGGAACTGTGCGACGTCGAGCAGCTGCGCGTCCTGCAGAAGCTCCATCCCTCGACGGCCGCCCGCGCCGGCTCGCGCCGCGGCGAGCGTCCGACGCGCCGCAACGTGACCTGGGTCGAGATGCTGGGCGCCGCGGCCTGACCGTGCTCCTCTGGCCGCGCCTCGGGCGCGGCCTTCATGCGAGGCGGCCGGTGCCGCCTCTTTTTTTTCGCCGGCCGCCGGCGTAGGGTCGAGCCATGCAAGACCTCGCGATGGCCCTCGTCGCGCCGCGATCGCCCCTCGAGCCGATGCGCCGCCCCGTCCCGGAACCGGGGCACGGCGAGGTGCTCATCGAAGTGTCGGCCTGCGGCGTCTGCCGCACGGACCTGCACATCCTCGACGGCGAACTGCCGATGCCGCGCTCGCCGCTCGTGCCCGGCCACGAGATCGTGGGGCGCATCATTGCGGCGGGCGCCGGGTCGTCGCGCTTCCGGCCGGGAGATCGCGTCGGCGTGCCTTGGCTGGGCGGGACCTGCGGGCATTGCCGCCACTGCGCCGCGGGCCGCGAGAACCTCTGCGACGACGCGGTGTTCACGGGCTATCACCGCGACGGCGGCTACGCCCGCCATGCCGTGGCCGACGAGCGCTTCTGCCTGGCCCTTCCGCCGGCCTACGACGACGCGCACGCCGCCCCCCTGCTTTGCGCCGGTCTCATCGGCTACCGGGCCTATGCGATGGCTCCGCACGCGGGGCGGCTCGGGCTGTATGGCTTCGGCGCCGCCGCGCACCTGATCGCGCAGGTGGCCGTGGCCGAGGGCCGCGAAGTCTTCGCGTTCACGCGCCGCGGCGACGAGCGCTCGCAGGCCTTCGCCCGCAGCCTGGGGTGCGCCTGGGCGGGCAGTTCCGAGGACGCGCCCCCGGCTCCCCTCGATGCCGCGCTCCTCTTCGCGCCCGTCGGCGGCCTCGTGCCGGCGGCGCTTGCCGCGACCGGCAAGGCGGGCGTGGTCGTGTGCGCGGGAATCCACATGAGCGACGTGCCGTCCTTTCCCTACCGGCTCCTGTGGGGCGAGCGCGTCGTGCGCTCCGTGGCGAACCTGACGCGCGCCGACGGGGAGGCCTTCATGGCGATCGCGGCACGCACTCGCCTGGACGCGCGGCCGGTCGCCTATCCGCTGGAGCGCGCCAACGAGGCGCTCGAAGACCTTCGGCGCGGCGCATTCGACGGCGCCGCCGTGCTCGTGACGGCCTAGCGGCCTCCCGGCTGCTTCTCGCGCGCCCCTTCCGACAACCCCACCAGCACGCCGCTCGCCACGGCCGAGAGGCCGCCGCCGGCCGGCTGCGGCGCCGATTGCCCCGTCGCGGCGGTGCCGTCGGGCTGAGCATGCCTGAGGAGCGCGATCGCCGACTCGATCCGCGCACGCAGTGCCGCAGGGACCGTTCCCGGAGGGGCCCAGCCCTCGCCCAGCGCACGCTCGAGTTGCGCGATTTCCGCGATCAGGCGCTCCCGCTCGTCGCTTTCGAGCCGCGCCCTTCCCTCGGCGAACTCGCGCGCCGCGAGTTCCATCGCGAGGAGCGCCCGCCCGACGGCTTCCTCGAGCCCGGCCCAGGCGCCGCGATGGGTCTCGCGAACGGGCGCGGTCGGCGGCACGTCGGAACTCTCGATGCCCTTGCCCACCGTGATGGCGACGGTCGCGATGTGGGTGGCGGTGAGCGGCCGGCTTCGCAGTGCGTGCAGGGTGAGCTCCCGCACCGCCTCGCGCACGTTCGGCGTGCCGGTCGCCTCGCGGGCATCGCGCAGCAATTCCTCGGCCGAAGCGGACCTGACCATCGTTCTCCCTCGGGGGCCGGCGCTTCGCGCCGGTCACCCTGACGCATGGAGACTAGTGGAAGGATCCGGCGCGTCGTTGAGATAGATCAACGGCGCCGGGACGGGCCCGCCGTGCGCCGATCGCGCGCCCTGGGTTACGATTGGGCATCCGCTCCGCTACCGCAGCACTCCTGCCCGAGTCGACCATGACCCCTGCCCGCGCGCTCGCCCTCCTCGCCACGTTCACCGCCACCGCCAGCCTCGCCGCGCCGCCGGACGCGTGCGCCGTGATCTCGCTCGACGAGGTCAACACGATGGTCGCGGGCGCGGCCAAGCGCGCCATGCCGCGGAAGTCCGGCAATCCGTCGGAGTGCGCGTTCGAGGACTCGCGCCGGGCCGCGCTCCTCGTGCTGAGGATCCGCGAAGTCCAGTACGCCGCGGAGAACGAGCTGCAGTACGAGCGCGAGAACCTCGAGAAGATCTACCGCGGCAAGGCGAAGTGGGTGGAAGGCGTGGGCGACCGCGCGTTCTGGTTCCAGCAGAACAAGTCCGGCATGTTCCGCAAGGGAAAGGTGCTCGTCACGGTCAGCTTCCACACGGAGAAGAACGCCACCGAGGTGGACACGATGCAGGTCGCCCGGCTGATCGAGAGCCGCCTCAAGTAGCGGTCTCCCGTCCCCGGCCCGCGGGCGCGAGGCACGCGGGATGCGTGATTGGCCGTGCCTATCGGCCGAATCGGAACAATCTATTGGACCAGAGGGCGATGCCGCCCCTAGGATTCGCGGCGTTACAGTTGTTTACCCGATCGGCGCCGCACCGGCGTCGTGAACCCACCAGGAGGCCCCGATGAAACCCCTCAAAGGCACGAAGACCCACCAGAACCTCAAGGACGCCTTCGCCGGCGAATCCCAGGCCAACCGCCGCTACCTGTACTTCGCGAACAAGGCCGACGTCGAAGGCCAGAACGACGTCGCGGCGCTGTTCCGCTCGACGGCGGAAGGCGAGACGGGCCACGCGCACGGCCACCTCGACTACCTCGCGCAGGTGGGCGACCCCGCCACCGACCTGCCGATCGGCGCCTCGCGCGACAACCTGAAGTCCGCCGTCGCCGGCGAGACGCACGAGTACACCGACATGTACCCGGGCATGGCCAAGAGCGCCCGCGACGAGGGCTTCGACGAGATCGGCGACTGGTTCGAGACGCTGGCCAAGGCCGAGCGCTCGCACGCCAACCGCTTCCAGAAGGCCCTGGACGCGCTGGCCGACTGAACCCGGAGCGACTTCGCGCCGAATGCGACCAAGGGGGCGGGCAACCGCCCCCTTTTAGCTGCAAACCCTGCAAGGAAGTCCGTGCCATGAGCGTGAGAGAAGGCAGCCTGGAGGCCCCCACCCGGCATCCCCTCGACTGGAAGAACCCCGAGTTCTACGACCCGGAAAAGCTCTTCGCGGAGATGGAGCGCGTCTTCGACATCTGCCACGGATGCCGGCGCTGCGTCAGCCTCTGCGGATCGTTCCCGACGCTCTTCGACCTCGTCGACGAGAGCCCGACGATGGAGGTGGACGGCGTCCCGAAGGAGGCTTACTGGAAGGTCGTCGACCAGTGCTACCTCTGCGACGTCTGCTACATGACGAAGTGCCCGTACGTGCCGCCGCACCCCTGGAACCTCGACTTCCCGCACCTGATGCTGCGCGCGAAGGCGGTCAAGTTCGCGAGCGGCCAGGTGCCCTTCAGGGACAAGCTGCTCGCCTCGACCGACGGGCTGGGCACGCTCGCCTCGATCCCTATCGTCACCCAGGTGACCAACGCCCTCAACAGGTCGCCGGCCGCCCGCTCCGTGATGGAGAGCGCGCTGGGCGTCGACAAGACCGCCTGGGTTCCCGAATACGCCGGCACGAAGTTCCGCTCGAGCGTGGCCGGGAGCACCGCCTTCCCGGTGAAGGACGGCAGCCGCACTCCCGGCAAGGTGGCCATATTCTCGACCTGCTACATCAACTACAACGAGCCCGGCATCGGCCACGACCTCACGAAGATCCTGGCCCACAACGAGATTCCCTACGTGATCGCCGAGAAGGAGGCGTGCTGCGGCATGCCCAAGCTCGAGCTCGGCGACCTCCAGGCCGTCGCCGCCAACAAGGACAGGAACATCCCTGTGCTCGCGAAGCTGGCCCGCGAGGGCTATGCGATCGTCACGCCCATTCCCTCCTGCACGCTCATGTTCAAGCAGGAGCTCCCCCTCATGTTCCCGGACGACCCGGACGTGCAGGCGGTCAAGGAGGCGATGTTCGACCCCTTCGAGTACCTCGTCGCGCGCCAGAAGGACGGGCTCCTCAGGACGGACTTCAAGAAGCCGCTGGGCAAGGTCTCGTACCACATCCCCTGCCACTCCCGAGTCCAGAACGTCGGACAGAAGACGCGCGAGGCGCTCGAACTCGTGCCGGACACCCTGGTCAATACCGTGGAGCGCTGTTCGGGGCACTCGGGTACCTGGGGCTGCAAGAAGGAGTTCCACCAGATGGCGATGAAGATCGGCAAGCCCGTCTTCCGCCAGATGGCGGAGACGCAGCCCGACTACATCAGCTCCGACTGCCAGCTCGGCGGCCGCCACATCGAGCAGGGGATGGGCGAGTCGCTGGGCAAGGCACAGCTCAAGCACCCCATCACGCTGCTGCGCATCGCCTACGGCCTTCCCGATTGAACCGGGCCACTCCGCGACACGAGGCATCCGTGCTCATCCGTCTTCATCCGTGTCCATCCGTGTTCCCAGACTTTTCGAGACCATGATCACCACCATGCCAAAGATCACCCGCGACTCCCTCATGACCCTCGAGGCCTACGCGAAGTCCCGCAAGGACTTCCGCGCGAAGGTTCTCGAGCACAAGAAGCCGCGCGCCGTGCACATCGGCGACCACGTGACGCTCCTCTTCGAGGACGAGCTCACGATCCGCTACCAGATCCAGGAGATGCTGCGCATCGAGAAGACCTTCGAGGAGGCCGGCATCCAGGACGAGCTCGACGCCTACAACCCCCTCGTGCCGGACGGGCGCAACTTCAAGGCGACGATGCTCATCGAGTACGAGGACGTCGAGGAGCGCCGCGCCGCCCTGGCGAAGCTCAAGGGCATCGAGGACAAGGTCTGGGTGCAGGTCGAGGGCTCGCCCAGGGCCTACGCCATCGCCGACGAGGACCTCGAGCGCGAGAACGAGCAGAAGACCTCCGCCGTGCACTTCCTTCGCTTCGAGCTCACGAAGGAGATGGCCGAGGCCCTCAAGTACGGCGTGGCCCTGTCCATCGGCGTGGACCACCCGAACTACACGGCCGCCTGCGCCCCCGTCCCGCAGGAAACGCGCGCGGCGCTGGTGAAGGACCTCGCCTAGCGGCGAGGCCCCTTCCCGTCACAGCTTCGCGACATCCGGCGCGGCGGGGCCGAACCAGGCCTTCGCCTGGGCCGCCCGCGCCGCCTTCTCCGCTTTCGCGTCGCCCTTGCGCCGGTAGGTCTCGGCAAGCCCCGCCAGCGCCCAGCCGTTGTTGCGCACGCGTCCGAGGGAATCGCGGAAGGCCTTCTCGGCCTCGTCCAGGCGCCCCTGGCGCAGGCGCACGGAGCCCAGGGACTGGCGGACCGGGTAGTACCAGTACGAGGGCTCCATGTAGGCGAGCGAGTCCTCGATGAAGATCGCCTCCTCGTAGGCGCGCGCCGCGGCCTCGAGATCGCCCATCGCGTCCGCGAGGCGTCCGGAGGCCACGAGCCTTGCCGTCTGCACGATCTCGCGGGCCGGCACGGCCCACTCGGCGAACGGCTTGAAATCGGCCTTGCCTTCGATGCGCTCGAGCGCCGCGATCTCGGCACGGGCGCCCTTCCCGTCCCGCAGCGAGGCGAAAGCAACGGCCCGCGCGTAGTGGTGCATGGCCTTCACGAGCGCCAGGCGGTCGTCGGGCGCCGGCAGGGCGAGGATGGTCCCGGCGTCCGAGAACTGCGCGTGCGTCAGGTAGGGCGCCGACTTGACGGGCTGCAGCGCCGCGATCTTCGCGACGGCCTCGGTCGCGAGCACAGCGTCGAGCTTCGCCGCGGCCTGCGTCGCGGTGCGGCCGTCGCCGCCCATCTGCGCGCTCACCATCACGAAGTGGATGTTGTGCGGGTAGTAGGCGAAGCGGTACATCGGGTCGGAGGGCGACTGGCCGAAGTACTTCTCGTCGACCGCGATCGCCTTCAGGTTGGCGTCGAGCGATTCCTTGTACAGCCCCAGCCGGATGTAGATGTGGGCGGGCATGTGCACGAGGTGCCCCGCGCCGGGCACCAGCGCCCCGAGGCGGCGCGCGTGCGGCAGCGCCTTCTCGGGAGCCGTCGAGGATTCCATGGCGTGGATGTAGAAGTGGATCGCGCCGGGATGCGAGGGGTTGCGGCGCAGCACGGTCTCCAGCGCCGCGACGAGTTCCCGGGTGCGGCCCTTGGGCTTCGCGCCCGCGGCCTCCCAGTAGTCCCACGGCTGCGTGTCCATGATCGCCTCTGCGTGAAGCAACTGGATGAAGTCGTCGGCGGGGTAGCGCTTCGCGAGTGCCGCCACGGCGTCGGCGAACGCCGCGTCCAGTGCCGCGCGATCGGCCCCGGGCTCGCGCGAGTAGCGCCGCGCGAGGGCCTCGACGAGGGCGCGCTCCTTTTCGCTCGCGCCGCCCGAGAGTTCCCGGGCGCTGGCAAGCGCGGCCAGCGCCGGCTCGTTCGCCGCCGGATCCATGGGGGCGTTGATGTTGGGGCCGAGGACGAACGCCTCGCCCCAGAAGCACATCGCGCAGCGCGGATCCAGCCGCTGGGCCTCCCGGAACGCACGCTGCGCCTCCGCGTGGTTGAACCCGTACGTGAGG
Source organism: Lysobacter sp. (assembly GCA_023700985.1). Taxonomy (GTDB): domain Bacteria; phylum Pseudomonadota; class Gammaproteobacteria; order Burkholderiales; family Usitatibacteraceae; genus FEB-7. The sequence continues at coordinate 11,445 of JAMPXV010000001.1, forward strand.
CGCAATCCCTGGTCGAAATAGGCCTGCGCTTTCGGGGATGCCGTCGTCACCTTGTAGGTGAGCGTGCCCAGCCCCTCGAGGAGCGGCACGTCGCCCCCCGCGGCCTTCGCGGGAACGGGCTGGAACGGCGCGGTTTCGGTGCGCGCGAGGACGAGTTTCCTCAGCAGGGCCGGCTGCCCGCCCGTGGACGGTGCGCAGGCCCGCGACGTGGCATCGAGCAGGGGATCGGCTGCCCCGGCGGGGTCGTCGCCCGCGAAGCCGGACTGGTTGGCGAGCGCGGCGACGCCGATGAGGCCGCAGGCGGCGAGCGCGGCGGCGAGCGCGCGAAGCGTGGGTCGGTGCGGGGGTTTCATGGCATTCCTCCTTGTCAGGGGGCGGGCGTCGGCCAGGGCGCCCTCCGGAAAATCACGCCATTATACAGACCAATTGGTATGTTACAAGTACTTTTGCAGAGACAATGTCTCCAACCCCTTGTTTATTAGCCTTCTCTGACATACCATCCGGTATAATATGGACACGCCAATGGATGCACCCCGCACCCGGGACCCCGAACGGACGCGCGAGCGGATACTCGATTCGGCGCAGGCCCTGATCCTCGACCACGGGTTCTCCGCCACCACGGTCGATGCCGTGGTCGGCCGCGCCGGCACGACGAAGGGAGCGTTCTTCCACCACTTCGGGAGCAAGTCCGACCTGGCCCGGGCGCTCGTGGAGCGCTACGCGGCGCTGGACCGCTCACACCTCGAGGAGAGCCTCGCGCGCGCCGAGAAGCTCGCCTCCGACCCGCTGCAGCAGGTGCTGCTGCTGATCGCGCTCTACGAGGAGGAGTTCGAGGCGATGGATGAGCCCTTCCCGGGCTGCCTCTTCGCCTCCTACATCTACGAGAGCAAGCTCTTCGACACCGCCACCCTCGAAGTCCTGCGGGACTCGACGCTGCTGTGGCGCCGCGTGATGCGGGCGAAGCTGGAGGAGGTCGCGGCGTTGCACCCGCCTCGCCGCGCCGTCGACATGGAAAGCCTGGCCGACCTCTTCTACTCGCTCTCCGAAGGCGCCTTCATCATGACGAAGACGCTGGGCGACAAGACGATGCTCGCCCGCCAGGCCCGCCACCTGCGGACCTACCTGGAGCTGCTCTTCGGGCCGGCCGAAGCCGGGGCTACGCCGCCGCCATCCTGAGGCAGGGAAGCTTCACGGCCAGGATCGCGTCGGCCACCGCGTCGACCGCCTTGAGCCGGGAGAAGCTCGCGCGCCAGGCGATGGCCACCTTGCGCGACGGGACGGGGTCGGTGAACGGGATCTCCTTCACCAGCTTGTTGCCGTAGCGCGGTTGCAGCGCCATGGCCGGCAGCACGCTCACCCCCAGACCCGAGGCCACCATGTTGCGGATCGTCTCGAGCGAGCTGCCCGAGAGCCCCTCGGGACTCGCGGTGTTGGACTGCCCGGGGCAGGCTTCCAGCACCTGCTCGCGGAAGCAGTGCCCGGCGTTGAGGACCAGCAGGTTCTCGCCGGAAAGCTCGTCCGGGCGCACGTGCTTCTTCTTCGCCCACAGGTGCCCCTCGGGAACCACGACGCTGAACGGCTCCTCGTAGAGGGTCCGCGTCTTCACGCCCGTCACGGAGAACGGCAGGGCGATGATGGCGACGTCGATGTCCCCGTCGCGCAGCATCGGCACGAGGTTGGCGGTGAAGTTCTCCTCGATCATGAGCGGCATGTTCGGCGCGCTCTTGCGCAGGATCGGCACGAGCTCCGGCAGCAGGTACGGCCCGATGGTCGGGATCACTCCGAGCCGCAGCGCCCCGGAAAGCTGGTCCTGGCTGCCCTTGGCGAGGAGCGGGATCTTTCCGACCTCGTCCAGCACCCGGCGGGCCTGGTCCACGATCTCGGCGCCCATCGGCGTCACCAGGACCTCGTTCTTGTTGCGCTCGAAAAGGCGCACGCCCAGCTCGTCCTCGAGCTTCGCGAGCGCGAGGGACAGCGTGGGCTGGGTGACGAAGCACTTCTGCGCGGCGCGCCCGAAATGGCGCTCCTGGGCCAGGGCGACCACGTAGCGGAGTTCGGTGAGGGTCATGGCTAGCTCGATAGGGGTTGGCTATGAAGATTATAACTACAATAAATTGGACGAATCAATCACCCCTCCGTAAAGTGCATGGACTTGCTTATCAACCCACCCGGAGAAACCCCATGCTCAAGAGCAACGAAGGCCAGCGCGTCCCCAACGTCACGTTCCGCACCCGCCAGGACAACCAGTGGAAGGACGTCACCACCGACCAGATCTTCGCCGGCAAGACGGTCATCGTCTTCGCCCTGCCCGGCGCCTACACGCCCACCTGCTCCACGACGCACCTGCCCCGCTACAACGAGCTCGCGCCCACGTTCTCGAAGCTGGGCATCGACGAGATCGTCTGCCTCTCCGTGAACGACGGCTTCGTCATGTCCGAGTGGCAGAAGGACCAGGACGCGCCCAACGTCACGTTCATCCCGGACGGCAACGGCGAGTTCACCGAGAAGATGGGCATGCTCGTCGACAAGGCGAACCTCGGCTTCGGCAAGCGCTCGTGGCGCTATTCGATGCTCGTGAAGGACGGCGTCGTCGTGAAGCAGTTCATCGAGCCCGAGAAGGAAGGCGACCCGTTCGAGGTCTCCGATGCCGACACGATGCTCAAGTACCTCGCGCCCGCCGCCAAGGCGCCGGAGCCCGCGGTGATCTTCACCAAGCCCGGCTGCCCGCACTGCGCCCGGGCCAAGGCGCTGCTCGACGCCAACGGCGTGGCCTACGAGGAAGTGACGCTCGGCAAGAGCGTGACCTTCTCGACCATCCGCGCCGTGTCCGGACGCGGCACCGCCCCGCAGGTCTTCGTCGGGGGCCGCCACATCGGTGGCGCCGACGAACTGGCCGCCTGGTTCGCGGCCTCGCAGAAGCTGGCCGCCTGAGTGCCGGCCTTCGCGGGCCGGCCATCCGGCCGGCCCGCGGCATTTCCAGGGAGAAAGCCATGAAATCGCTCACCGTCGACGTCGCCGTCATCGGCGCCGGCACCGCCGGCCTTGCCGCCTACCGTGCCGCCCGTGCCCGCGGCGCCCGGGCCGTGATCATCGAGTCGGGCCCCCACGGCACGACCTGCGCCCGCGTCGGCTGCATGCCGTCCAAGCTCCTCATCGCCGCCGCCGAGGCCGCGCACGCCATCGACGAGGCGCCGGGGTTCGGCGTGCACGTGGACGGAAAGAAGCGCGTCGACGGCCGCGAGGTGATGGGCCGCGTGAAGCGCGAGCGCGACCGCTTCGTGGGCTTCGTGCTCGAGGGCGTCGAGAAGATCCCCGCCGCCGACCGCGTCGAGGGCAGGGCCCGCTTCGTGGACCGCAACACGATCGACGTCGACGGCCACACGCGCGTCAGCGCCCGGTCCGTCGTGATCGCGACCGGCTCCCGGCCCGCCGTGCCGGCGATGCTCACCGGCGCCGGTGACCGCCTCGTCGTGAACGACGACGTGTTCTCGTGGGACACCCTGCCCCGCTCCGTGGCCGTCTTCGGTCCCGGCGTCATCGGGCTCGAGATCGGCCAGGCCCTGGCGCGACTGGGCGTGCGCGTGGTCGTGCTCGGTCGCGGCGGGCGCGTGGGGCCCCTGGGCGACCCCGTCGTGCGCGACGCGGCGCTCAAGGCGATCTCCGCGGAGCTCTACGTGGACCCCGACGCACGGGTGAAGCGGGTCACCCGCATCACCGAGGGCGTGGAGGTCGAATACACCCGCCTCGACGGCACTGTCCGCGTCGAATCCTTCGACTACGTGCTCGCCGCCACCGGCCGGCGCCCCAACGTGGACGGCCTGGGTCTCGAATCCCTCGGCCTCGAACTCGACGCGGCCGGCGTGCCGCGCTTCGACCCGGCCACGCTGCGCGTGGGGTCGACCAACCTCTTCATCGCGGGCGACGCCTCCAACTTCATCCCGCTGCTGCACGAGGCCGCCGACGAGGGTCGCATCGCCGGCGACAACGCCGCGCGCTTCCCGGTGGTGGAGGCCGGCGCCCGCCGCATGCCGCTCGCCGTGGTCTTCACCGACCCGCAGATCGCCATCGTGGGGGGCGGCTACGAGAAGCTCGTGCCCGGCACCTTCGAGGCAGGCGAGGTCTCGTTCGAGGACCAGGGGCGCTCCCGCGTCATGCGCCGGAACCGCGGCCACCTTCGCGTCTACGCCGATCGCCTTACCGGCGTCTTCCTGGGCGCCGAGATGGCCGGTCCCGCCGCGGAACACATCGGGCACTTGCTCGCGTGGGCCGCAGCGAACAGAATGACCGTCGCATCGATGCTCGAGATGCCCTTCTACCACCCCGTTGTAGAGGAAGGGCTCCGGACGGCGCTCCGGGACCTCGACGCAAAGCTCCGCACACCCCGGGCCATCGCCGCGTAGACGGCTTCCCGGGCCAGCCCCGGGAGGCGCCGCCATGCCGCTGGAAATGAAGAAGTACGGCTTCCGCATCCGAACGCGCGGAGGTTCCGTGGTCGACAACCTCACCATCCAGGGCCGCGACCGCGACGAGGCGGAGCGCAAGCTTCGGCAGGTCTACCACCACTGCGTGGTGCTGGAGGCGCGCGAGATCCACGAGTCCGGCGCGGCGGACGCCTCGGACTTCGAGGGAGTCATCACCCTGATCGCCGACGAGGGCCGGCGCGGCGAAGGCTGACCGCGGCAGCTAGGCGACGGCCGCGAGCGCCACTTGCGGCTCTCGCGCCGCGGGCGCGCTTCCCAGGAATCCGGCCGCATCCAGTTCCTCGAAGAGCGCCGCGTAATCGGCCGCGCCGCGGCTGGCCGGCGCGTGCGCGAACACGTCGCGCTCGCTGAACGGGCTCTCGGCGATGCTCACGTTCTCGGAAATGCGGCTCTCGGCGAGTTCCTCGCCGAAGCGCGCCTTGAAGGTCGCGAGGATGTCCCAGGACATCTTGCGGCGGCCGTCGAAGCGGGTGATGACGTAGCGCCGGTCGATGCGCCTGCCCACGACGCGCGACAGCGCATTGAGCGTGCGCTCCACCTGCAGGGCGCCCTTGACCGCGAGGTAGTCGGCCGATACGGGAATCAGCACGCGCTCGGCCGCGAAGATGGCCGAGAGCGACAGCACGCCCAGCATCGGGCAGCAATCGATGAGCACGCAGCCGGCCTCGCCCAGGCCGTCCCGGGCCAGCCCCACGCGCAGGCGGTTGAGCACGTTGGGCCCCTTGCCGAATTGCGTGTCGACCTTCGCGAGTTCGAGGTGGGCGGGGATGACCGGCCAGCCCAGCGGGGACTCGACGATCAGGCCCGACAGCGGGCGCGAATCGCGATAGAAGCCGTAGATGCTGGCCTCCGCCGCCGGCGGCATGGACCGCGTGACGGCGGACAGGTGCGCCTGCGGGTCGAGGTCGATCGCGAGCGGCAGCCCGCCCCGCGCGGCGATGGCGGCCGCAAGGTTGAGCGTCGTCGTCGTCTTGCCGACGCCGCCCTTCTGGTTGAACACGGCGATTCGAGCCACGGGACCCTGCCGGAAAATGCGGACGAAATGGCGTGCTGCCGAGGCTTCCAGGCGGCACGACGGGGGCTTCGAAGCCATATTAGGCCGGAAATCAGGGGCTTGGCAATAGATCCTGCGACGTCGCCTGAAGAACAGCACGCAAGGGACTGACCAGGCTGGAGGCTGTCTAAAGCAGCTCCGGGAAACGGGAGGCGAACTGGCGCAGGTTGTCGGTGATGATGCCGTCGGCCCCGGCCGCGAGCAGGCGCTCGGCCTCGGGCGGGTCGTTCACCGTCCAGACGAGGACACGCAGGCCCGCCGCATGGGCGCGGGCGATGAGCTCCCGCGTCGCATGCTGGCGCGCGCAGTGCAGGGACACCGCCCCCACCTCCTCCATGCGGGCGAAGTCGGCGTCGGAGGGAGCCCCCACGATATAGCCCCGCGGCAGCGCCGGCACCGCGTCCCGGGCCGCCGCCAACGCCTCGAACGAGAAGGAGGAAAGCAGGGGGGCCACCGCCGCGCCCTCCCACAGGGCTGCGGCCCGCTCCGCCACCCGGCGACCGGTTTCGCGGTCGGTGCCCGGCACGGGCTTGATCTCGACGTTGGCGCTCGTCCCCCGCTCGCGAAGCACGCGGGCCGCGTCGTCGAACGTGGGGATGGGCTCCCCCCGGAACGCGTCGGAGAGCCAGCCTCCCGCGTCCAGCATCGCGAGCTCCGCCCAGGTGCGCTCCCCCGCCGGGCCCCGCCCGGAGGTCGTCCGGTCCAGGGTCGAGTCGTGGAGCAGGAAGGCCACGCCGTCGCGCGCGAGCTTCACGTCGAGTTCCGCCGCGCGGAATCCGAGCGCCTGCCCGACGCGGATGGCGGCCAGGGTGTTCTCGGGAGCGATCGATCCGCCGCCGCGATGGGCGACGAGCTTCGGGTAGGGCCAGGCGTTCATGCGGGCATGGGCAGCCGGTGGATGGCGATCACCAGGATCACGAGGACGAGGTAGGTGTAGCAGGCGGCCAGGAGGTCGTCGAGCATGACCCCCAGCCCGCCCTTCACGCGCGCCTCGAACTGGCGGATCGGGAAGGGCTTCCAGATGTCGAAGAGGCGGAACAGCGCGAAGGCGAGCGCCTGCAGCCAGATGCTCGCCGAGGCGAGGGCCGCGAGCGGCAGGAAGGCGACGATCTCGTCCCAGACGAAGGCGCCGTGGTCCTCGACGCCGAGATTGCGACCGGCCACGCCGCAGGCCCACACGCCCACGAAGAAGAGCGGCACGGCGAGGAAGGCGATGGCGAGCGGCGGCAGGACGAGCGCCAGCAACCAGTACATCGCCAGCGCGGCCAGCGTGCCGGCGGTCCCCGGCGCGCGCGGGGCGAGCCCGGCCCCGAAGCCCAGGGCGATGAAGTGCGCGGGGTGCGCGACGAGGAAGCGCGCGTCAGGACGCCGTGAAGTGGTCGAATCCACGGCCGTCGATCGTGATCGGCTTGCCGTCCGCGCCCAGCAGCGAGACGCCCTGGCCCTTGCGGACCTGCCCGATTCGCGTGAGCGGGATCCCGAGGACGTCGGTGAGGTCCTCGATCGAGTCGCGCGCGTTGGCGGGCGCCGTGAAGCAGAGCTCGTAGTCGTCGCCACCCGCGGCCACCGCCGTGAGCCCCTCGAGGCTGTCGATGTGCAACGCGCCGATCGCCGAGACGGGCAGGAGCTCGGACTCGACGGTGGCCCCCACCTTCGAGAGCTCGCAGATGTGGCCGAGGTCGCCGAGAAGGCCGTCGGAAATGTCGATGGCACTGGTGGCGAGGCCGCGCAGCGCCTGGCCCAGCTTCACGCGCGGCGTCGGCTCGTAGAGGCGCATCACCGCCTCCATGTAGTCCTCCTCCGACAGCTTGAGGAGCCCGCGACGGTGCGCCACGGCCAGCGCCGCGTCGCCCAGGTGGCCCGAGACCCAGATGTCGTTGCCGACCTTGGCGCCGCTGCGGCGCAGGGCCGCCCCGGCCGGCACCTCGCCCATGATCGTGACCGTCATCGTGAGCGGGCCCTTCGTCGTGTCGCCCCCGATGAGCGAGACCCCGAACTCCTCCGCCAGGTCGAAGAAGCCCTTGGCGAACTTGGCGAGCCACTCGTCGTTCACCGCCGGCAGCGTGAGGGCGAGCGTGGCCCAGTAGGGCATGGCCCCCATCGCCGCCATGTCGGAGAGGTTCACCGCGAGCGCCTTGTGGCCGAGGGTCTCGGGATCGACGTCCGGGAAGAAGTGCGTGCCCGAGACCATCGTGTCGGTGGAGACCGCCAGGTCCATGCCGTGGGAGACGCCCACCAGCGCGCAGTCGTCGCCCACGCCCAGCACCGCGTTGGCGGCGGGCCGCGTGAAGTGGCGGGCGATGAGGTCGAATTCGGGGGATAGCTTGATCATGCCTCTGCCTTTTTCCGGGAGGCGGGCCTGGCCTTCGAAGGCTGCCTCGGTTTGCGTTCGGCCGTGCGGCCGGCGGCCACCTCCTCGGGGCGCAGCGCCGCCGCGACCCGGTCGAGGATGCCGTTCACGTACTTGTGCCCGTCGGTCCCGCCGTAGCGCTTGGCGAGTTCGATCGCCTCGTTGATCGAGACGCGGTAGGGCATTTCCGGGACGTGCGCGATCTCCCAGGCCCCGATGAGGAGGATCGCCTTCTCCACCGGGCTCACCTCCGCCCACTTGCGGTCCACCAGGGGCTCCAGGAGGCCCCGCAGCCCCTCGGCCTCGTCGATGACGCCGGCGAGCTCCGCCTTGAGCAGCCCCGCGTCGGCCGCGCCGTGGCCCTCGAGCTCGGCGAGGTTGCGCGCGATCTCGGTCGCGGTGGCGCCCGTCATCTGCCACTGGTACAGGCCCTGGAGCGCGAACTCCCGCGCCCGGCGCCGGGGGGATCTCATCCGTTCACCGCCTTCAGGAGGTTGGCCATCTCGATGGCCACGCGGGCGGCCTCGGCGCCCTTCACGGAAGCCCGCTCCCGCGCCTGCGCCTCCGTGCTCGTGGTGAGCACCGCGTTGGCCACCGGCACGCCGGTCTCGAGCTGCACCTCGACGATGCCGCGCGCGCTCTCGTTCGAGACCACCTCGAAGTGGTAGGTCTCGCCGCGGATCACCGCGCCCAGCGCCACGAGCGCGTCGTACCGGCGCCCGAAGCCGCGCGTGCGCAGGGCCAGCGCCTGCAGGGCGAGCGGGATCTCCAGCGCGCCGGGCACGCTCACCACGTCGATGTCGACCGGTGCCACGCCGAGGTTCACCAGCTCCCGGTCGCAGGCCGTGAGGAGCTCGCGGACGACGTCCTCGTTGAAGCGGCTCCAGACGATGGCGACGGCGAGCCCGTCGCCCTTGAGGTCGGGTGCATAGGCGGTCATAGGGCTTTCACCTGCATGGCGTCGTCGGGGGAAACGTACTCGACCACCTCGAGGCCGAAGCCCGCCATGCTCGGGATGCGCTTGGGCCGCGCCAGCACGCGCATGCGGCCCACGCCGAGGTCGCGAAGGATCTGCGCCCCGATGCCGTGCAGCTTCGGGTCCCACTTGCGCACGCCCCGCGAGGGCGGGTGCGCGGGCGAGAAGCGCAGCAGGATCTCGTCGGCCGTCTCGTGCCGGCCCAGGAGCACGATCACGCCCTCCTTGTGGTGGGCGATGATGCGCATCGCGTCCTGCACCGAGTAGGCGTGCCGGCTCGCGTCGAAGTCGAAGACGTCGATGGAATGGAAGGGCTCGTGCACGCGCACCAGGACGGGCCGGTCCGGCGAGGGCTCGCCGCGCACGAGCGCGTAGTGCAGCTCGTTCGCGGCGGTGTCGTGGTAGACGCACAGGCGGAAGGGCCCGTACGGCGTCGCGATGTGCCGGTCGGCCACGCGCTCGATCAGCTTCTCGTTCACGCCGCGGTGGCGGATGAGGTCCGCGATCGTGCCCAGCTTGAGCTCGTGCCGCGCCGCGAAATCGACCAGGTCCGGCAGCCGCGCCATCTCGCCGTCGGGCCTCATCACCTCGCAGATGACGGCCGCCGGCGTGAGGCCGGCGAGTTCCGCGAGGTCGCAGCCCGCCTCCGTGTGGCCCGCGCGAACGAGCACGCCGCCGTTCTGCGCCATCACCGGGAAGATGTGCCCGGGCTGGACGATGTCGGTGGGCTTGGCATGCTTGGCCACCGCCACGCGCACCGTCCTCGCCCTGTCGGCGGCGGAAATGCCCGTGGTCACGCCGGTGGCCGCCTCGATCGAGACCGTGAAGGCCGTGCCGTGCGGCGAGCGGTTGTCGCTCACCATCAGGGGCAGCGCCAGCTGCCGGCAGCGCTCCTCGGTGAGGGTGAGGCAGATGAGGCCGCGCGCGTGCATGGCCATGAAGTTGATCGCTTCCGGCGTGATGAAGTCGGCCGCCATGACGAGGTCGCCCTCGTTCTCGCGGTCCTCGGCGTCGACGAGGACGACCATCCTGCCGAGGCGGATGTCGTCGATGATCTCGGGGGTGGGACTGATGTTCAAGGCGGGGCCTCCGGGCTGGTCCTCTATTTTGCCCGATTGGGCGCCCTCCCGCCCGCGCCGGCGGCCGGCCTTACCGGAAAAAGCGGACCCCGCAGCCCGTCACGCCCCGGCACAGCAGGGCCTTGACCAGGCGCTCCGGCCGCGACTCCCGCCACGAGGACTCGAGGGGCGGGGCATTGAGGTGCACGGTCCAGAGATCGTCCCGGCGCAGCAGGTGCGACGCGTCGCGGACCAGTTCGCCGGCCCGCAGGGCGTCGCCCTTGTGAAGGTAATCGTGGACGAGCTCGAGCAGCGCTTCCGCCGCCTCGTCCTCGTCGGTGTAATCCGCCGGCAGGGGCAAGGGACGGTCGCGGTCCGGTATGCAGCGGATGCCCCCGCGCTCCCCGGCGTCGACCCAGCAGTCCCACGCGGAAACGGGCGCCGGAGTTCCTGGAAAGTGCGCCGTGCGGCCGGATGCGGCGGCCGGCGGGCCCGCCACGGCCACGGCCGCGAGGGTCAGCGACGCGCCAAGCATGACCAGTCGCGCACGTCGCCATCCCGGCGATGTTCCATGCGCGCGCAATCCGGATGTGTTCCTCATGAAGGCCTCCACAGGCGGCATGAAGGGCATTTTGCGCTCAGGGCTTCCCGCCGGGGATACCCGGCGGGGTTTTCTCCAGACCGGTTGCCCTAGGTCAAAGGGCGCACGGGCCGTTGGTGTTTCTTTCGCAGGAAGGAAACCCGATTTCCGCCAGGAGGAGGTCCCATGGACTGCAACGCGCATTCCCTTTCCCGCGCTTCCCCGGCCGCGCCGTTCCGGCGCCGCCTTCCCGTGTACGCTGCCGTCCTCGCCGCTGCCCTGGGCACCGCGACGGCGCTCGCCGCCGACCGGCCCGGCGCCGAGATCGCCAAGGCGCACTGCACCCGCTGCCATGAGGCCGGCACCGCCGGCGCGCCGAAGCCCGGCGACACGGCCGCCTGGGCGCCGCGCCTGAACAAGGGCGTGGACGCGCTGCTGCTCTCGGCAATCCGCGGCCACGGCGGCATGCCGCCGCGCGGGGGCAAGGCCGACCTCACCGACCCGGAACTGCGCGGCGCCCTCCTCTACCTCTTCAACCCGGCCGGGCCGCCGAAGGAGCCGCCGAAGAGCGCCAAGGCCGCGCCGCCTCCCGGCGCCGGCCCGCAGCGCGTGTCGGCCGGCGGCCTCGACATCTATCTCGGCCGCGTCAGTGCCGAGCGCATGCGCGCCTACCCGGCGGGCTCCCCGGAGTCGAAGCTGCACGGCGGCGTGCCGGGCGGCAGCGGCTACCACCACGTGAACGTGTCGGTCTTCGATGCCGCGACCCAGGCGCCCGTCGCGGGCGCAAGCGTCCAGCTCGACGTGGAGCAGCTGGGCATGGGCCGCGAGACCAAGGCCCTGGAGGCGGTCACCCTCGCGGGAGGGCCGAGCCACGGCGCCTACGTGCGGCTCGCGCCGAAGGCGAACTACACGTTCTACGTGCGGGTGAACCGCCCCGGCGCGCAGCCGGTGGAGGCGAAGTTCCAGGAACGCCTGAACTGAGCGACGCCGGCCCGGACGGGCGCGGCGGGAGCTACTCCCGCGCGCCCACGAGCCGCTCCAGGTACCTCGCGGTCATGTCCACCTCGAGGTTCACCGGGCTTCCTGCAACCAGGCGGCGCAGCGTCGTCACCGACCGCGTGTGCGGGATGATGTTCACCTCGAAGCGATCGCCCGAGACCGCGTTCACCGTGAGGCTCACGCCGTCGACCGCGATCGAGCCCTTGCGGGCCACGTAGCGCGACAGGTCGGGGGGCATCTCTATCTCCAGGCGCCAGCTGCCGCCGAGGTCGTCGAAGGCCGTGACGGTGCCCACGCCGTCCACGTGCCCGCTCACGAGGTGCCCGCCCAGCCGGTCGGCGAGCGTGAGCGACTTCTCGAGGTTCACCTCGCGGCCTTCCTCGAGCCCGGTGGTCACCTCGAGCGTCGCGGCCGAGGTGTCGACCTCGAACCCGCCCGCGTCCTTGGCCACCACCGTATGGCACACGCCCTGCAGCGCGATCGAGTCGCCCAGCGCCACGTCGTCCATGCCGAAGCCGGGCGCGTCGACGCGCAGCCGCAGGCCGTCGCCGTGGGGCCGCGCGGAAGCGATGCGGCCGATGGCGGTCACGATGCCGGTGAACATGTTCAGCTCTCCAGTCGGGCGGTGATGCGAAGGTCCGGGCCGACGGCGCGGACGTCCACGATGCGCAGGCGCGGCGCCTCCGCCAGGTTGCGCAGCTCGGGCAGCGCATAGAGACCCTGCGCGGGATCGCCGAGCAGCATGGGGGCGAGGTAGAGCACGATCTCGTCGATGACGCCGGCCGCCAGCAGCGACCCGTTGAGCTTGGCGCCCGTCTCGACGGTGACCTCGTTGAAGCCGCGGTCGGCGAGCAGGCGCGCGACGGCGGCGAGATCGGTCTTGCCCCCGGCGACGGCCGGCACCATGACAACTTCCGCGCCGCGCGCTTCCAGGGCCGCGCGCCGCTCGCGATCCTCGCTCACCGTGAGCACCAGGGGCGGCTCGCCTGCCAGGATCTTCGCGGTGTCGGGCAGCTCGAGGCGGCTGTCGATGACGACGCGGCGCGGCTGCCGCGCGCATGGCACGTGGCGCACCGTGAGCTCCGGGTCGTCGCGAAGCACGGTGCCGATGCCGGTGAGCATGGCGCACGACCGCGCGCGCAGCGCGTGGACGTCGCGCCGCGAGGCCTCGCCGGAGATCCAGCGGCTTTCCCCGTTGGCGAGCGCGATGCGCCCGTCGAGCGAGGCCGCGGACTTGATGCGCATCCACGGCCGGCCGCGCGACATGCGCGCGAGGAACCCGCGGTGGGCCTCCGCGGCCGCCTCCGCCATGAGGCCCGTTTCCACGCGGATGCCGGCTTCCCGCAGCTTCGCGAGTCCGCGCCCCTTCACCAGCGGGTTGGGATCCTCCAGGGCGGCGACCACGCGGCCGACCCGCGCGGCCACCAGCGCGTCGGCGCAGGGGGGCGTGCGGCCGTGGTGGCTGCAGGGCTCGAGGGTCAGGTAGACGCTCGCCCCTTCGGGCGACTCGCCGCAGGCGGCCAGAGCGGCCGCCTCCGCGTGCGGCTCGCCGGCGCGCGCGTGGAACCCCTCGCCGATCACCCGGCCGCCCTTCGCGATGACGCACCCCACGCTAGGGTTGGGCGTGGCGGTCTCGCGGCCGCGCGCGGCGAGCGCCAGGGCGCGCGCCATCAGGGCATGATCCTCCGCGGAGAAGCTCACCCTACTTGTCCCGCACCTCGCGGATCGCGTCGCGGAAGTCCTCGACGTCCGAGAAGCTGCGGTAGACGGAGGCGAAGCGGATGTAGGCCACCTTGTCGAGCTTGCGCAGTTCCTCCATCACCATCTCGCCGAGGCGCCGCGAGTCGACCTCGCGCTCGCCCAGGGCGAGAAGCTTCTGCTCGATGCGCGTGATCGCGGCGTCCACCAGCTCGGTCGTGACCGGCCGCTTGTGCAGCGCGCGCTGGAAACCCGTGCGCAGCTTCGCGGAGGAGAAGTCCTCGCGCTGGCCGTTGCCCTTCACGATCTGCGGCATGCGCAGCTCCGCCGTCTCGTAGGTCGTGAAGCGCTTGGCGCAGACCTGGCAGCGCCGCCGCCGGCGGATGGAATCGCCCTCCTCGCTCACGCGCGAGTCGATCACCTGGGTGTCCTCGGCGCCGCAGAAGGGGCATTTCATCGCGGGGCGTCCGGGCAGGCCTCAGGCGAGGCCGTAGGAGGCCCGCATGGCCGGGCCGTAGACGGGGAACCGCGCGCAAAGGGCATTGACGCGCTCGCGCACGCCCGCGAGGCGCGCGTCGTCGGCGTGCGCCTCGAGCGCGTCGGCGATGAGGTGCGCCACCTGGCGGGCCTCGCCGGCGCCCAGGCCGCGCGTCGTCATCGCCGGGGAGCCCACGCGGATGCCGCTCGTCACGAAGGGCTTCTCCGGGTCGTTCGGGATGGCGTTCTTGTTCACCGTGATGTGGGCCTTGCCCAGCGCGGCCTCGGCGTCCTTGCCGGTGACCTTCTTGGCGCGCAGGTCCACGAGGAAGAGGTGGCTTTCGGTGCGCCCCGAAACGATGCGAAGGCCCCGCTCGGCGAGCGTCGAGGCCATGGCCTGCGCGTTCTCGAGGACCTGCGCCTGGTAGGCCTTGAAGGCGGGCTCGAGCGCCTCCCGGAAGGCGACGGCCTTGGCGGCGATCACGTGCATGAGGGGCCCGCCCTGGATGGAGGGGAAGATGGCCGAATTGAGCGCCTTCTCGTGCTCCGCCGCCGCGAGGATGATCCCGCCGCGCGGGCCGCGCAGCGTCTTGTGCGTCGTGCTCGTGACGAAGTCGGCGATGCCCACCGGGTTGGGATAGAGGCCCGCGGCCACCAGGCCGGCGTAGTGCGCCATGTCGACCATGAGCATCGCGCCCACCTCGTCGGCGATGTCGCGGAAGCGCTGCCAGTCGGCGCGCAGCGCGTAGGCGGAGGCGCCGGCCACGATCATGCGCGGGTTGAACTCGCGCGCGAGGTCGCGCACCTGGTCGTAGTCGATCTCCTCGGCCTCGCTCAGGCCGTAGGCCACGGAGTGGTACAGCTTGCCGGAGAGGTTCACCGCCGCGCCGTGCGTGAGGTGGCCGCCGTGCGCGAGCGACATGCCGAGGATCGTGTCGCCGGGCTTGAGCATCGCCATGTAGACGGCCTGGTTCGCCTGCGAGCCCGAGTGCGGCTGCACGTTGGCGTACTCCGCGCCGAAGAGCTTCTTCACGCGCTCGATGGCGAGGCTCTCGGCCACGTCGACGAACTCGCAGCCGCCGTAGTAGCGCTTGCCGGGGTAGCCCTCCGCGTACTTGTTCGTGAGGACGGTGCCCTGGGCGGCCATGACCGCGGGGCTCGCGTAGTTCTCGGAGGCGATGAGCTCGAGGCCGTCCTCCTGGCGTCGGTACTCGTCGCGGATGGCTTGCCAGATCTCGGGGTCGACGGCGGCGATGCTGTGGGTATCGGGAAACATGAACCGGCCCGGCACCGCCGGGACCTCGCGAAGTGATTGAAAGCGCGGAGGATTCTACCACGCGGCCCCTCCCGGCCTTCGCCTATAATCGATCGCGCGCCCACGCAAGCCCGCGCGGCCGCCATCCCTCGGATCGCGAATGACCTGGCTCCTGAAGCTCGCCGCGATGATCGATGCCGTCAACGGCCTCGTGGGCCGGGCCGTGCAGTGGCTCGTGCTCGCGGCCGTGCTCATCAGCGCCGGCAACGCCTCGGCCCGCTACGGCCTGAACGCCGGCTCCAACGCGTGGCTGGAAGTCCAGTGGTACCTCTTCTCCGCGATCTTCCTGCTGGGCGCGGGCTACGCCCTGCGCGAGGGCGCCCACGTGCGCATCGACCTGGTGGCCGGGCGGCTGTCGCGACGTGCCCAGGCGTGGATCGACATCTTCGGCGCCCTTTTCATGCTGCTGCCGGCCTGCGCGATCATCCTGTGGTTCGGCTGGGACGCCTTCCTGCTCTCCTGGCAGTCCGGCGAGGTCTCGACGGACGCCGGCGGACTCGCCCGCTGGCCGGTGAAGCTCCTCGTTCCGGCGGGGTTCGCCCTGCTGATCCTCCAGGGGATTTCCGAGACCATCAAGCGCGCGGCCTTCCTGCGCGGTCGCTACGATTGGTACCCGCCGGGCCAGGCGCCGGGGGCGGGCCCGCCCGCCGGCAAGGACTGAACCGTGGCGATGGAGCTCATGGCGCCGCTCATGTTCGTGATGCTCGCGGCGCTGCTGCTGCTGGGCTACCCGGTCGCGTTCGCGCTCGCGGCCAACGGCATCCTCTTCGCATTCATCGGCTTCGAGCTGGGAATGCTGCAGCCCGAGCTGATGCAGGCGCTGCCGCAGCGCCTATTCGGCATCATGTCCAACCAGCTCCTGATGGCCATCCCCTTCTTCACCTTCATGGGCATTGTGCTCGAGCGCACCGGCATGGCCGAGGACCTGCTCGACACCGTCGGGCAGCTCTTCGGCCCGGTGCGCGGCGGCGTGGCCTACGCGGTGATCCTCGTGGGCGCGCTGCTGGCGGCCACCACGGGCGTGATCGCCGCCTCGGTGATCGCGATGGGCCTCATCTCGCTGCCGGTGATGATGCGCTACGGCTACGACCAGCGTCTCGCGAGCGGCGTGATCTGCGCCTCGGGCACGCTGGCGCAGATCGTCCCGCCCTCGATCGTGCTCATCGTGCTCGCCGACGTGCTGGGCGCGAGCGTGGGCGACATGTACGCGGGCGCGGTCGTTCCCGGGCTGGTGCTCGTCGCCCTGCTGATGGGCTACGTCCTGGTCGTGTCCGTCGTGCGGCCCGCGGCCGTGCCCGCCCTGCCGCCGCAGGCGCGCACGCTGCGGGGCACGGCGCTGTACCGGCACGCGGCTCTGGCGATGGTCCCCCCGCTGGTGCTCATATTCCTCGTCCTGGGCACGATCTTCCTGGGGATCGCCACGCCGACCGAAGGCGGCGCGATGGGCGCGGTGGGCGCGCTCGGCCTGGCGCTCGCCAAGCGCCGGCTCACCTGGAAGCTCCTCGAGCAGGCCATGGACCAGACGGCGAAGCTCACGACCTTCGTCATGTTCATCCTCGTGGGATCCACCATTTTCGCGCTGGTCTTCCGGGCGGTCGACGGGGACCTCTGGGTCGAGCAGCTGTTCGGCCTCGTGCCGGGCGGCGTCGTCGGGTTCCTCCTCGTCGTGAACCTGCTCGTGTTCGTGCTGGGCTTCTTCATCGACTTCTTCGAGATCGCCTTCATCCTGCTGCCGCTCCTGGCGCCGGTGGCCGCCAAGCTCGGCATCGACCCGGTGTGGTTCGCGATCATGATCGGCATGAACCTGCAGACCTCCTTCCTCACGCCGCCCTTCGGCTTCTCGCTCTTCTACCTGCGCAGCGTCGCCCCGAAGGCCATCCGCACGGCCGACATCTACCGCGGGGTCGTCCCGTTCGTCGGCGTGCAGGTGGTCGCGCTCGCTCTCGTCGTCGCCTTCCCCGGCATGACGAGCCTCCTCGCCGCGGACCGCGCGGAGAAGGTCGACGTCGACAAGGTGGAGATCCGGCTCGAGGCGCCGGTCGAGGACAGGGCGGCCGACGAAAAGGCCGCCGACGACCTGCAGAAGGCGCTCGGCGGCACGGGCGGAAAGTGACGAAGCCCCGCGAGTGCGGGGCTTCGGCAAGGCTCGGACCGCCTACTTCTTCGCTGCCGGCGACTTCGCCGCCGCCGCGGGCTTGCGCCCCGTCTGCATGAAGCCGTCGTAGTTCGCCTCGGCCACGCGGAACCAGAGGACCTGCTCCTCGAGGAACCGCATCATGTGCTCGTGGATCTTCGCGAACTTCGGGTTCTTCGCGGAGATCTCGGCGTACAGGGCGAGGGACTCCTTGTGGCAGGCCTCCATCACCGGGCGCGGGAACGCGCGCAACTGCGTGCCCCCGCCGACCAGCCGCTTGAGCGCGACGGCGTTCTGGGTGTCGTAGCGCGTGAGCATCCAGGTGTTCGCCTCCGCCGTCGCCGCCTCCAGGATGGCGCGGTACTCCTTCGGCAGCGCCTCCCAGGCCTTGCCGTTCACGAACACCTGCAGCGCCGCGCCGCCTTCCCACCAGGCGGGGTAGTAGTAGTACTTCGCCACCTTGTTGAAGCCCAGCTTCTCGTCGTCGTAGGGACCGACCCATTCCGTGGCGTCGATCGTGCCGCGCTCGAGCGCCTGGTAGATCTCGCCGCCGGCGATCTGCTGCGGCACGGCGCCCAGCTTCGTGAGCACCTGGCCGGCGAGCCCCGCTATGCGGATCTTGAGGCCCCTGAGGTCGGCCACCGACTTGATCTCCTTGCGGAACCAGCCGCCCATCTGCGCGCCGGTATTGCCGCAGAGGAGCGCGCGCAGGCTGTGCTCCTTGTAGAAGTCGTTCATCAGCGCCTCGCCGCCGCCCTGCACCCACCACGAGTTGAACTGCCGGGCGTTGGGGCCGAAGGGCACGGTGGTTCCGAACGCGAAGGTCGGGTCCTTGCCGATGTAGTAGTACGACGCCGTGTGGCCGCACTCGACCGTCCCGTTGGAGACGGCGTCGAGCACCTGCAGCCCCGGGACGATCTCGCCCGCGGCGAAGTTGCGGATCTGGAACTTTCCGCTGGTGGCCTCCGCCACCCGCCTGGCGAGGAATTCCGAGGCCCCGAAGATCGTGTCCAGGCTTTTCGGGAAGCTGGAAGCGAGGCGCCACTTGACCTCGCCCGCCCCCTGCGCGAACGCGGGCGCGCTCCCCGCGGCCACGATGCCGGCGATGCCCGCGCCGGCCTTGCCGATGAACTTCCTGCGCTCCATGCTTGCTCCTCGAGTCCCGGAATTTGCCGCGGCGCGCGCCCGTTTCGGCGCGACGCGAAAAGCCTAGCAGAATTGCGCGCGCTCAGTTGCCCGCGACGGTCATGCGCTCCACGAGGATGGAGCCCGTCGACCGCGAGCCGCGCACCAGCACGTCCCGCCCGACGGCCGCGATGCCGCGGTACATCGCCGGAAGGTTGCCGGCGATGGTGACTTCCTCGACCGGGTAGCGGATCTCGCCCCCCTCGACCCAGAAGCCGACGGCGCCGCGCGAGTAGTCGCCGGTTACCGGGTTCACGCCCTGCCCCATGAGCTCCGTGACCACGAGGCCGCGCCCCATCGCGCGCACCAGGCCGTCGAAGTCCTCGGCGCCGGGAGCGAGCACCAGGTTGTGGCAGCCTCCCGCGTTGCCCGTCGACTCGAGCGCGAGCTTGCGCGCCGAGTAGGTGGACAGGAAGTAGCCGGTGAGGACGCCCGCATCGACCACGCGCCTCGCCTTCGTCGCCACCCCTTCGCCGTCGAACCAGCAGCTCGCCATGCCGCCGGCGCGGTGCGGCTCCTCGTCGAGGTGCACGACCGGGGAGAACACGGGCTTGCCGGCCGCGTCGACGAGGAAGGAGGAGCGGCGATAGAGGCTCGACCCGCTGGCCGCGCTCACGAAATGGCCAATGAGGGAACCGGCGACATTCGCCTCGAAGAGCACCGGCACCTCCGCCGTGGCCACGCGCCTCGCCCCCAGGCGGCGCACCGCGCGCTCCCCGGCGCGGCGCCCCACGGAGGCGGCGTGCTCCAGCCGTGCGGGGTCGCGCTCGGCCGTGTACCAGTAGTCGCGTTGCATCGCCTCGCCGTCGCTCGCCAGCACCCCGCAGCCGATGCTCGATCGCGACGAGGGGAAGCCGCCGACGAAGCCGAGCGAGTTGGCGAACACGAAGTCGGCGTCCCACGACGACACGGTGGCGCCCTCGGAATTGGTGATGCGCGGGTCCACGGAGCGCGCCGCCTCCTCGGTCTCGCGTGCCAGGGCGATGGCGGCTTCCACCGGAAGGCCCCACGGGTGGAAGAGATCCAGCGACGGAGCCTCGCCCCGGTAGAGCCGCTTCGCGTCGGGGAGCCCCGCGGCCTCGTCGGGCGCGGTGTGGCGGGCGATGGCGCACGCGGCGTCGACCGTCCTCGCGATGGATTCGGCCGACAGGTCCGAGGTGCTCGCGTTGCCGCGGCGCTGGCCGAAGTACACCGTGACCGCGAGCGCCTTGTCGCGGTTGTACTCGACGGTCTCGACCTCGCCCAGCCGCACGGTGACCGACTGGCCCACGGAAGCGGAGGTTTCCGCTTCCGCGTCGCTCGCGCCGCGGGCACGCGCGAGCTCCAGGGCGCGCAACGCGGCGGATTCGAGGGCGGGGCGGTCGAGGGGCAGCGCCGGGGCGGCGGGAGTATCGGGCATGGTGGCGGGGGCTTGGGACTTTGGGGCGGTTCGCGCGCGCGGCCCGCAAAACCCTTAAACTTCGGCGGGCCCGCGATAGCGCCCGAACCGGCGAAGAAGACCAGATGAGCGACGAGAATCTTATCAGCAAATCCCGCCGGAAAAGGCAGGCGCACGAGCTGCAGGACATCGGCAAGGCCCTCACCCAGCTGCGCCCCGACCAGCTCGCGCGCATCGAGCTCCCCGAGGAGCTTCGCGAGGCGATCGCGGCGTGCCGCAGGATGACCAAGCACGAGGCGATCCGCCGCCAGATGCAGCTCATCGGGCGCATGATGCGCCACCTGGATGCCGCCCCCATCGCGGCGCAGCTCGATGCGATGCACGCCCCCTCGCACCGCCAGACGGCCCTCTTCCACCGCGCCGAGAAGTGGCGCGACGAGCTCCTCGCCGACGCGGCGGCCGCCGAGCGCTTCGCCCTCGAGTACCCCGGCGCAGACGCCGGCCGGCTGCGCACGCTCGCCGCCGCCGCGCGCGAGGAACGGCAGGCGGAGCAGACGCCGAAGCGCTACCGCGAGCTCTTCCAGGCCATCAACGCCGCCATCCAGGAACACGCGAAGCGGGATCCATGAGCACGCACGACCCCGTCACCATCGGCCTCGTCTCGACGAGCGACCGCGCCTCGCAGGGCGTCTACCGCGACGAGGGCATCCCGGCCCTCGAGAGCTGGCTCTCGGCCGCGCTCCTGAATCCGCTGCGCTTCGAGCGGCGCCTGGTTCCCGACGACCGCGCCACCATCGAGGCCGCCCTCGTCGAGCTGGTGGACGGCGCCGGCTGCCACCTCGTCATCACCACCGGCGGCACCGGGCCCGCGCCTCGCGACGTGACGCCCGAGGCCACGCTCGCCGTGGCCGACCGGGAGATGCCCGGCTTCGGCGAGCAGATGCGCCGCATCAGCCTGGAGTTCGTGCCCACCGCGATCCTGTCGCGCCAGGTCGCGGTCGTGCGCAAGGGCGCGCTCATCCTCAACCTGCCCGGGCAGCCCAAGTCGATCCGCGAGACGCTCGAGGGCGCGAAGGACGCCGAGGGTCGCACGCGCGTGGCCGGGATCTTCGCCGCCGTCCCCTACTGCATCGACCTCGTCGGCGGGCCCTACCTCGAGACCCGCGAGGAGGTCGTGAAGGCCTTCCGGCCCAAGTCCGCGATCCGCGCTCCCCGGCCCTGACCCCCAACCCCGGAACCCATTCCATGGAACTGCTCTCCCACATCGAACTCTCGACCGGCGCGGAACCCGTCGGCACGGTCATCTGGATGCACGGCCTGGGCGCCGACGGCTGGGACTTCGTGCCCATCGTGCGCGAGCTCGACCTGCCCGAGGACCTGCCGCTTCGCTTCATCTTCCCGAACGCGCCGGTGCGGCCGGTCACGATCAACAACGGCTACGCGATGCGGGCGTGGTACGACATCGCGATGGCCGACATCGGGCGCCTGCCGGACGAGGCCGGCATCCGCCAGTCGCAGGCGCAGGTGGAGGCCTTCCTCGCGCGCGAGAAGTCGCGCGGCATGCCCGCGCGCAGCATCGTGCTCGCGGGGTTCTCCCAGGGCGGGGCCATCGCCCTGCACACGGGGTTGCGGCACACCGAGTCGCTTGCCGGCATCCTCGCGCTCTCGACCTACCTGCCGCTCGCCGAGACGCTGGACCGGGAGTCGGCCGACGCCAACGAGCGCATCCCGGTGTTCATGGCGCACGGCACGCAGGACCCGGTCGTGCCGCTGGCCCTGGCGGAGTCGTCCCGCGCCACGCTCGTTTCGCGCGGGCTCGCGCCCGAATGGCACGCCTACCCGATGCCCCACTCGGTGTGCGCCGAGGAGGTGGCGGCCATCTCGCAGTGGCTCAAGGCCCGCTTCTCGAGCCCGATCCTGCTCGCCTGATCGCGGCTCAGGGCGCGGGCGTGGCCAGGGGCTTGCCGCGCTCGACCACGAAGGTCGCGATCACCGTGACCGGCCGAGCGCCGACGGCCCGCGCGTCGTGGATGCGGCCGGCCGGTATCAGGTAGGTGTCGCCGGGGCCGAGCCGGCGCGGCGCCTCGCCGTCGACCTCCATCACCGCCTCCCCCTCCAGCAGGTAGCCCGTCTCCACGCCGGGATGGGAGTGCCGCCCCGCCGCCGCACCCGGCGCGATCTCGATCCTCACCAGGAGGACCTCGTGCCCGCCATCCGGCCCGGCCGCGCGCTGCAGGACCTGCCGCTGGATGCCGGGCGACTGGGCGGTCGCCGTCGCGACGGCGAGCGCCAGGCCCGCGAACAGGACGGCCGGCCTCACGGCGCCGCCCCCTCGGCGCGCAGCGTGGCGAGCGCCCGCCGCCACGCCTCCGGCAGCGCCGTCGGGCGCCGCGTGGCGCGGTCCACGTAGACGTGCACGAAGTGACCCTGCGCGGCGGCCTGCGCCCTGCCCTCGCCGAACAGGGCGATCTCGTAGCGCACGCTGGAGTTGCCGACGTGCGCCACGCGCATCGCCGCCGTCACCGTTTCCGGGTAGGTGAGCGACTCGAAGTAGTGGCACCCCGTCTCGACGACCAGCCCGATGACGGCGCCCTTCTCGACGTCGAGCAGCCCCTGGCGGATGAGCCAGTCGTTCACGACGGTGTCGAAGTAGGAGTAGTACACGACGTTGTTCACGTGCCCGTACGCGTCGTTGTCCATCCATCGTGTCGTGATCTCGCGCGCGTGGGGGTAATCGGCGCGGCCGTGCGGGACGGGTCGGGCCATCAGGCTTCTCCGTGCGAGTGCGCCCCTGAGGACGGGGCGAAGAACTTCACGGTGCGCGCGTAGGCGCCCGGGACCGGGCACATCCCGCCCACCAGGAACGCCTCGACTTCCTCGCGGCGCTTCATCGTGTCCTGGTAGCCCAGGCCGATCAGCTCGCGGCAGTAGCCCTGCTCGAAGAGGAGGTAGCTCGCGAAGTTGGCGCCGCCGCGCCGCATCGTCCCGACGTTGCGCAGGAGGAAGCGGATGGGCGCCGGGAGGCTGCGCACATGGCGCACGGCGATCACGTCGAGCGGTTCCGAGGGCGTCATGACCAGCACGTCCACGTGGTGCAGCGTGAGGCCCATCTGCCGCAGCCGGTCCCGCGGCACGGCGCTGATCGTCCGGTTGATGCGCTCGAGCCGCTCGATGTCGACGGCGAGGCTGTCCAGGAAGATCGAGTTCATGACGTGCCCGGCCACCTGCGCGAGCGTGGGGTGGGAGTCGCCGCGCGTGCGCTCGGGATCGTCGTTGCGGATGCGGGCCGTTCCCACGACGACGACGCGTTCGGCCCCCAGGTGCAGCGCCGGGCTCACGGGCGCGATCTGGCGCATGGAGCCGTCGCCGAAGTACTCGCGGTTGAGGTGGTGCGCCGGGAACAGGAAGGGGATCGCGCTGGAGGCCATGAGGTGCTCGACCTGGATCTTCGCGCGGATGCCCACGCGCTGGGAGCGCTTCCAGCCGCCGAGGTGCGGCGCGCCCTCGAAGAAGCTCACGCTCTGCCCCGAGGTGTAGCCGGAGCAGGTGATCGCCACCGCGTCGAGCGCCCCCTTGGCGATGTTCTGCTCGATGCGCGCGAACTCGAGCTTGCGCGCCAGGAGCGCGGCCAGCGGGCGGTTGTCGAGAAGCGACATGCGCCGGTCGCGCACGAAGGCCCCGAAGACGAAGCCCGCGAGCCAGCGCGCGCTGTTGGCGGCCACGCCGGCGAAGTCGGAACGGTAGACGTGCCGCGGCTCGAACTGGCGCCAGACCTCGAGGAGGTTCTCGACCGCGCGGCCGAAGTCGTCGGCGTGGCAGGCGAGCGCCCCGGCGTTCACCGCGCCGGCCGAGGTCCCCGCGATGATGGGGAAGGGATTGACGGCCGGGTCCGGCAGCATCTCCTTGATCGCCTGCAGGACGCCCACCTGGTAGGCCGCGCGCGCGCCCCCGCCCGCCAGGACCAGCGCGGCCTTTCCCGGAGTCGCTTCCATGCCGTCCCTCCCCCCGGCGGCCGGCCCGCGCTAACGCGCGCGCCCGGCGGCCCGGCTTTTCGTTTTCTTCTCGATCGAAGCCGCGGTCCCGTTCCCCAGCATCTCCTCCGCGTGACGCCGCGTCGTCTCCGTGATCCTCGCCCCCCCCAGCATGCGGGCGATCTCCTCGATGCGCCCCGCGGCGTCCAGCGGCGCCACGGTGGCGAGCGTGCCTCCCGCCCCGGCCTCCTTCGCCACGCGCAGCTGGTGCCGCGCGAACGCCGCCACCTGCGGCAGGTGGGTGACGCAGAGGACCTGGTGGTGGCGCGAGAGCTCGGCGAGCAGCGACCCCACGATCTCCGCCACGCGCCCGCCGATGCCGGCGTCGACCTCGTCGAACACGAGCGTCGGGATGCCGGCGCGCCCGCCCATCAGGACCTGGATGGCGAGCGCCAGCCGCGACAGCTCGCCGCCGGAGGCGACCTTGCCCACCGGGCCGACCGGCTGCCCGGCATGGGCGGCCACGCGGAACTCGACGCTTTCCAGGCCGCTGGCGGAAGGCTGCGCCTGGGGATCGAGGAAGACCTCGAGCCGACCGCCCTCCATGGCGAGGCCCTGCAGCCTGCCGGTGACTTCCTCGCCGAGCCGGCGGGCGGCGTCCCGCCGCTTCGCGGAAAGGGCGCCGGCCGCCTTGCCGAACGCCGCCCTGGCCGCGCTCTCGCGCTCGCGCAGCGCCTCGAGGCTTTCGTCGCCGCCGATCTCCGCGAGCCTCGCGCGGCGGGCGGCGAGCGCATCCGGAAGCCCGGCCGGCTCCACGCGCATCCGGCGCGCCGCGTCGTGGACGTCGCGAAGCCTCCGGTCGAGCGCGTCGAGGCGCTCGGGATCGGGCTCGACGCGCTGCAGGTATCGGCGCAACTGGTGCGCGGCCTCCCCTGCATGGGCCGTGGCCGACTCGAGGTCGCGCTGCGCCTGCGCGAGGTCGGGATCCATCGCGGCGGCCTCGGCAAGCCGCGAGGCGGCGCCCGCGAGGAGGCCGGTGGCGCTCGGCTCCGCCTCGTCGGCGGCCTCGAGCGCGGCGCGGCAGTGGGCGATGAGCTCCTGCGCATGGGCGAGCCGGCGGTGCTCGGCGGTTTCCGCGGCCCAGCCCTCGGGCGTGAAGCCGAGCGCCTCCAGGTCGCGGATCTCGTCGCGGAGGAACTCGCGCTCGCGCACGGAGGATTCCTGCGCCGACTCCCGCGCCGAGCGCGCCTCGGCCGCGCGACGCCATTCCCCGTGCAGGCGCGCCGTCTCGCGGGCCTCGCCCTCGGAGCCTCCGAACGCGTCAAGGAGCCGGCGCTGGTAGTCGCGCTGGGAGAGCCACTGGTGCTCGTGCTGGCCGTGGATGTCCACGAGGTGCTCGCCCAGCTCGCGCAGCTGCGCCGCGGTGGCCGGCCGGCCGTTCACGAACCCGCGCGATCGCCCGGCCCGGTCGATGGTGCGCCGCACGAGGCAGGTCTCGCCCCCCTCCTCGTCGAGGTCGCTCGCGGCGAGCCACGCCCGCGCCGCGGGGAGCGCGGCGACCTCGAATTCGGCGGCGATGTCGGTCCGGGCGGCGCCGGCGCGGATCACGCCGGGGTCGGCCCGCGCGCCGAGGACGAGACCGAGGGCGTCGACCAGGATCGACTTGCCCGCCCCCGTCTCGCCGGTCAGCGCGGTGAAGCCCGTGGCGAGCTCGAGGTCGAGCGCCTCGACGATGACGAAGTCGCGAAGCGACAGGGCCCGGAGCATGGGGAGCGTTGCCGCCTCAGGAGTTGCGCTCGTTCCAGCGCAGCTTGTCGCGCAGCATCGAGAAGTAGCGGTAGCCGCGCGGGTGCAGGAGGATCGCCGGCTTCTCGGCCGCGGCCACGCCCACGACGTCGTTCGCCTCGAGGTCCACGTGCGACTGCACGTCGAAGTTGGCGCGCGCGCCCGCGCCCTTCACCAGCACGATGTCGATGCGCGACGAGCTCTGGATGGCCACCGGCCGGTTCGAGAGGGTGTGCGGCGAGATGGGCACGAGCGCCACCGCGGACAGGCCCGGGTGCAGGATGGGGCCGCCGGCGGACAGCGCGTAGGCGGTGGAGCCGGTCGGGGTGGCGGCGATGATCCCGTCGGCGCGCAGGCTGTAGATGAACTCCCCGTCCACGTGCACGGCGAACTCGATCATGCTGCCCGTGCCCGCGCGGCTCACCACCACGTCGTTCATCGCGTGGGTGGCGAACACCTCGCGCCCGGCGCGCAGCACGCGCGTCGAGAGCATGAGCCGCTCCTCGGTGATGAACTCGCCGGCCAGCACCGCGGAAAGCGTCTCGGAGACCTTGTCGGCGGGAATGTCGGTGAGGAAGCCCAGGCGGCCGAGGTTCACGCCGATGAGGGGCACGCCGTGGGCCGCCATCAGGCGCGCGCAGGAAAGAAGCGTGCCGTCGCCGCCCACCACGACGGCGAGGTCCGCCCGCGCCGGGAGGTCGGCGAGCGCCAGCGCCTCGTCGGGGGGGGTGCGCGACGCCTCGGCCGTGCGCGTGTCCATGAGCACCGCCGCGCCGTGGGCGCGCAGGACGGCGATCACCTGGTCGAGCTTGTCGGGGAGCACCGTGGCGTCGCTTTTGCCGACGACGGCCACGGTCTTGAAGGAAGGGGGCATGGGCGCCAATTAGATCACAGCGCCCCCTGCAAACAAAGGAGAAACCCGGCCGCAGGGGGAACCGATTTTTCGTACAATGAACCGCATGCTGAACGACCGGGCGCAGGCCCTGCTCAAGATCCTCATCGAACGCTACATCGCCGACGGCCAGCCGGTGGGCTCCCGCGCCCTCGCGCGGGCCTCCAGCCTGGAGCTCTCGCCCGCCACGATCCGCAACGTGATGGCCGACCTCGAGGAGATGGGGTTCGTCGCGAGCCCGCACACCTCCGCCGGGCGCGTGCCCACGCCCAAGGGCTACCGGCTCTTCGTCGACACCCTGCTCACGGTGCGCCCCCTGGAGGAGGTGGAGCGCGCGCAGATCGAGGAGAGCCTCCTGCCGGACGACCCGCACCGGGTGGTCGCCGCCGCATCCCAGCTCCTGTCGGACCTCACCCACTTCGCCGGCGTGGTGGTGTCGCCGCGGCGGCGCGCCGCGCTGCGGCACGTGGAGTTCTTCCACCTTTCCGAGAGGCGCGTCCTGCTCATCATCGTGGCTTCCGACGGCGAGGTGCAGAACCGCGTGCTGGTCACGGACCGGCCCTACTCCGCCGCGCAGCTCGTCGAGGCCGCCAACGCCATCAACCAGAACTACGCCGGCATGGACTTCGCCACGATCGCGAGCCGGGTGCGCGGCGAGCTGCTCGACCTCCACCAGGACATCTCGTCGCTCATGCGCGCCGCCATCGAGACGGGCGGCGAGGCGATGCGCCAGCCCGGCGACGGCGTGGTGCTCTCCGGGGAAAGGAACCTCCTGGACGTCGAGGACCTGTCCTCCGACCGCGCGCGGCTGCGCAAGCTCTTCGACCTCTTCGAGGGAAAGGCCCAGCTGCTGGGCCTGCTGGACGAGAGCGAGCGCGCCGAGGGCGTGAAGATCTTCATCGGCGGCGACTCGCAGCTCGTGCCGCTCGACGAGTGCTCCATCGTGACGGCTCCCTACGAGGTGGACGGCCGGGTGGTGGGCACCGTGGGCGTCATCGGGCCGACCCGCATGGCCTACGAGCGCGTGATCCCCATCGTCGACGTGACGGCGAAGCTGATCTCGTCGGCGCTGTCCCAGCACTGAATGGCCTACCTCCCGGAACCCCCCTACGCGCACGGGGCGAAGTCGCGCACCGGCATCCTCCTCGTCAACCTCGGCACGCCGGACGCGCCGGACGCCGGCGCGGTCCGCCGCTACCTCGCCGAGTTCCTGTGGGACCCGCGCGTCGTCGAGATCCCGCGCGCGGCGTGGTGGGTGATCCTGCGCATCATCCTGGTCACGCGCCCGGCGAAGAGCGCGGCCAAGTACGCCCTGATCTGGACGAAGGAGGGCTCGCCGCTGCGCGTCTACCTCGACCGCCAGGTGCAGCTTCTGCGCGGCTACCTCGGCGAGCGCGTGAAGTCGCCGCTCGCGGTCGCGGGCGCCTGCCGCTACGGCAACCCCTCGGTCGCGGCGGGCATCGCGGAACTGCGCGGCAAGGGCTGCGACCGGATCCTGGTGCTGCCGCTCTATCCCCAGTACGCCGCCAGCACGACCGGCTCGGCCATGGACGCCGTCGGCGCCGTGCTCGCGCGCACGCGCAACGTCCCGGCCATCCGCTTCGTGCGCCACTTCCACGACCACCCGGCCTACGTGAAGGCCGTGGCCCGGTCCGTCAACGACTACTGGATGAAGCACGGACGGCCGGACCGCCTGGTGATGAGCTTCCACGGCCTGCCGCGGTTCTCGCTGGACCGCGGCGACCCGTACCACTGCGAATGCCACAAGAGCGCCCGGCTCATCGCCACCGAGCTGGGATGGAACGACGAGCGCACCCTCGTCACCTTCCAGTCGCGGTTCGGACGGGCCGAATGGCTGAAGCCCTACACGGCCGATACGCTCGAGGAGCTGGGCCGCAAGGGCACGGGGCGCGTGGACGTGATCTGCCCGGGGTTCGCGGCCGACTGCCTCGAGACGCTCGAGGAGATCGCGATGGAATGCCGCGACGCCTTCCGCGCGGCCGGCGGCAAGGAATTCAACTACATCCCCACCACCAACGACTCGCCGGCGTTCATGGCGGCCCTCACCCGCATCGCGCTCGACAACCTGCACGGCTGGGCGAGCGCGGAATGGGACTCGACGGCGGCCGAGGCCGAGGCGCGCGAGTCGGCGGCGCGCGCGCGCGTCCTCGGCGCGACGAACTAGCGAAAGGCACGACATGGGCTCACTCCTCCTCCGATGGCTCCTGAGCGCGCTCGCGCTGCTGGCCGTCGCCTACCTCTACCCGGGCGTTCGCGTGGAGTCGTTCTTCGCGGCGGTGATCGCGGCCCTCGTCCTGGGGCTCGTCAACGCGCTGATCCGCCCGGTCCTGGTCCTCCTCACGCTGCCGGTGACGATCATCACCCTCGGCCTCTTCCTCTTCGTGATCAACGCCGGCCTCTTCTGGTTCGTGGCGCAGGTCGTGAAGGGGTTCTCGGTCGACGGCTTCCTTTCCGCCCTCGTGGGCTCGATCCTCTACAGCCTCGTCACGCTCCTGGTGAGCTGGGTCTTCGGGGGGAAGAAACGCTGACGCCCGCCCGGCGGTCGGCCGGGCGGGCGCCGGAGCGGCAGCGGGCGGGCTAGAAGCGCCAGCCCAGGCCCACGCTCCAGAGGATCGGGTCGACGTTCACCTCCGTCACCTTCGCGCCGCCGAGCGTCACGTCGCTGCCGATGTAGACCTTCTTCACGTCGAAGTTGACGAAGAGGTTCTTGTCGACCTTCCAGTCGAAGCCGGCGCCGAACGACGCGCCGACGCTGTAGCTGTCCATCCCCAGCTTGCCGACGCCGGGGATCTCCAGGTTGTCGTCGATGAAGTAGGTCAGGTTGACGCCGGCACCCACGTACGGGCGGAACGTCGCCTCCGGCGCGAAGTGGTACTGGAGCGACAGCGTGGGCGGCAGGTGCTTGAACGTGCCGATGTCCACCGCGCCCCCCAGCGCGCTCTGCTGCACCGTGACGGTGTGCTTCTGCGGATAGGTGAGGACGAGTTCCGTGGCGATGTTGGGGGTGAAGAAGTAGGTGATGTCGACCTCCGGGAACCACTTGTCGTTCACCGTGATGGCGTCGGCCGGCACTGCGAGGGCGGGGATCGCGTCGGACTTGTCGGACGGCTCGAGGTACAGGGCCCGCAGGCGGACCAGCCACGGGCCTTCGGCAGCGGAGACGGGAAGCGCGAAGGAGGACACGACGGCAGCGGCGAGGAGGGCAATCTTGGCTTTTCTCATGGAATCTCCGGGGAGTTGGGGCGTCCCCGCCAGTCTGTCCGCAAGGCCTCGCATTTTCTTGATTTGAATCAATGGGTTCCGATATCTTCCGGTACCCCCTTTCCGGTATGGCACCGGAGTTGCCTTGAATTGCCCGCCTGCGCCCCCATTTGCTGCGCAACGGTTTGTTTTTCAGGGAGATTCGCGTGAACGACCCGCAAGCCCCCGCGCCCGAAAAGGCGGCGGATACCCCCATCGCGCCCGAGGCCCGGATCGCCGAGCTCGAGGCGCAGCTCGCGGCCGCCACGGCGGAGGCCGCGCGGCTGACCGAGGACTTCCTGCGCGCGAAGGCCGAGACGGAGAACACGCGCCGCCGCTCCGCCGAGGACGTCGCCAAGGCGCACAAGTTCTCGGTGGAGTCCTTCGCCGCGGGCCTGCTCGCCGTGCGTGACAGCCTGGAGGCGGCGCTCGCCGTCGACGCGCCCAGCATCGAGTCGCTGCGCGAAGGCGTCGAGCTCACCCACCGGCAGCTTTCGGCCGCCTTCGAGCGGGCCGGCGTGGTCCAGGTCGACCCGGCCGGCGAGAAGTTCGACCCGCACCGCCACGAGGCGATGGGCCAGGTCCCCTCCGACCAGGCGCCCAACACCGTCGTCAACGTGCTGCGCAAGGGCTACCTCCTCAACGACCGCGTCATCCGGCCCGCGCTGGTGATGGTGGCGGCCGGCCAGCCCGCCGAATCGGGCGCGGCACCCACAACCGCTTGAAATACGCCCGGAAACCCCTACTTTCCGGTCAGGTTCAGGACAAGGACTAAGGACAGCGAACATGGCAAAGATCATCGGCATCGACCTGGGCACCACCAACTCCTGCGTGGCGATCATGGAGGGCGGCAAGCCCAAGGTCATCGAGAACAGCGAGGGCGCGCGCACCACGCCCTCGATCGTCGCCTACACGGAAAACGACGAGATCCTCGTCGGGGCCCCGGCCAAGCGGCAGGCGGTCACCAACGCGAAGAACACCCTCTTCGCGGTGAAGCGCCTCATCGGCCGCCGCTTCGAGGAGAAGGAGGTGCAGAAGGACATCGCCCTCATGCCATTCAAGATCTCGCGCGCGGAGAACGGCGACGCCTGGGTCGAGGCGCGGGGCCGCGGCATGGCGCCCCCGCAGGTCTCCGCGGAGGTCCTGCGCAAGATGAAGAAGACTGCCGAGGACTACCTCGGCGAGCCGGTCACCGAGGCCGTGATCACGGTGCCCGCCTACTTCAACGACTCGCAGCGCCAGGCCACCAAGGACGCGGGCCGGATCGCCGGCCTCGAGGTGAAGCGCATCATCAACGAGCCCACGGCCGCAGCACTCGCCTTCGGCCTCGACAAGAAGGAAGGCGACCGCAAGATCGCGGTCTACGACCTGGGCGGCGGCACGTTCGACATCTCGATCATCGAGATCGCCGAGGTCGAGGGCGAGCACCAGTTCGAGGTGCTCTCGACGAACGGCGACACGTTCCTGGGCGGCGAGGACTTCGACCAGCGCATCATCGACTACATCGTCGAGGAGTTCCGCAAGACCTCCGGGATCGACCTCTCCAAGGACCCGATCGCCCTGCAGCGCGTGAAGATGGCGGCCGAGCGGGCCAAGATCGAGCTCTCCTCCTCGCAGCAGACGGAGATCAACGAGCCGTACATCGCGATGGCCAACGGCGCGCCCTCGCACCTGGCGATGAAGATCACGCGCGCGAAGTTCGAGGCACTCGTCGAGGACCTCATCGAGCGCACTATCGAGCCGTGCCGCATCGCGATCAAGGACGCCGGCGTGAAGGTCTCCGACATCGGCGACGTGATCCTCGTGGGCGGCATGACGCGCATGCCGAAGGTGCAGGACAAGGTGAAGGAGTTCTTCGGCAAGGAGCCGCGCAAGGACGTGAACCCGGACGAGGCCGTGGCGGTGGGCGCGGCGATCCAGGGGGGCGTGCTGCAGGGCGAGGTGAAGGACGTGCTGCTCCTCGACGTGACGCCGCTGTCCCTCGGCATCGAGACGCTGGGCGGCGTGATGACCAAGCTCATCCAGAAGAACACGACCGTTCCCACGAAGGCGCAGCAGGTCTTCTCCACGGCGGAGGACAACCAGGGCGCCGTCACGATCCACGTGCTGCAGGGCGAGCGGGACGTCGCCTCCGGCAACAAGAGCCTGGGCCAGTTCAACCTCGAGGGCATCCCGCCCTCCCCGCGCGGCATGCCGCAGATCGAGGTCACCTTCGACATCGACGCCAACGGCATCCTGCACGTGAACGCGCGCGACAAGGCGACGGGCAAGGAGTCCAAGATCACCATCAAGGCGAGCTCGGGCCTCACCGAGGACGAGATCCAGCGGATGGTGAAGGACGCCGAGTCCCACGCCGACGAGGACAAGCGCCAGCTCGAGCTGGTCACCGCGCGAAACCAGGCCGACCAGCTGCTGCACTCGGTGAGGAAGTCCCTCGCCGACTACGGCGACAAGGTCGAGGCGGCCGAGAAGTCGGCGATCGAGGAGGCTGCCAAGGCCCTGGAGGCGGTTCTGAAGGACGGCGACAAGGCGGCCATCGACGCGAAGAGCCAGGCGCTCGCCACCGTCTCCCAGAAGCTGGGCGAGAAGATCTACGCCGACGCCCAGGCGAAGGCGCAGGCCGGCGCGGCCCCCGAGGGCGGGGAGGCGAAGGCCGAAGGCGGGAAGGACGACGGCAACGTGGTCGACGCGGAGTACACCGAGGTGAAGGACAAGAAGCCGGCCTGATCCGGCCGGCCCCGCGGAACCGGAGGGTGAAGGGGTAGGCGCCCCTTCACCCTTTCCCGCATCTGTTGGATTGGACGATGGCGACGAAACGCGACTACTACGAAGTGCTGGGCTTGGGCCGGGATGCCTCCGAGGAGGACATCAAGAAGGCCTATCGCAAGCTCGCCATGAAGTTCCACCCGGACCGCAACCCGGACAGCAAGGAGAGCGAGGAGAAGTTCAAGGAGGCGAAGGAGGCCTACGAGGTGCTCTCGGAGGCCGAGAAGCGCCGCGCCTACGACGCCTACGGGCACGCCGGGGTCAACCCGCAGATGGGCGGCATGGGCGGCGAGCCCGGGTTCGGCGGCTTCGCCGAGGCCTTCGGCGACATCTTCGGCGACATCTTCGGCGGCGGCGGCGGGCGCGGCCGCTCCAGCGTCTACCGCGGCGCCGACCTGCGCTACAACCTCGAGATCACCCTCGAGCAGGCCGCGCGCGGCACCGAGACCAAGATCCGCATTCCGGCCATGGAGGAATGCGACACCTGCCACGGCACGGGTGCGAAGCCCGGCACCCATCCCAAGACCTGCTCGACGTGTGCGGGACAGGGCGCGGTGCGCATGTCGCAGGGCTTCTTCTCGATCCAGCAGGCCTGCCCGACCTGCCACGGCAGCGGCAAGCAGATCACCGACCCGTGCCGCGCCTGCGGCGGGGCCGGCCGCGTGAAGCGCCACAAGACCCTCGCCGTGAAGATTCCCGCGGGCATCGACGAGGGCGACCGCATCCGCCTCGCCGGCGAGGGCGAGGCCGGCGTGAACGGCGGCCCGCCGGGCGACCTCTACGTGGTGATCCACCTGAAGGAGCACGCGGTCTTCCAGCGCGACGGCAACGACCTGCACTGCCAGATGCCGGTGAGCTTCGCCACGGCCGCCCTCGGCGGCGACATCGAGATACCCACCCTCGAGGGCCAGGCCAAGGTGAAGATCGCCGCCGAGACGCAGACCGGCCAGGTGCTGCGCCTGCGCGGCAAGGGCATCAAGGGCGTGCGCGCCGCCCACCCGGGCGACCTCCTGTGCGAGATCGTCGTCGAGACGCCGGTGAAGCTCACCGACCGCCAGCGGGAGCTGCTGCGCGAGTTCGAGGAGATCAGCCAGAGCAACGGCGACCGCCACAATCCCAGGGCGAAGTCGTTCATGGACAAGGTCCGCGAGTTCTTCGCCGGCTGATCCCGCCTCCCTGCGCCGGCGCCGGGCGCGTTATCATGTCGCGGGAAATCGTTCACATCGATCAGGGGAGAGACTCCATGGTTCGCGGTTTGATGTCGTTTTTCGCGCTGGCGCTTTCGGCAGGCGTTGCGCTCGCCCAGGGCGTCACCGACACCCAGGTCGTGCTGGGGCAGTCGGTCGCCCTCTCGGGCCCCGCGCAGGAACTGGGCAAGGACATGCAGCTCGGCGCCAGCCTCTACTTCAACCAGGTGAACGCCAGGGGCGGCGTGAACGGCCGCAAGATCGTCCTGAAGACCCTGGACGACGGCTACGAGCCGCCGCGCGCCGCCGAGAACACGCGCAAGCTGATCAACGACGAGAAGGTGTTCGCCCTGTTCGGGTACGTGGGAACCCCCACCTCCCAGGCGTCCCTGCCGATCTTCACCGAGGCGAAGGTGCCCTTCGTCGGCGCGTTCACCGGGGCCGAGCTGCTGCGCAACCCCTTCAACCGCTACATCTTCAACGTCCGCGCGAGCTACTGGGACGAGACGGAGGCGATCGTCCAGCACCTCACGGCGATGAGCGTGACCAAGATCGCCGTCTTCTACCAGAACGACGCCTACGGCATGGCCGGGCTCACGGGCGTCGAGCGCGCGCTCAAGAAGCGCAACCTCGCGATGGCGGGCAAGGCGACCGTCGAGCGCAACACCGTCGACGTCGCGAAGGCGGTCGCGGAGCTGCGCCAGGCGGCCCCGGAGGCGATCATCATGATCAGCGCCTACAAGTCCTGCGCCGCCTTCATCAAGGAAATGAAGCAGGCCGGGTCGAACCCGTACTTCTGGAACGTCTCCTTCGTCGGCAGCAAGGCGCTCGCCAGCGAGCTCGGCGTCGTCGGCCGCGGCGTGCAGATCTCCCAGGTCGTCCCGTTCCCGTGGGACGGCTCGATCCCGGTAGTCAAGGAGTACCGCGCCCTCATCGCGGAAGCCAAGGGCGAGCCGGGCTTCGGCACCCTGGAAGGCTACATCGCGGCGAAGGTGATGGTGGAGGGAATCCGGCGCGCGGGGAAGAACCTCACGCGGGAGAGCTTCATCAAGGCGATGGAATCGCTCGCCCCCTACGACGCGGGCGGATTCAAGGTGGCCTACGGGCCCGACGACCACAACGGGTCGACCTTCGTCGACCTCACGATCATCTCGCGCAGCCTGAAGTTCGTGCGCTGAGGCGTCGCCCGCGGCGCGCGAGCGCTGCGGGGCGGGCCCGGCGGCGCCGGGCCCTCCTCACTTCACTTCTTGCGCCACTCGGTGGCGCC
>JAMPXV010000002.1 GCA_023700985.1 Lysobacter sp.
ACGGGAGGTGCTGCAGGCGATGATCGCGGCCCGGCAGCCGTTCCTCGACTTCTCCTTCAGCCGCGTCAACGCCGACGGCTCGCGCCAGGTGTTCCAGGTGAGCGGCGAGCCCATGTTCGACCAGTCGTGCCGCTTCATCGGCTACCGCGGCATCGGCATCGAGCGTCCGGGCGCGAAGTAGGACGCGCTGATGCCCCTGCCCGCCAGGCCACCGCCGCACAGTCCGGCGCAGAACCGCCTGCTCGCCGCCCTGCCCGACGAGGAATTCGCGCGCCTGGTGCCGCACCTCGAGCTCGTCCCGATGCGGCTGGGCGAGACGCTGCACGAGCCCGGCTGCGCGATGCAGCACGCCCACTTCCCCACCACCGCCATCGTGTCGCTCCTGCACGGCCTGTCGTCGGGGGTGTCCGTGGAAGTCGCGGGCGTGGGCAGCGAGGGCGTCCTCGGCATCGCGCTCTTCATGGGGGCCGACACCTCGCCCACCTCGCCCACCTCGGCCGTCGTGCAGACCGCGGGCTACGGCTACCGGCTCCCGGGCCGGGTCCTGAGGGAGGAATTCGATCGCGCCGGCCTGGTGCAGCGGCAGCTGCTGCGCTACACGCAGGCGCTGGTCACGCAGATCTTCCAGTCCGGCGCCTGCAACCGCCACCACTCCGTCGAGCAGCAGCTTTGCCGGTGGCTGCTGCTGACCCTCGACCGGATGCCCTCGAGCGAGCTGGTCATGACGCAGGAGCTGATCGCCGGCGCCCTCGGCGTGCGCCGCGAGGGCATCACGGAGGCCGCCGGGAGGCTGCAGGCCGCCGGGTACATCCGCTACCGGCGCGGCCACATCTCGGTGCTCGACCGCGCGGGGCTGGAGGGGCGAACCTGCGAGTGCTACGCCGTGGTCAAGGCCGAATTCGCGCGCCTGCTCTGCGACGTGCGCCACCCGCGCATCGACTCCGTCCTCGGCACCTAGCGGCGGCGAACGGCGTCCCGGGGCTGTAACCTTGCTGTCACGGCCGGCCCGTAACATGCCGGCAACGATCGTGATGGACACTCCATGCCCGCCCGCATCCTCGTCGTCGAAGACGAACCCGCCATCCAGGAGCTCATCGCCCTGAACCTCGAGCAGGCGGGGCAGCACCCCGTGATGGCCGCGAGCGCCGAGGAGGGCCTCAGGCGCATCGAGGAGGAACTGCCGGACCTGGTCCTGCTCGACTGGATGCTGCCGGGCCAGAGCGGCATCGAGCTCGCGCGCCGGCTGCGCGCCGACGCCCGCACCAGGGCGCTGCCCATCATCATGCTCACGGCGCGCGGCGACGAGGAGGACAAGCTGCGCGGCCTCGAGACGGGCGCCGACGACTACATCACCAAGCCCTTCTCGATGAAGGAGCTGCAGGCGCGCATCAAGGCGGTGCTGCGCCGGCGCGCTCCGGAGATCACCGAGGACGCCGTCGAGTTCCATGGCCTGCGCCTGGACCCCGCGACGCACCGCGTCACCGGCGGCGGCGAGACCCTGCCGATGGGGCCCACCGAGTTCCGGCTGCTGCACTTCTTCATCACCCACCCGGAGCGGGTCTACACGCGCAGCCAGCTTCTCGACCAGGTGTGGGGCGACCACGTGTTCATCGAGGAGCGCACGGTGGACGTGCACATCCGGAGGCTGCGCGCCGCCCTCGAGAAGAGCGGCCACGAGACCTTCGTCCAGACGATCCGCGGCAGCGGCTACCGCTTCTCCCGCCCCTAGGAAAAGGGGTCGGTGAAAAAGGGGTCAGATCCCATTATTGGGACGGTTCTACGATGAAAGTGGGACGGTTCTACAGAACCGGTCTATTCGGGCACTTTAGGATCAGCGCATTGAAAGGAC
This sequence comes from Lysobacter sp., assembly GCA_023700985.1. Classification (GTDB taxonomy): domain Bacteria; phylum Pseudomonadota; class Gammaproteobacteria; order Burkholderiales; family Usitatibacteraceae; genus FEB-7. The sequence continues at coordinate 1,850 of JAMPXV010000002.1, forward strand.
GGAATAGACCGGTTCTGTAGAACCGTCCCACTTTCATCGTAGAACCGTCCCAATAATGGGATCTGACCCCTTTTTCATCGACCCCTTTTCCGCCGGTCTGGGATAATTGGCCGACGCCCCCTACGACTACCCCATGCGCGACTGGATCGGCCGCCTCCTCTCGATCGCCGCCATCGCCGGCGCGGGCGCGCTGCTCACCGGGTTCGTGGCCGGCCCGGCGTTCGCCGCGCTCTTCCTCTTCGTCTTCCTCGTCGTGTCCGTCGCGATCTCGCTGCGCGCGCGCACGCGGCTCGCGAAGTGGATCGCCGACCCGTCGGTCGACGACATGCCCGACGACGAGGGCGTCTGGGGCGAGATCTACGCCCGCCTGCACCGGATCCTGCGCGAGCAGTCCGTCAACCGCGCGAGCCTCTCGCACGCGCTGTGGCGTTTCCGCCAGGCGGGCGAGGCGATGCCCGACGGCGTGCTCGTGCTGGACGCGGACGACCGCATCGAGTGGTTGAACCCTTCCGCGGAGGAGCACTTCGGGCTCACCTTCAAGGGCGACCGCGGGCAGGCGGTCACGAACCTGATCCGCCACCCGGCCTTCGTGGACTACCTGGCCGCGCAGCACTACGGCGAGCCGCTCCTGCTCCAGGGGCCGGGCGAGGCCGACCGGATCCTCTCCGTCCAGCTCGTCCCCTACGGAAACCACGAGAAGCTCCTGCTGTCGCGCGACGTCACGCGCTGGGAGCGGCTCGAGTCGATGCGCCGCGACTTCATCGCCAACGTCTCCCACGAGCTGCGCACGCCCCTCACGGTGCTGTGCGGCTTCCTCGAGACGCTCTCGGACGCGCGCGACGCCGACGAGAAGGTCTACCGCCGCTCGCTCGAGCTCATGACCGGGCAGGCCGAGCGCATGCAGCGCCTTGTGGAGGACCTCCTCATGCTGTCGCGGCTGGAGGATTCCCGCTACCCCCTCAAGGAGGAGCCGCTGGACGTGCCCGCGCTCCTGCAGGCGGTGCTCGCGGAGGCCGAGGGCCTGAACCAGGGCGCGCACCGCATCGACTCCCGTATCGAGCCCGTGTGGCTGCTGGCCAACCGCGAGGAGGTCCGCAGCGCCTTCACCAACCTCGTCACCAACGCCATCCGCTACACGCCGGCCGGCGGCGACATCGCCGTCACCTGGGGCGACGAGGGGGGCGAACCGACGCTGCGCGTGCGCGACAACGGCGACGGCATCGCCCCGGAGCACCTGCCGCGGCTCACCGAGCGCTTTTACCGCGTGGACCGCGGCCGCTCGCGCTCCTCCGGCGGCACCGGGCTCGGGCTCGCCATCGTGAAGCACGTCCTGCAGCGCCACCAGGGCAGGCTCGACATCGAGAGCGAGGTGGGGCGGGGCAGCACCTTCTCGTGCATCTTCCCCGCCACGCGCCTCGCCCGCCCCTCCGGGACCACGGCCCAGGTGTCCTCCATCCGCGCCGCGTGACGGGACGGGAGGCAAAGGCACCGGCGGTAGCCTAAAATGACCGCATGATCGGCATCCTCCTCGTCTCCCACGGCGCCTTCGGCGAAAGCCTCATCCACTGCGCGAGCCACGTGCTGGGCAAGCGCCCCCTCTACGTGCGCCAGCTCGGCGTCACCGTCCACGACGACCCGGAGGAGATCCTCCCGACCGCCGAGGACCTCATCCGCTTCCTGGACCAGGGCCAGGGCGTGCTGGTGATGACCGACATCTACGGGGCCACGCCCTCGAACATCGCGACCCGCCTCCTGAAGCCCGGTCGCGTGGAGGGAATCGCGGGGGTGAACCTGCCCATGCTCATCCGCGCCCTCACCTACCGCAACCAGCCGCTCGAGGACGTGGTGGCCAAGGCGCTTTCCGGCGGCACGGAAGGCGTGACGCGCATGCCGGCGTTGGCCTGAGGACGCCGCCCCCATGCAGAAGCAGGCCGTCCCCATCGTGAACAAGCTCGGGCTCCACGCCCGGGCCTCCGCCAAGCTCACCCAGGCCGCCGCGCGCTATCCCTGCGCGGTGCACCTCGCCCGCAACGGCAAGCGCGTCAACGCCAAGAGCATCATGGGCGTGATGATGCTTGCCGCCGGCATCGGCTCCACCGTGGAGATCGAGACCGAGGGCCCCCAGGAGGAGGAAGCCATGGCCGCCCTCGTGAAGCTCATCGCCGACAAGTTCGGCGAGCCCGAGTAGGGCCCGGCCCGCCATGGCCCCCGAGGGCGCCGGCACCCCGCGAAGCGTCTGCTTCACGATGCACGGCATCGCCGTGTCCGGCGGCATCGCCATCGGCCACGCGCACCTCTTCCTCGGCATGTCCACCGAGGTGGACCACTACGCGATCCCCCCGCACGACGTCGGCCGCGAGCAGCGCCGCTACGACCGCGCCGTCAAGGAAGTGCGCGACGAGCTGAAGGAGCTCGCCGAGAGCGTGCGCCACAGCACGGCCGCCGAGCTCGCGCCCTTCGTGAACGTGCACCTCATGCTGCTCGAGGACGCCGCCTTCGCGGAGGCGCCGCGCGAGATCATCGCCGAGCAGCGCTGCAACGCCGAGTGGGCCCTGCGCACGCAGTTGGACGAGCTCACGGCGCAGTTCGACGACATCGAGGACGAGTACCTGCGCGAGCGCGAGACCGACGTGCGCCAGGTGGCCGAGCGCGTGCTCACGGCGCTGGCGGGCTCCAAGCGGCGCCTGGCTATGAAGCCCACGCGCCAGGACACGGACATGATCCTCGTCGCCCGCGACCTGTCGCCGGCCGACGTGATCCTCTTCCGCGAGCACCCCTTCGCGGCGTTCGTGACGGACATGGGGGGGGCGACCTCGCACACGGCGATCATCGCGCGCTCGCTCGCGATTCCCGCCATCGTCGCCCTGCACCACTCGCGCACGCTCATCCGCGAGGACGAGCTCGTCATCGTGGACGGCACGCAGGGCGTGCTCATCGTCAACCCGGATCGCGCGGTGCTCGCCGAGTACCGCCTGCGGCAGAACCAGGCGCGGCTGGAGCGCGAGAAGCTCAAGCGCCTGAAGACGGCGCCGGCGGCGACCCTGGACGGCACGGTGGTACAGCTGCAGGCCAACATCGAGCTGCCGTCCGACCTGGACGCGGTCAGGGCGAGCGGCGCCGCGGGCATCGGCCTGTTCAGGAGCGAGTTCCTGTTCATGAACCGGCGCGACATGCCGGACGAGGACGAGCAGTACGAGGCGTACCGCGAGGTCGTCGAGGGCATGAAGGGGAAGCCCGTCACGATCCGCACGCTCGACCTCGGCGCCGACAAGGCGCTCGACGGCCAGGAGAGCATGGCCGAAAACCCGGCGCTGGGGCTGCGCGCCATCCGCTACTGCCTTTCCGAGCCGCAGCTCTTCAACACGCAGCTGCGCGCCATCCTGCGCGCCTCGCGGCACGGCAAGGCGATGATCCTCATCCCCATGCTCTCCTCCTACGCCGAGCTCAACCAGGCGGTGGCCGCCGTCGAGCGGGCCAAGGAGGAGCTGAAGACGGAGGGAGTGAAGTTCGACGCCTTCGTGCCGCTGGGCGGCATGATCGAGATCCCGGCGGCGGCCATCGCGCTGCCGATGTTCATCCGCAAGCTCGACTTCCTCTCCATCGGCACCAACGACCTGATCCAGTACACGCTCGCCATCGACCGCGCCGACGACGCGGTGGCGCACCTCTACGACCCGCTGCACCCCGCGGTGCTCTCGCTCATCTCCGGCGTCATCCGCATGGCGCACCAGGCCGAGAAGCCCGTGGCGGTGTGCGGCGAGATGGCGGGCGACGTGCGGCTCACGCGGCTGCTGCTGGGCATGGGGCTGCGCCACTTCTCCATGCACCCGGCGAGCCTCCTCGAGGTGAAGCAGCGCGTGCTCTCGACGAGCCTGCCCGACGTCGCCCCGCTCGTGGCGCGCATCATGAAGGCCGACGACCCCGAGAAGATGGTCTCGCTCGTCGACAAGCTGAACGCCTGAGCCGTCCGGCAGCGGCGGGCTGGGGCCAGGCGGGGAGCGCCCGGGGATGCCTGCAATACTTCCCCGCGGGCGGTTGTCCGGCCCGGGCCGCGGCCCTATAATCCCCCTCACGCGCCGAATTTGAACTCAGCTTGCGGGCGCGAAATAAATGCGGCTAAAGCGAGAGGCAGGTCTCCCGAAGAGAACCCGACCCCGCGACAGCCGGTCGGGTTTTTTCTTTGGCGAGCAGCGATATGACCGAGATTCCTGTCGGCTCCGTGGGCGAAGTCGCGCCGCAGCGCGCCGGCTTCCTCGAGCCCCTCATCCTCAAGGCGGGCAAGACGCTCGCCTCCTACGAGCTCGTCTACGAGACCTACGGCACGCTCAACGCCGCGCGCTCCAACGCGGTGCTCGTCTGCCACGCCCTCTCGGGCAACCACCACGTCGCCGGCTGGCACGCCGACAGCCCCAGGAAGCTCGGCTGGTGGGACAACATGGTGGGCCCGGGCAAGGCCATCGACACCGACCGCTTCTTCGTGATCGGCCTGAACAACCTCGGCGGCTGCCACGGGTCCACGGGGCCGGCCACCATCGACCGCTCCACGGGCCAGCCCTACGGCGCCAGCTTCCCGCTGGTGACCGTGGAGGACTGGGTGGCATCGCAAGCGCGCCTCATGGACCGGCTGGGGATCGAAAGGCTCGCCGTGGCCATGGGCGGGTCGCTCGGCGGCATGCAGGCGCTGCAGTGGACGCTCGACTACCCGGACCGCATCGCCCACGCGATCGTGGTCGCCGCCGCGCCGAAGCTCTCCACGCAGAACATCGCCTTCAACGACGTGGCGCGGCAGGCCATCGTTTCCGACCCGGACTTCCACGGCGGCAACTTCTACGCGATGAAGACCTTCCCCGCGCGGGGGCTCAAGCTCGCGCGGATGCTGGGCCACATCACCTACCTCTCCGAGGACCTGCTGGGCGAGAAGTTCGGCCGCGACATCAAGGGCGCCGACTACGGCTTCCACTACGAGGTGGAGTTCGAGATCGAGTCCTACCTGCGCTACCAGGGCGACAAGTTCGCGCAGGTGTTCGACGCGAACACCTACCTGATCATGACCAAGGCGCTCGACTACTTCGACCCGGCGCGCGAGACGGGCGGCGACTTCGCCAAGGCCGTGTCCGCCGCGAAGGCGGGGTTCCTCGTGGCTTCCTTCACGAGCGACTGGCGCTTCCCGCCGGAGAGGTCGCGCGAGATCGTGAAGGCGCTGGTGAAGGGCGGCAAGAACGTGACGTATGCCGAGATCGACGCGCCGCACGGCCACGATGCCTTCCTCCTCGACGACGTCCACTATCACCGCGTGATCGCCTCCTACATGGACAACGTGGCGGCCGAGGTCGGCGCCGGCGCGCGCACGCGGCCGCTCGTCGTGGGCGGCACCGAGCTCGAGGAGATGAAAGGCTACGCGGCAGGGGGGAAGGCGAAATGACTCCGCGCTTCGAATTCGAGCTCATCGCCTCGTGGATCCCGCAGGGCGCGCGCGTGCTGGACCTGGGCTGCGGCGACGGGGAGCTCCTCGCGGGGCTCATGGCCACCCGCGGCGTGAAGGGCTACGGCGTGGAGATCGACCCCGACCGCGTGCTCGCGGCCGTGGGCCACGGCGTCAACGTGATCCAGATGGACCTCGAGAGCGGCCTGTCCACCTTCGAGGACGACGCCTTCGACTTCGTGATCCTGTCGCAGACGCTGCAGGCCATGCGCCGCTCGGACCTGATCCTGAAGGAGATGATGCGCGTGGGCCGCGAGGGCATCGTCACCTTCCCCAACTTCGGCTACTGGCGGCACCGCCTGGCGATCCTGCGCGGGCGCATGCCGGTTTCGGAGGCGCTGCCCTACCAGTGGTTCGACACGCCCAACATCCACCTGTGCACGGTGAAGGACTTCGAGGAGCTGTGCATCCAGGTGGGCGTCGAGATCCTCGACGAGCGCGTGCTGCACGAGGGCGGGATCGTGGAGACGCTGCCCAACCTGCTGGGGAGCCTGGGCGTCTTCCGGTTCCGTCGCAAGAAGGGGTAGCGTGGCGCTCGCCGGCTTGTGGGTCCAGCTCTTCCTGGCCCTGGGCTGGACCGTCTACGTGATCTTCCTGCCGCAGCTCGCGGCCCAGGCCGGCATCGCGAAGGAGCTCGTGCCCTGGCTGCTGCTGGCCGACCAGGCGATCTTCGCCGCGATGGACTGGACGCTGGGCACGATGGCCGACCGCGTCGCCGGCGCCATGCGGCGCCTCGCGAACGCGATCGCGCTCGTCACGCTCGTTTCCTGCGGGTCGTTCCTCGTGCTGCCGCTCGTGGCGCCGGCCGGCTCCCCGGCGCTGTTCGTCGCCGTCACCGTCCTGTGGTCGGCCACCTCGTCGGCGCTTCGCGCGCCGCCGCTGGTGCTCATCGGGCGCCACGTGCCCGGGCCGTCGCAGCCCTGGGCGGCCGCGCTCTTCATGCTGGGGATGGGAATCGCGGGGGCGATCGCGCCCTACCTCACGGTGGCGCTCCGCGGCGCCGACCCGCGCCTGCCTTTCGCGCTTTCGGCGGTGGCGCTGGCGGTCGCCGCGATCGCCATGACGCGCGCCATCGGCGCCAACCCGCAGCCGGCCGTGGCCGCACCGGCGGCCGCAAGCCCCCTGCACGGGCGCCCGGTGGCGATGTTCCTCTTCGCCGTGGCGCTGCTGGGGCTGGGCTTCCAGGTGCACTTCGCGCTCAACTCGGCGCCGGGCTACCTGCGCTTCGCGAAGCCCGGTGACCTGCAGTACCTGATGCCGGTGTTCTGGGTCGGCTTCAACCTGCTGATCCTTCCGGCCGCGCTCCTCACGAAACGCTACGGAGGGCTCGCCATGATGGCCGTCGGCGCTGCCGCCGGGGGCCTGGCCGCCGCCGTTGTCGCCAATGCCGGGTCTTTGCCGGCGCTCGTGGCCGCGCAGTTCCTCGCCGGTGGCGCGTGGGGCTGCGTGATGATGAGCGCGCTTTCCGCTGCGCTGGCCATGGGCCGCACGGGGCGCGAAGGCTTCGTCTCGGGCGCCCTGTGGTCGCTGCTGGCACTCGCCACGTTCACGCGCATCGCGCTGGTGATCGGCCAGGTGCCGCAGCAGGCGGCGTGGAAGCCACTCCTCGCGTGGGCGCCGGGCGCGATGTGGCTGACGGCAGGGCTGCTGCTCGTGGCTGCGGCTACTGCTTCGCGAAAAGCCGGGAAGGATCCTCGAACGCCTTGAACTCCAGGGCGTTGCCCGAGGGGTCGAGGAAGAACATCGTCGCCTGCTCGCCCGGCAGCCCCTGGAAGCGGATGTGCGGCTCGATCACGAACCTGGTGCCGGCGGCCTTGAGGCGGTCGGCCATCGCCTTCCATTCGGCCATGGGCAGCACGAGGCCGAAGTGGCGCACGGGCACGTTGTCTCCGTCCACCGCGCTCGTGTTGCGGTGGCCGGCTTCCTCGGGCGACAGGTGCGCCACGATCTGGTGGCCGTGGAAGTCGAAGTCGATCCAGTCGGGGCTGCTTCTCCCCTCGGGGCAGCCGAGCAGGCCGCCGTAGAACTTGCGCGCCTCCTCGAGGTCGCGGACGGGAAAGGCGAGGTGGAACGGGGGCATCGTCATGGGGACAGGTCTCGGGGACGGTTCTGTGGGACGGTTCTGTAGACCGGTTCCGTAGACCGGTTCTGCGGGACGGTTCCGCGGAACCGTCCCGGCAGGCATTCTAGCCGAGGGCCTTGAGGGTTTCGCGCTTCCACCAGAGCAGGAGCAGGCCGGGGAGGGCGACGAGGAAGGTGAGGAAGAAGAACACCGTCCACGAAAGGCCAAGCAGCTTCGGGTCCGTGGCGTAGCCGGCGGCGGGGCCGACGTAGACGCGCCCGATGGCCGCGAGCGCCGACAGCAGCGCGTACTGAGTGGCGGTGAAGCGCCGGTCGCACAGGGCCATGAGGAGGGCCACGAACGCCGCCGTGCCCATGCCGCCGCACAGGTTCTCGAAGCCCACGGCGAAGATCATCAGCGGCCAGCTCTTGCCGGCGGCGGCGAGCGCCATGAACGCGAGGTTGGAGACCGCCTGCAGGATGCCGAAGGCCATGAGCGCGCGGTACAGGCCCAGGCGCACCATGAGCGCGCCGCCGAAGAGCGCGCCGAAGATCGTCGCCGCGAGGCCCATGCCCTTGTTCACGTAGCCCACGTCGTCCAGCGAGAACGCCACGCCGCGCAGCAGGAACGCCGTGGTGAGCGACCCCGCGAAGGCATCCCCCAGCTTGTACAGGATGATGAGCGCAAGAAGCACCCAGGCGCCGGGCCGCGAGAAGAACTCCCGCATCGGCGCCCAAACGGCCTCGTCCAGCGTGCGCGGATGTTGCACGGCCGTCTCGGGTTCCGGCCCCCAGAGCGTGGCGAGCGCCCCCAGCCCCATGAGCGCGGCCATGACGAGGTAGGTGTTCTGCCAGCCCAGCGCCGGGATGAATCCCGACCCGGCCACCAGCACGAGGGCCGCCGCGCCGGAAGTGAGCATCGCGACGCGGTAACCGACCACGGTGAAGGCCGCCGCGAGCCCGCGCTGCTCGGGCTTCGCGACGTCCGTCCGGTAGGCGTCGAACACGATGTCCTGCGAGGCGGAGGTGAACGCGACCAGCACGGCCAGCAGCGCGAGCCAGGCGAGATCCCCCCTGGGGGAAGCGAAGGCCATCGCCGCGATGAGCCCCGCGAGCGCGAGCTGGGTAAGCAGGAGCCACCCGCGCCTCCTGCCGAGGAACGGCGGCACGAAGCGGTCCATCACCGGGGCCCACAGGAACTTCCACGTGTAGGGCAGCCCCACGAGCGTGAAGATGCCGATGGTGGAGAGGTCGACGCCCTCGACCGTCATCCACGCCTGCAGGGTCCCGCCCGTGAGCGCGAGGGGGAGGCCCGAGGAAAAGCCGAGGAGGAGGATGACCGCGAGGCGGCGGTCGCGAAAGACGGCGGAGTAGTCGTGGGGCGCCAAGGTGCGCAGAGGATACCGGAAGCGGCCGCCCCCGAATCGACGGCGCCGGCCCCCAGGCCGTTCGCTCGCCCCGTGTCCGGCGCGCCGAAGGCCCTAGAATGCAGCCTTCGCCCCCCGGCAAGCCACCGAAAACCCGCCATGGCCAAGCTGATCAAGACCTTCGACGAATGGAAGCAGCAGCTCACCCCGCTGCAGTTCGAGGTGACGCGCCGCGCCGCCACCGAGCGCCCCTTCACGGGCGAGTACGAGAGCCACTGGACGGCCGGCACCTACAGCTGCGTGTGCTGCGGGCAGGACCTCTTCGTCTCCGACACGAAGTTCGACGCCGGCTGCGGCTGGCCCTCGTTCTTCCAGCCCGTGGCGCCGGGCGCCGTGGAAGAGCGCCGCGACACGAGCCTCGGCATGACGAGGACCGAGGTGGTGTGCGCGAACTGCGACGCCCACCTCGGCCACGTGTTCGACGACGGGCCGAAGCCCACGGGACTTCGCTACTGCATGAACAGCGCGTCGCTCAGGTTCCGGCCGGCGTGACGGGGCCGGGGTAGCGCGCCTCGCCCGAGGGCGGGAGCTTGCCGAGCTTCTCGAGGCGCAGGCGGATGGAGCCCTGGGTGCGCGCGTGCTTGCGCGCCATGTCCGGGATGGCGATACCCGTGTCGAAGGCATCCGCGATGGCGCGGTCCTCGCCCTCGCTCCAGGGCTTGCCGAAGTTGGCGGGCAGGCGCTCGCGGCGCCTTTCCTTCTCCACCTCGCGCTGCATGAGGTCGATGGCCGAGAAGAGGGCGCGCAGCGCGCGCGGCTCGGCATAGGGGCTGTCCTGCGGGTACTGCTCGCCGGTGACGGGGTTCACGCCGTCCGCCAGCGCTTTCACGATGGGCAATGCGGATTCGAGATGCATGGGGCCTCCGGTAGGTTGAGGCCGCGTCGACGTGCGCGGCCCGCTATCCGGACAACGATCATTCGCGCACGCGGTTGACCTCGGCCTCCATCGCCGCGCTGGCCCACAGCCAGTCTTCCTCGAGCTTCGCGATCCGGGCGGCCAGCTCGCCGTGGCGCCTCGAGCGATCCGCCAGCTCCTCGCGCATCGCCTCGTCGTAGGCTTCGGTGGAGCCCAGCCACGCGTCGAGCGCCTCCTTTTCGGGCTGGAGCTTCGCGAGCTCCCTCTCGATGGCCTGGATCTGCTTCTCGAAGGGCTTCTTCGCGTCCGCGAGCTTCTGGCGCGACGCGGCCTGCGAGCGCTTCTGCGCCTTGCGGCCGGCGCCCGTGCCGGTCGCTTCCGGCTTCGCGCCGCGCACGCGATACTGCCGCGACCATTCGCGGTAGTCGTCGAGGTTTCCATCGAAGGCCGCGACCTTCCCGTCGGCCACGAGCCACCACTGGTCGGTCGTCGCTTCCAGCAAGTGGCGGTCGTGCGCCACCACGATCAGCGTGCCCTCGAAATCCTGGAGTGCCTGCGCAAGGGACTCCCGCATCTCGATGTCGAGGTGGTTGGTGGGCTCGTCCAGCACGAGCAGGTTCGGCCGCTCCCACACGATGAGGGCGAGCGCGAGCCTCGCCTTCTCGCCGCCGGAGAAGTCGGCCACGCGCTGGAAGACCTGGTCGCCGCGGAAGTCGAAGCCGCCCAGGAAACCGCGCAGCTCCTGCTCGCGCACGCCCGGGGCGATCCGCGCCAGGTGCCACATCGCGCTCTCCTCGAGCCGCAGCTTCTCCACCTGGTGCTGCGCGAAGTAGCCGATGCGCAGGTCCGGCGAACGGATGATCGTTCCGCTCACGGGCGGCAGGTCGCCCACGATCGTCTTGAGGAGCGTGGACTTGCCCGCGCCGTTGGGGCCGAGGAGCCCGATGGCCTCGCCGAAGTACACGCTCCATTCGATGTCCGACACGACCGCCTTGCCGCCATAGCCCACGCTCGCTTCGGCGACCCGGAAGAGGAGCCTGGGCTTCACGGGCGGCTCGCGGAAGGCGAAGGTGAACGGCGAGTCGACGTGGGCGGCCGCGATCACCTCCAGCTTCTCCAGCGCCTTGATGCGGCTCTGCGCCTGGCGGGCCTTCGTGGCCTTGGCGCGGAAGCGGTCGATGAAGGCCTGCAGGTGCGCCATGGTGCGCTGCTGGGTCTCGTAGGCCGACTGCTGCTGTGCGAGGCGCTCGGCGCGCTGGCGCTCGAAGGCGGAATAGTTCCCGGCATAGGTCGTGAGCTTCTGGGCGTCCACGTGCACGATCGCGCCCACGACGGAATCGAGGAACTCGCGGTCGTGGGTGATGAGGAGGAGCGCGCCCGGGTAGGCCTTCAGCCAGTCCTCGAGCCACATCACCGCGTCGAGGTCGAGGTGGTTGGTGGGCTCGTCGAGGAGCAGGAGGTCGGAGCGGCACATGAGCGCGCGCGCGAGGTTCAGGCGCATGCGCCAGCCGCCGGAGAAGGAGGCCACCGGGCTCGCCTCGGCCTCGGACGAGAAGCCCAGGCCGGACATCAGCGCCTGCGCGCGCGACTTCGCGGCGTAGCCGCCGATCTCGTCGTAGCGCGCGTGCAGCATCGCGGCGCGCTCGCCCTCCTCGTGCGCCTGCTCCGCCTCGCGGATGGACGCCTCCACCTCGCGCAGCTCCGCGTCGCCGTCCATCACGAAGTCGAGCGCGGCGCGGTCGGTGTCGCGCAGCTCCTGCGCGACGTGCGAGAGCACCCAGCGCGCCGGCAGCTCCATCTCGCCCGCGTCCTGGTGCAGCTCCCCGAGGATGAGCGCGAAGAGGCTCGACTTGCCGGCCCCGTTGGGGCCGACCAGGCCGACGCGGTGGCCGGGGAAGACCGTCAGGGAGGCGTCCTTCAGCAGGACGCGCGCGCCGCGGGCGAGGGTGATGCCGGAAAGTTTCAGCATTTCATCCGCCCTTGCCGTGATGGTCGTTCCCGCGACGACCGTCATTCCCGCGACGACCGTCATTCCCGCGAAGGCGGGAATCCAGCAAAAGCCTGCACGGCCGCGGCTGGATTCCCGCCTTCGCGGGAATGACGATTGCGGGGGTGAGCGTTTCGGAAATGACCGTCAAAGGGAGCAGTCGTAGTCGATGGTGAGGGGCGCGTGGTCCGAGAAGCTCCGCTCGGTGTAGATGCGCGCCTTCGTCGCGGTGCCCGCGATCCCGGGCGTGGCGATCTGGTAGTCGATGCGCCAGCCCACGTTCTTCTCCCGGGCGCGCCCCCGGTTGGACCACCACGTGTACTGCTCGGGCCGCGGGTCGAGCGTGCGGAACACGTCCACCCAGCCGACCCGGTCGAAGGCCTCGGTGAGCCAGGCGCGCTCCTCGGGCAGGAAGCCGGAGTTCTTCTGGTTGGATCGCCAGTTCTTCAGGTCGATCTCCTTGTGGGCGATGTTCCAGTCGCCGCACAGGACGAATTCCCGCCCCGAGGCGCGCATCTCCCGCAGCTTCGGCATGAAGCGCACCATGAAGGAGAACTTGCGCGCCTGCGCCTCCTCGCTGGAGGAACCCGAGGGAACGTAGATCGAGACCACCGAGAGGTTCCCGTAGTCGAGCTGGAGGTAGCGGCCCTGGGCGTCGATGTCCCCGATGCCCAGCCCCAGCACCGCCCGGTCGGGCTCCTTCCTCGCGTAGATCGCCACCCCGCTGTAGCCCTTCTTCTCGGCCGGGTGGAAGAAGGCGTGCAGCTTCGCCGGGGCGAGGATCTCCTTCGGCAGGTCCGACTCCTGCGCCTTGATCTCCTGGAGGCAGACGAGGTCGGCCCGCTGGCGCTTCATCCAGTCGAGGAAGCCCTTGGAGGCGGCGGAGCGGATGCCGTTGGCGTTGAGGGTGACGATGCGCACGGAGGGGGCTCGTTTAACGGAGCTTAATCAGGGAAAATAGCCCGACATTCTAACGGTCCCGACCCCATGGACACCGCCCGCCCCGCCGCCGGACAGGAATTCCGCCGCCAGTTCGTCGATTTCGCGATCCGGACCGGGGTGCTGCGTTTCGGGGAATTCAGGACCAAGGCCGGCCGGCTCTCCCCCTACTTCTTCAACGCCGGGCTCTTCCACGACGGCGCGAGCCTCGGGGAACTGTCCCGTTACTACGCCCAGGCCGCGCTCGCCTCGGGCATCGGCTTCGACCTCATCTTCGGGCCGGCCTACAAGGGCATCACGCTGGCGGCCGCCACGGCCGTCGCACTGGCCCAACTCGGTCACAATGTGCCGTTTTCCTACAACCGCAAGGAAGCCAAGGACCACGGGGAAGGCGGCAGCATCGTCGGCGCCCCACTGGCCGGCCGGGTCCTGATCATCGACGACGTGATTTCGGCCGGCACCTCGGTGCGGGAGTCGGAGGCGATGATCCGGGCCGCCGGGGCCGTCCCGGCTGGCGTGCTAATTGCTCTGGATCGGCAGGAGCGGGGGCAGGGGGCGCTGTCCGCCGCCCAGGAAGTCAGCCGGAACCACGGCATCCCCGTTACTGCCATTGCAACCCTGGACGACGTGGTCGCTACCCTCCGGGAGCGGCCCGACTTGAATGACCGCATCGCCGCGATCGAGGAGTATCGGCGGCAGTACGGGGCATGACCCCATAACAGGCTTGGTGGAGCACGGGCGCGCCAGACGCCCGGCCCGGGCGCGAAAGAGGTGCTAAGGAGTGAAGACGAAGATCCTGCTGATCCTGGCGATGTTCGCCGCCCCCGCGGCGCACGCGGCCTTCAAGTGCAAGGACGAGAAGGGCGTCACCCACGTCGGCGACACCCCGCCCGCGGCGTGCGCGAACGTGGTGATGTACGAGGTCTCCCGCTCCGGAACGGTGCTTCGCAAGATCGACCCCACGCCCACCGGCGACGAGATCAAGGCGCGGATGGAGGAGAAGGCGCGCGCCGAGGAGGCCGCCAAGGCCGCCGCCGAGCAGCGCCGCAAGGACCGCGCGCTGCTGGCGACCTACAGCTCGGAGAAGGACATCGACACCTCGCGCGACATCAACCTCAAGCCGATCGAGGGCCGCCTCAATAGCGCGAAGGACCGCATCGTGGTGGTGGACAAGCGCATCAAGGAGCTCGAGACGGAACTGGAGTTCTACCAGGCCGGCAAGAGCGGCAAGAGCGGCAAGGTTTCCAAGCCCCCGCCGCAGCTCCAGGCCGACTACGACCGCGCCAAGGCCGAGCGGGTTTCCCTGGACAAGTCCCTCGTCGACTACGACAAGGAGATGCAGGAGGTCCGCGCCCGCTACGAGACCGACAAGGTGCGCTGGGCCGAGCTCAAGCAGATGCACCGCGAGGGCAAGCTCGACCTGCGCGACCCCAAGGAGATCGAGGCGGCGAAGAAGTCCGCCGACCAGAAGGCGGGAACCACGGGCAACAAGAAGTACAACATCTACATCGTGCCCGCCCGCTAGGGCGGGGCCTTCAGCCCAGCTTCCTCCTGAGGATCTCGCCCGCCTGGGCGGGGTTGGCCTTGCCCTGCGAGGCCTTCATCACCTGCCCGACCAGGGCGTTGAGCGCCTTTTCCTTGCCGGCCCGCCAGTCGTCCGCGAGCTTCGCGTTGGCGGCGAGCACCTGGTCGACGATCGCCTCGATGGCGCCGGCATCCGAGATCTGCGTGAGCCCCCGCGCCGCGATGATCGCGTCGGCCGCGCCCTCGCCGGCGGCCATGGCCTCGAAGACCTCCTTGGCGGCCTTGCCCGACACCGTGCCGTCGAGGACCCGCTTCACCAGCCCCGCGAGCGCGGCGGGCCCCACGGGGCTCGCGTCGGCCTCGGCCTCCAGGCGGTTGAGGAGCGCCGAGAGCTCCCCGAGCACCCAGTTGGCGCACGCCCGGGGCTCCCCGCCCGCGTGGCGCACCACCTCCTCGAAGTACGTCGCCAGGGCCTTGGAGGCGGTGAGCGTCGTCGCGTCCACGGGCGCGAGCCCGTAGGCGGCCACGAAGCGCGCCCGCATGGCCGCCGGCAGCTCGGGCATCGCGGCCCGCACCGACTCGATCCACTCCGGGGCGATCGCGAGCGGGAGGAGATCCGGGTCCGGGAAGTAGCGGTAGTCGTGCGCGTCCTCCTTGGAGCGCATGGAACGCGTCTCGCCCTTCTGCGGGTCCCACAGCCGCGTCTCCTGGCGCACCGTGCCGCCGTCGCCGATCAGCTCGATCTGGCGGCGCGCCTCGAACTCGATCGCCTTCTCGAGGAAGCGGAAGGAGTTGAGGTTCTTGATCTCGCAGCGCGTGCCGAGCGTGGCCGACCCCGCCGGGCGCACGGAGACGTTGGCGTCGCAGCGGAAGGAGCCCTCCTGCATGTTGCCGTCGCAGATGCCGATCCAGCGCACCAGCGAGTGCAGCGCCTTCGCGTAGGCCACGGCCTCCCTGGCGCTGCGCATCTCGGGCTCGGTGACGATCTCGAGCAGCGGCGTGCCCGCGCGGTTGAGGTCGATGCCGCTCATGCCGTGGAAGTCCTCGTGCAGGCTCTTGCCCGCGTCCTCCTCGAGGTGGGCACGGGTGAGGTTCACGCGCTTCTCGCGGCCCTCCACGACGATGTCCAGGAAGCCGCCCGAGACCACGGGCAGCTCGTACTGGCTGATCTGGTAGCCCTTGGGGAGGTCCGGGTAGAAGTAGTTCTTGCGCGCGAAGACGCTGCGGGGCGCGATCCGCGCGCCGACCGCCAGGCCGAACCGGATGGCGCGCTCGACGGCCCCCCTGTTGAGCACCGGCAGCACCCCGGGCAGCGCGATGTCGACGGCGGAAGCCTGCGAGTTGGGCGCGGCGCCGAACGCGGTCGCCGCACCCGAGAAGATCTTCGAGGCGGTGGAGAGCTGCGCGTGGGTCTCCAGACCGATGACGATTTCCCAGCCCATGCCGGCCGCGCCGCTCACGATCCGTACCCCGGGGGCGACCGGCGGTGCCAGTCGGTGGCCTGCTGGAAGCGGTGCGCGACGTTGAGCATGCGCGCCTCGTCGAAGTAGTTGCCGATGAGCTGCAGCCCCACCGGCAGCCCTCCTTCCCCGAACCCGCACGGCACCGAGAGCCCCGGCAGGCCCGCGAGGTTCACGGAGATCGTGTAGAGGTCCTCGAGGTACATCTGCACCGGGTCGCTCGTCTTCTCGCCGATCGGGAACGCCACGGTGGGCGCGGCCGGGCCGGCGATCACGTCGCAGGACGCGAAGGCCCCGGCGAAGTCGCGCGCGATGAGGCGGCGCACCTTCTGGGCCTGCAGGTAGTACGCGTCGTAGTAGCCGTGCGAGAGCACGTAGGTGCCCACGAGGATGCGCCGCCGCACCTCGGCCCCGAAGCCCTCGGCGCGGCTCTTGCGGTACATGTCGTTCAGGTCCGCGTACCCGGCCGCGCGGTGGCCGTAGCGCGCGCCGTCGAAGCGCGAGAGGTTCGACGAGGCCTCCGCCGGCGCGATCACGTAGTAGACGGGCACGGCGAGCGCCTGGTTCGGGAGGTTCACCTCGACGAGGGTCGCGCCCTGCCGCTCCAGTTCCTCCACGCCCGCCATGACGCAGGAAGCGACGTCGGGCGCGAGGTCGGCGGTGAAGTACTGCTTCGGAAGCCCCACGCGCAGGCCCGCGAGCGGACGCGCCAGGTCGCGCGCGTAGTCCTCCTTCGGCCGCTCGACGCTGGTGGAGTCGCGCTCGTCGAAGCCGGCCATGACGTTGAGCATCAGGGCGAGGTCCTCGGCGCTCTTGCCGAACGCGCCGCCCTGGTCCAGCGAGGAGGCGAAGGCGACCATCCCGTAGCGCGACACCGCGCCGTAGGTGGGCCGGATGCCCGAGGTGCCCGTGAGCGAGGCGGGCTGGCGGATCGAGCCGCCGGTGTCGGTGCCGGTGGCGGCGGGCACCAGCCGCGCGGCCACCGCCGCGGCCGACCCTCCGGAGCTGCCGCCCGGCACGCGCGACGGGTCCCAGGGGTTGCGCGCCGGTCCGAAGAAGGAGCTTTCGTTGGACGAGCCCATGGCGAACTCGTCCATGTTGGTCTTGCCCACGAGCACCGCGCCGGCGCGGTCGAACTGCTCGACCACGTGCGCGTCGTAGGGCGAGACCCAGTCCGCGAGCATCCGCGAGCCGCAGGTCGTCTTCCAGCCCCGCGCGCAGAAGAGGTCCTTGTGGGCGATGGGGATGCCCGTGAGCGGCGTGGCCTCGCCGCGGGCCAGGCGCGCGTCGGCCGCGCGCGCGCTCGCGAGCGCCTTTTCCGCGTCCACGGTGATGAACGCGTTGAGCCCGCCGCCCAGGCGCTCGATGCGCCCGAGAAAGAGGGCCGCCAGCTCCTCGCTCGAGACCTTGCGGTCGCGAAGGAGGGCGGCGAGCTCGGAAACGGTGTGGTCGAACATGGTCAGGCCTGTCGGGGCGCGGCGACAGGCCGCGCGGGTGCCGGCACTACTCGATGACCTTCGGCACGAGGTAGAGGCCGTCCTCGACCCGGGGCGCGGCGGACTGGAACAGTTCGTGCTGGTCGGTTTCCGTCACGCGGTCCTCGCGAAGGCGCTGCGTCAGGTCGATGGCGTGCGCCATGGGCTCCACCCCGGTGGTGTCCACGGCCCGCATCTGCTCGATCAGGTCGAAGATCCCGTTGAGGTCGTGCTGCAGCGCAGCAACCCCCTCCTCGGGCACCTCGATCCGGGCAAGCTCGGCAATGCGGCGGATGTCGTCTCGGGACAGCATGCGAAAAGCGCTCTAAGGCCTTAATTCATCGTGATTTTGGGCTATTATAGGCGACCCCCGTGCCAGGGGCAAAGCCGGCAGCCCGAAATTCCTTACGGATCAAGATGTTCTCCTTCGTTTCCAAGTACTTTTCCACCGATCTCGCCATCGACCTGGGCACGGCGAACACGCTCATCTACGTGCCCGGCAAGGGCATCGTCCTCGACGAACCGTCGGTCGTCGCGATCCGCCAGGAAGGCGGGCCCAGCGGCAAGAAGACCATCCAGGCGGTGGGCCTGGCCGCCAAGCAGATGCTGGGGCGCACGCCGGGCAACATCACGGCCATCCGCCCGATGAAGGACGGCGTGATCGCGGACTTCACGATCACGGAGCAGATGCTCAAGTACTTCATCAAGAAGATCCACGACAACCAGTGGTTCAGGCCGAGCCCGCGCATCGTGATCTGCGTGCCCTACGGCTCCACGCAGGTCGAGCGGCGCGCCATCAAGGAAAGCGCCGTCGGCGCCGGGGCCTCGCAGGTCTTCCTCATCGAGGAGCCCATGGCCGCGGCCATCGGCGCGGACCTGCCCATCGCGGACGCCACCGGCTCGATGGTGATCGACATCGGCGGCGGGACGACGGAGGTCGGCGTGATCTCGCTGGGCGGGATCGTGTACTCGGCCTCGGTGCGCGTCGGCGGCGACAAGTTCGACGAGGCGATCATCAACTACATCCGCCGCAACTACGGCATGCTCATCGGGGAATCGACCGCCGAGCAGATCAAGAAGCAGATCGGCTCGGCTTTCCCGGGCAGCGAAGTGCGCGAGATGGAAGTGAAGGGCAGGAATCTCGCCGAAGGCATCCCGCGGTCCTTCACGATCTCGTCCAACGAGATCCTGGAGGCCCTCACCGACCCGCTCAACTCCATCGTCTCCGCCGTGAAGAGCGCCCTCGAGCACACGCCGCCCGAGCTGGGCGCCGACATCGCCGAGAAGGGCATGGTGCTCACCGGCGGCGGCGCGCTGCTGCGCGAGCTCGACCGCCTCCTCATGGAGGAGACGGGCCTGCCCGTGATCGTCGCCGACGACCCGCTCACCTGCGTCGTGCGCGGTTCGGGCCGGGCGCTCGAGGAGATGGACAAGCTGGGCACCGTCTTCACGAACGACTGACGCCCGAGCCGGCGTGATCCACGAGCCGCCTCCGTTCTTCCACCGCGGGCCCAGCCCCCTCGCCCGCCTCACGTTCTTCGCGCTGCTCGCGATCGCCACGATGATCGCCGACCACCGCTTCGGGGCGCTGGAGGCGGTGCGGCTGTCGCTCTCGGTGCTCGTCGCGCCCCTCCAGCAGGTCGCCGGGGCGCCCGCCATCGCCTTCTCGCGGCTGGCCGACTACTTCGCCTCGCAGGACCGGCTCATGCAAGAGAACCGCGAGCTCAAGGCGAAGCTCCTCGACTACGCGGCCGAGGCGCAGCGCTCGAGGCTGCTGCAGGCGGAGCAGGACCACTTCCTCGCCATGACGCCCTCGCGCAGCCGCT
Source organism: Lysobacter sp. (assembly GCA_023700985.1). Lineage (GTDB taxonomy): Bacteria > Pseudomonadota > Gammaproteobacteria > Burkholderiales > Usitatibacteraceae > FEB-7. Next base: position 20,887 of record JAMPXV010000002.1, read on the forward strand.
TCGCCACCGACGGCGTGCTGGCCGAGGTGCTCGCCCACGGCCGCAACCCCTTCGTGAGGAAGCTCGTCCTGGACAAGGGCCTCACGCAGGGCATCAAGGCCGGCATGCCGGTCATCGACCGCGAGGGCGTGGTCGGGCAGGTGACCGCCGTGGGCACCTTCACGAGCGAGGTGACGCTCCTTACCGAGAAGGACCAGTCGGTGCCGGTGATGCTCACGAGGAACGGCCTGCGCGCCATCGCCGTGGGCTCCGGCAAGGACGGCTCGATCGACGTGCCCTTCATGCCGGTCTCCGCGGACATCCAGAACGGCGACCTCTTCGTGACCTCCGGCATCGACGGCACCTACCCCGCGGGGCTCGTCGTCGCGCGCGTCACCGCCGTCGAGAAGAACACGACCTACGTGTTCGCGAAGATCACCGCCAGGCCGGCAGCCGGCGTGGACAACCACCGCTTCGTGCGCATCCTCACCGGGCAGCGCCCGCCGCCGGCGCCGGCGGAGGCGCGCGCCGAGGAGAAGCGCCCCGCGAAGGACCGGCCCGCGGCCAAGGGGCGCCGCCAGCCATGAGACCCGCGGACCTGACGCCCGTCGCGCGCGACGTGATGAAGCTCCCCGCGGGGCCGGGGCTCATCTTCGCCTCCCTCGTGGGCGCCTACCTCTTCAACTCGCTGCCGTGGGGCGGCTGGGCGCTGCTCGCGCGCCCCGACCTCGTGCTCGTGGTCCTCGTGTTCTGGGCGATGCACCAGCCCGGCTCGGTCGGCCAGGGGCTCGCTTTCGCGCTGGGCCTCGCCATGGACGTGGGCGACTCCATGCTGCTGGGCCAGCACGCGCTCGCCTACGTGATCGCCACCTTCGGCGCGCAGGTGCTGCGCGTGCGCGTGCTCTCCTTCCCGATCCTCGAGCAGACCCTGCACGTGCTGGGCCTGTTCATCGGCGCCTCGGCCGTGATCGTGCTGCTGAACCTGCTGCTCGGCGCGCCGCTCCCGGGAGCCGCCGCGGCGCTCTCCCCGGCGCTCGCCGCGCTCGCCTGGGGCCCCCTCGCGTGGCTGCTCTACCTGCCGGTGCTGCGCCGCATGCGCCGGGAGTCGGCGACATGAGCATCGGGCTCGCCCTTCGCGACCAGCGCGCCGAGCTCAGCACCTTCCGCGCGCGGCTCCTGGTGGCGGGGCTTCTCGCGCTCGCCGCCTTCGGCGTGCTCGTGGCCCGCTTCGTCTGGCTGCAGGTGGTCCAGCGCGCGCACTACCACACGCTCGCCGAGGCCAACCGCATCTCGGTGGTGCCCGTCGTGCCCAACCGCGGGCTCATCCTCGACCGCAACGGCGAGGTGCTGGCCGCCAACTACTCGGCCTACACCCTCGAGGTCACGCCGAGCAAGGTGGGCGACGTCGAGCGCGCCATCGACGAGCTCGCGCAGGTGATCGAGGTGAGCCCGCGCGACCGCCGCCGCTTCAGGAAGCTGCAGGAGGAGAGCCGCAACTTCGAGAGCCTGCCCATCCGCACGCGGCTGACCGAGGAGGAGGTCGCGCGCTTCGCCGTGAGCCGCTACCGCTTCCCGGGCTTCGAGATCAAGGCGCGGCTCTTCCGCTCCTACCCGCACGGCGACATCGCCTCGCACGCCGTGGGCTACATCGGGCGCATCAACGAGGCCGACGTGCGCCGCATCGAGGCGGCCGGGCTCGCGACGAACTACAAGGGCACCGACCACATCGGCAAGCTCGGCATCGAGGGCGCCTACGAGAAGGAGCTCCACGGCACCACCGGCAGCGAGCAGGTGGAGATCGACGCCGGCGGCCGCGCCATCCGCTCGCTCTCGCGCGCCGAGCCCCAGTCTGGCAACAACCTCGTCGTGACGCTCGACGTGAAGCTGCAGCGCGTGGCCGAGGAGGCCTTCCAGGACTTCCGCGGGGCGCTGGTGGCGCTCGACCCGGCGACGGGCGACGTGCTGGCGCTCGTCTCACGGCCCGGCTACGACCCCAACCTCTTCGTCGACGGCATCGACCCGGCCAACTGGGACGCGCTCAACAACTCGCCCGACAAGCCCCTGAACAACCGGGCCCTGCGCGGGCAGTACCCGCCGGGCTCCACCATCAAGCCGTTCATGGCGCTGGCCGCGCTCACCTACGGGAAGCGCACGCCCGAGCAGACGATCTCCGACCCGGGCCACTGGATGCTGCCCGGGGTGTCGCGCCCCTTCCGCGACTGGAAGCCCGGCGGCCACGGCGTGGTGAACCTCCACAAGTCGATCGTGGTCTCCTGCGACACGTACTACTACGGCCTGGCCAACGACCTCGGCGTGGACGCCATCCACCGCTTCATGACGCAGTTCGGCTTCGGCTCGCGCACCGGCATCGACATCGACGGCGAGCTGCCGGGACTGCAGCCCTCGACCGACTGGAAGTGGCAGCGCTTCAAGCAGAAGTGGTACGCGGGCGACACGATCAGCGTGGGCATCGGGCAGGGCTACTGGCTGGCGACCCCCATGCAGCTCGCCGTGGCGACGGCCACGCTCGCCAACGGCGGCACGCCGGTGCACCCGCGCCTGGTGCGCGCCGTGCAGGACGCCCGCACGCAGCAGGTGCGGGAGCTTCCGGTGCGGCTCGGCGACAAGCTCGCCATCAAGCCCGAGCACGTCGAGCTCGTGAGGGCCGCGATGGTCGACGTGACGCGCCCCGGCGGAACGGCGGTGCGCGCGGCGCAGGGCGCGCCCTACCTCGTGGGCGGCAAGACCGGCACCGCCCAGGTGATCGGCATGAAGGCGGGCGAGAAGTACGACGAGAAGCGCGTGAAGGAACGCCACCGCGACCACGCGCTCTTCATCGCCTACGCGCCCGCCGACGCCCCGCGGATCGCGCTGGCGCTGCTGGTCGAGAACGGCGGCCACGGCGGCTCGACCGCCGCGCCCATCGCGCGCGAGGTGCTCGACTATTACCTGCTGGGCAAGCGCCCGGAGCGGAAGCTCCCCCTGGTCGCCGAGGAGGCCGAGGGTGATTAGCAGGCTCTTCGACATCGTCTCGCGGCGCATCGACGGGCCGCTCATGGTGGCCGTGGTGCTGGCACTCGCCCTCGGGCTCACCGTGGTCTACTCGGCTTCCGGCGGCGCCTCCGTCGACCGCGTCCTCGGGCAGGCGCGCAACATCGCCATCGCGGCGGCGGCGCTGTGGGTCGTGGCCAACATCCCGCCGCAGGCGCTCATGCGGCTCGCCGTGCCGATCTACGCGGCCGGGCTCGCGCTCCTGGTGGCGGTGGCCCTGTTCGGCGAGGTGCGCAACGGCGCCCGCCGCTGGCTCAACCTCGGCTTCACGACGCTGCAGCCCTCGGAGATCATGAAGATCTCGGTGCCGCTGATGCTCGCGTGGTACTTCCACCGGCACCAGGAGGGCATCAAGCTTCGCGACTACGCGGTCGCCGCGGTCCTGCTCGCGCTCCCGGTCGGCCTCGTGGTGCGCCAGCCGGACCTGGGCACGGCACTCCTCATCTTCGCCTCCGGCTTCTTCGTGATCTTCCTTGCCGGCCTGTCGTGGAAGCTGATCGCGGGATTCGTCGTGGCGGGACTGGCGAGCCTGCCCTTCCTCTGGGGCATGCTGCACGACTACCAGCGCAGGCGCGTGCTCACCCTCCTCGACCCCACCGAGGACCCCCTGGGCGCGGGCTACCACATCATCCAGTCCACGATCGCCATCGGCTCCGGCGGCGTGCTGGGCAAGGGGTGGCTCAACGGCACGCAGGCGCAGCTCGACTTCGTCCCCGAGCGCTCCACCGACTTCATCCTCGCGGTGTTCGGCGAGGAGTTCGGGCTGGCCGGCAACCTCCTGCTGATCGCCCTCTACGTCCTCATCATCGCGCGCGGCCTGATGATCGCGGCCAACGCCTCGACCACCTTCGCGCGCCTCACGGCGGGCGCGGTGACGCTCACCTTCTTCACCTACGCCTTCGTGAACATGGGCATGGTGAGCGGCATCCTGCCCGTGGTGGGCGTGCCGCTGCCGCTGGTGAGCTACGGCGGCACGGCGCTCCTGTCAATGCTCGCGGGGTTCGGCATCCTGATGTCGATCTCCACGCACAAGCAGCTGGTGTCGAGCTGATGCGCGCGGCCCTCCTCGCCCTCGTCGCCCTGGGACTCGCCGCCTGCGGCACCGCGCCCAAGGCGCCCCCGAAGAAGCCGGCCTACTACTCCGACGACGGCCCGCCGGAGAAGGTGCCCGAGGACATCGCCCGGATCCCCGACGCCGTGCCGCGCGACGAGCCCTACCACCGCTGGGCCAACCGCCCCTACACGGTGTTCGGTCGGACCTACGCGCCCGTGGTGAACGACGAGCCGATGAAGGAGCGCGGCCTCGCCTCCTGGTACGGCCGCAAGTTCCACGGCCAGAAGACCTCCTCGGGCGAGGTCTACGACATGTTCGCGATGACCGCCGCGCACAAGACCCTGCCCATCCCGAGCTACGCGCGGGTGACGAGCCTCAGGTCCGGCCAGTCCGTGGTGGTGCGCGTGAACGACCGCGGCCCCTTCCACGACGGACGCGTGATCGACCTGTCGTACGCCGCCGCGGCCAGGCTGGGCATCGCCGGCCCCGGCAGCGGCCCGGTGGAGGTCGAGCGCGTCTTCGCGCGCGATGCCGCGCGCCTGGCCGCCGCAGCCGCCGCGCCGCGCCCCGCGTCCGCGCCTCCCCCGCCCCCGCCCGGCCCCGTCGCGACCCCGCTCGCCGCCACCGACCTGCCGCAGCCGCGCGCCGCGGAGATCACCACGCCGATGGTCGCGGCCGAGGCCACGGGGCTCTACCTGCAACTCGGCGCGTTTTCCAGTGTCGACAATGCGGAGAGCTTCCGCGACCGCATCGCCCGGGAACTGCCGTGGCTGCTGGAGCCGATCCAGGTCGCGGCCTCCGGCAGCCTGCACCGCGTCCGCCTCGGGCCCTACAGGACCCGGGAGGAGGCGCAGGCCATCGCCGACAAGGTCCGCTCCTCGCTCGACATCGCCCCCCTCATCACTCCCGCCACGCGCTGAAATGCCCCCTCGATGATCCGCCGCCTCGCCCTGCTCCCCGCCCTCTGCCTCGCACTCGCCGCCCTCGCCCAGCCCGTCACGCCCCCGCCCGTCGCGGCGCGCGCGTACTACCTCCTCGACACGCTCTCCGGGAAGGCGCTGGCCGCGCAGGCGGAGGAGGACCGCTTCGAGCCCGCCTCGCTCACCAAGCTGATGACCGCCTACCTCGTCTTCGCGGCCATCCGCGACGGCAAGCTCGACCCGGCCGCGACCGTCGCCGTCTCGGAGAAGGCGTGGCGCGCCGGGGGCTCGCGCATGTTCATCGAGCCCCGCAAGCCCGTCACGGTGGGCGACCTGCTGCGCGGCATGATCGTGCAGTCCGGCAACGACGCCACCATCGCGCTCACCGAGGCGGTGGCGGGAAGCGAGGAAGCCTTCGCGCAGCTCATGAACCGCGAGGCGAAGCGCCTGGGGCTGCGCAACACGAACTTCGTGAATTCCACGGGGCTGCCGGCGCCGAACCACTACGCGACGGCGCGCGACATGGCCGTCCTCGCCGCCGCGCTCATCCGCGACTTCCCCGACCGCTACGCCCTGTACTCGCAGAAGGAGTACACCTGGAACGGCATCACGCAGGCCAACCGCAACCGCCTGCTGTGGCTCGACCCCACGGTGGACGGCGTGAAGACCGGCTTCACGGAGGCCGCGGGCTACTGCCTGGTGGCCTCGGCGAAGCGCGGCGAGCGCCGCCTCGTCTCCGTGGTGATGGGCGCGCAGTCCGACGCGCTGCGCATGTCGGAGAACCAGAAGCTCCTCAACTTCGGCTTCCTCGCGTGGGACACGCAGCGCCTCTACCGCAAGGGCCAGGTGGTCGCCAACGCCGAGATCTTCAAGGGCACCAGCGCCACGGTGAAGCTGGGCTTCGACCGCGACGTGTGGCTCACGCTGCCGCGCGAGCGCTTCGAGGGCCTGCAGGCCCGGCTCACCACGGTGCAGCCCTTCGTGGCGCCCTACTCCCGGGGGCAGAATGCGGGGATAATGAAGCTCGCCCGCGACAACGCCGCCGTCGCCGAGATCGCCGTCGTGGCCCTCGAGGACGTGCCGGCGGCCGGGTTCCTCTCGCGCGGATGGGACACGATCCGCCTCCTGTTCCGGTGACCGCCATGACCTCCCCCATCGCGCACTTCAACGGCAAGCTGCTGCCCCTCGACCAGATCGCGATCTCCCCGCTCGACCGCGGCTTCCTGTTCGGCGACGGGGTCTACGAGGTGATCCCCGCCTACGGCGGCCGCCTCCTGCGCGCCCGCGAGCACTTCCGGCGGCTGCAGCGCTCGATGGACGAGATCCGCCTCGCCAATCCGCACACCCCCGACGAGTGGATCGCCGAGGTGGAGAGGCTCCTCGCCCACCACCCCGGCAACCAGTCGGTCTACATCCAGGTCACCCGCGGCGTGCCCGCGAAGCGCGACCACGTGATGCCCGCGGGGCTCGCGCCCACCGTCTTCATGATGGCGAGCCCGCTCGCCACGCCGTCGCCGGAGGCGGTGGAGAAGGGCGTGGCCTGCGTGAGCGCGAAGGACTTCCGCTGGGAGAAGTGCCACATCAAGTCCACGTCGCTCCTGGGCAACGTGCTCGCGCGCCAGGTCTCGGCCGACGCGGGCGCCGCCGAGACGGTGCTCTTCCGCGACGGCTTCCTCACCGAGGCGGCGGCCTCCAACGTCTTCATCGTGAAAGGCGGCGTCGTGGCCGCCGCGCCGCAGGACAACCACATCCTGCTGGGCATCACCTACGAGCTGCTGACCGACCTCGCGCGCGAGGGGAAGCTGCGCTTCGAGATCCGCCCGGTCGCGGAAGCCGAGGTGCGAGGCGCCGACGAGATCTGGCTGAGCTCCTCGACCAAGGAGGTGCTCGCCGTCACCACCCTGGACGGCAAGCCCGTGGGCGCCGGCGTTCCCGGCCCCGTGTTCCGCCGCATGCACGCCCTGTTCCAGGAGTACAAGGCGAAGCTCGCGGCCGCCCCGGCCGTCGCCGGCTGACGGGTCCCCGGTGGCGCACGACGGCCCGGGGGAGAAGCCTCTCCTCGTCTTTCCGACGCCGTTTCCCATCAAGGTGATGGGCCGGCGCGAGGACGGTTATGCGCAGGCGATCCTCGACGTCGTGATGCGCCACGCGCCGGACTTCGACCCGGCCACGGTGGAGATGCGCCCCTCGAAGGCCGGCAACTACCTTTCCGTCACCGTCACCATCAATGCCCGCTCGCGCGAGCAGCTGGACGCCCTGTACACGGAGCTCTCCGGCCACCCGATGGTCATGATGGTGCTCTGAGGCCCCGACCGTGCAACCCGTGACGCGCGACCTGGGCCGCGCCGACTACGAGCCGGTGTGGCGGGCCATGCAGGCCTTCACGAAGGCGCGCGACGACGCCACCGCCGACGAGCTGTGGTTCGTCGAGCACCCGCCGGTGTTCACCCTGGGCCTTGCCGCGAAGCCGGAGCACGTGCTCGACGCGGGCGCGATCCCCGTCGTCCGCATCGACCGCGGCGGCCAGGTGACGTACCACGGGCCGGGGCAGCTCGTCGCCTACGCGCTCCTGGACCTGCGGCGTGCCGGCTACGGCGTGAAGGAGCTGGTGAGGCGCCTCGAGCAGTCGGTGATCGACCTCCTCGCGGGCTATAGCGTGGACGGCGCCCGCCAGGCGGGCATGCCCGGCGTGTACGTGGGCGGCGCCAAGATCGCCGCGATCGGGCTGCGCGTCTCGCGCGGCTGCACCTACCACGGCATCTCGCTCAACGTCGACGCCGACCTCGCGGCGTTCGCGCGGATCAACCCCTGCGGTTACCCGGGGCTTGCCGCGACCCGGCTCGCGGACCTGGGCGTGCGTGATACGATCGACTCAGTGCGGCAGCGCTGGCAGGCCGCCCTGCTCGCCGCGCTCCGAGCGGCGTAAAGGCCCCCATGTCCGACAACCGCACCCCCGAAGCCAAGCTCGAGGCGAAGCGCGCCGGCAAGACCGCGCGCATCCCGATCAAGGTGGTCGCCGCCGAGCCCCTGCGCAAGCCCGAGTGGATCCGCGCCCGCGCCGGCGGCGGCGAGCGCTTCCACGAGATCAAGAGGATCCTGCGCGACGCGAAGCTCGTCACCGTCTGCGAGGAGGCCTCCTGCCCCAACATCGGCGAGTGCTTCGGGCACGGCACCGCGACGTTCATGATCATGGGCGACCTGTGCACGCGGCGCTGCCCGTTCTGCGACGTGGCCCACGGCCGGCCGCAGCCGCTGGACCCCGACGAGCCCCGCCACCTCGGCGAGACGATCGCCGCGATGAAGCTGCGCTATGTCGTCGTCACCAGCGTGGACCGCGACGACCTGAGGGACGGCGGCGCGCAGCACTTCGTGGACTGCATCCGCGCCGTGAGGAGCCTCTCGCCCGCCACGAAGATCGAGATCCTCACGCCGGACTTCCGCGGCCGCCTGGACCGGGCGCTCGCCATCCTCGCCGCCGCGCCGCCGGACGTCATGAACCACAACCTCGAGACCGTGCCGCGCCTCTACGCGCAGGCGCGCCCCGGCTCCGACTACGCGCATTCGCTGAAGCTCCTGGGCGACTTCAAGGCGGCGCACGCCGGGACACCCACGAAGTCGGGGCTCATGGTCGGGCTCGGCGAGACGAACGAGGAGATCCTCGGCGTGATGCGCGACCTGCGCGCGCACGGCGTGGACATGCTCACCGTCGGGCAGTACCTGCAGCCGTCGAGAAGCCACCTGCCTGTGGCGCGCTTCGTGCACCCCGACGAGTTCCGTATGTTCGAGGAGGAGGCGGCGAAGATGGGATTCGCCAACGCCGCCTGCGGGCCGATGGTCCGCTCCAGCTACCACGCCGACCGGCAGGCGATGGCCTCGGGGGCCGTGTGAGGCGCCTCGCCCTGGCGGCCACGCTGCTCGTCTGCGCCGCGGCGGGCCAGGCGCAGAGCCTCTTCAAGTGCACCGACGCGGGCGGGCGGGTCACCTACCAGGAAACCCCCTGCACCGACGCGCGGACCGAGAAGCGCATGAACGCCCCGCGCCAGGAGACGCGCGACGAGGTCGATGCGCGCCGCCAGCTGGAGCGCGAGGCGATGATGGGCGACGAACTGGCGGGGCGCTTCGCCGACGACGCGCGCGGCCGCGAGGTCGCCCGGCAGCGGGAGCGCGAGGCGCTGGCGCGCGAGGAGCGCAACCGCCGCCTTCGCGAAGCCCAGGAGCGGCCCGCGGAGGACGTGCCCTGGAACACGCCCTGGGGATTCCCCGCGAAGCCAGGGCAGGCGCGGCCGCCGGCGAAGCCGAAGAGCTGAGCGACCGCGCGGTGCGCGAGCGCGAGGAGCGCCTCGAGCGCGAGGCACAGGAACGCGAGGCCGCCCGCGAGCCGGCCATCATCTACGGGTGGCCCATCCACCGGCCCGTGAAGCCCCCGCCGCGACCGACGGGCCGCTGAACCGGGGCGTGCGCCGGCGTGCGCCGGCCGCGAGTATCCTCGGCGAAATGGACATCGCCTCGCGCATCCGCAAGCTGGGCTTCCGGAAGTGGTACGAGCGCCAGCTCATCGAGTGCCATCTCGCGTTCACGACCTGCTTCCTCGCCGGGATCACCGTCGCCGCCTGCCTGGAGGCGCTGCGGGGCGCCGAGCGGGGGTGGATCTCGGCCACGCTCGTCGCGGCGGTGCTCGGCGCGATCGCGCTGGGGCTGTACTCGTGGCGACGCTACCTCACGGTGCTCGAGCGCGCCGAGGTCTACGGCAACCGGTCGAACTGTCCTTCGTGCGACGCCTACGGGCGCTTCGAGGTCCTCGCGACGGGCCAAACCGCCGAGGGGCCCTATCTCGACCCGCCGTCGGAAGGGCTTCCCTACCCGTGGCTGCGCGTGCGTTGCCGCCGCTGCGGCACGGAGTGGCGCATCCCGGACTGACCCGGCTCGCCGCCATCGTCCCCGGGTTGCGGCGGCGCCATCGTCCGGAACGGCGCCTCCGGATCGGCCATTCCCCCGACGCAGGCCGCCAGGAGCAGCCCCACCAGGACGATCACCGCGAGGCCGGGCTCGCCCAGCCAGATGAGCAGGCCGGGCATCGAGCCCGCACCGGCCACGAAGAATTCCGTCACGTCGCCCGGCTTCATCGATGCCTCCTTCCCGGAAGGGATGACGCCATCGTGCGCGCCGGCGGCCCCGCGGGCATTGCTCCCCGGGGATGCGGCGAAAGGGCAGGATAGGCCGGCCGGCGGAAAAGAAAAAGCCCGCAGTCGGCGGGCTTTCTTCCCTCATCCCGACCCTTCTCCCGGAGGGAGAAGGGAGATCATCGCTCCCCTCTCCCTCCGGGAGAGGGGCTGGGGGTGAGGGCCGGCTCGAGGGCGGCTAGGCGAGCGCCTTGTACGCCGGCAGCGTGAGGAACTCCACGTAGTCGTCCGAGGTGGTGATCTCGTCGAGGAGCCTCGCGCCCTCGATGTACTTGCCGGCGGCGAACGTGTGGGCGCCCACGAGCACCGGGACCTTCTTCAGCTCGTCGGTGAGGATCTCGCGGAAGAGCTCGAGCGTCACCTTGCGGCCGTCTTCCAGGACGCCCTTGGGCGAGCGGATCCACTGCCACATCTGCGAGCGCGAGATCTCGGCCGTCGCCGCGTCCTCCATCAGGTTGAAGATGGGAACGCAGCCGTTGCCGTTCAGCCAGGAGCCGATGTACTGGATGCCCACCTGGACGTCGTTGCGAAGCCCCGCCTCGGTGATCGGCGCCTCGGGCTTGAAATCCAGGAGGTCCTTCGCCGTCACGTTCACGTCGGGGAGCTGCTTGCCGTACTGGTTGGGCTGCGGCATGTGCTTGTCGAAGACCGCCTTCGCGATCGGCACCAGGCCGGGGTGCGCGACCCAGGTGCCGTCGCAGCCGTCGGTCACCTCGCGAAGCTTGTCGGCGCGCACCTTCTCCATCGCGGCCTCGTTGGCGGCGGGGTCGTCCTTGATGGGGATCTGCGCCGCCATGCCGCCCATCGCCGGGGCGCCGCGGCGGTGGCACGTCTTCACCAGCAGCAGCGCGTAGGCGCGCATGAACGGGGAGGTCATCGTCACCCTGGACCGGTCGGCGAGGCAGAACTCGGGGTTGGAGCGGAACTTCTTGATGCAGGAGAAGATGTAGTCCCAGCGGCCGATGTTGAGCCCCGCGGAGTGGTCGCGCAGCTCCCAGAGGATCTCGTCCATCTCGAAGGCGGCGAGGATCGTCTCGATGAGCACGGTGGCCCTGATCGAGCCGTGCGGGACGCCCAGCTCCTTCTGGGCCACGGTGAAGATGTCGTTCCAGAGGCGCGCCTCGAGGTGCGACTCCATCTTGGGCAGGTAGAAGTACGGGCCCGAGCCGCGCGCGAGCAGCTCCTTCGCGTTGTGGAAGAAGTACAGCGCGAAGTCGAGGATCGCGCCGCTCACGGGCTTGCCGTCGACCGTGACGTGCTTCTCGTCCAGGTGCCAGCCGCGCGGCCTCGGGAAGAGCACCGCGGTCTTCTCGTTGAGGCGGTAGTGCTTGCCGTTCTGCTCGAAGGTGATCGTGCGGCGGACCGCGGCCATCAGGTTCGCCTGGCCCTTGACCATGTTCTCCCACGTGGGGCAGTTGGCGTCCTCGAAGTCCGCCATGAAGGTGGAGGCGCCGGAATTGAGGGCGTTGATCACCATCTTGCGATCCGTCGGTCCGGTGATCTCCACCCGGCGGTCGAGGATGTCCTTCGGCTGGTCGGCCACCTTCCAGTCGGACTCGCGGACGGACTTGGTGGACGGCAGGAAGTCGGGCATCTTGCCGGCATCGAACTCCTTCTGGCGCGCGGCCCGGGCGGCGAGGAGCTCGGCGCGGCGCGGCTCGAACTGGCGGCACAGCCCGGCCACGAACTCGAGGGCCTCGGGGGTGAGCACGCGGCCATACAGGGGCTCGAACGCGCCCTTGATCGCCATGCCCTTCGGGAGAACGAATGCGTTGTCCATGTTTCACCTTTCGTGGTACCCCGGATTCGCCCGGCCGGCTTCTCGGCGAGGGTCGGATCCGCGAGGGTCTTCGATTTTATTACGTCACAGGGATGGCGGTAATCGCCTATCACGACAAAACGTTTTATACTTCCAGTCGCCCATGGACAAGTTCAAGGAGCTGACAACCTTCGTGGATGTCGCGCAGCGCGGCAGCCTGTCGGCTGCTGCCCGCGAGGAAGGCATCACGCCGGCGATGGTGGGGCGGCGGATAGACCAGCTCGAGGAGCGCCTTGGCGTGAAGCTCTTCAAGCGCTCCACGCGAAAGGTCACCCTCACCCCGGAGGGTGCCACATTCTACGAGGATTGCCACCGGGTCCTCGAGGAGCTGCGCTCCGCCGAGGACGCGCTGACCGTCGGCGCCAAGAGCGCGGCCGGCCGGCTCATCGTCACGGCGCCCACCGCGTTCGGCCGCAAGCACATCGCGCCGCACCTGCCGTCGTTCCTCGCGGCGCACCCCAACCTCGCCGTGCAGCTGCACCTGTCGGAGCGGATCGTCGACCTCAAGAACGAGCGCTTCGACCTCGCCATCCGGATCGCGGACCTCAAGAGCGCGGACCTCGTGGCCGTGAAGCTGGCCCGCAACCACCGCGTGGTCTGCGGGGCGCCGGCCTACTTCAAGCGCGCGGGCCGCCCCGCCACGCTGGCCGACCTCGCGCGCCACAACTGCCTCGTCACGAGCACCGAGGAGGGCGTGGCCGACACCTGGTCGTTCCACGACCGCGGCAAGCCCGTCACCGTCAAGGTGACCGGAAACCTGCAGTGCAACGACGGCGAGGTGCTCACGCGCTGGGCGCTGGCCGGCGAGGGCCTCGCCCTGCGCAGCGCCTGGGAAGTGAGCGAGGAAGTGAAGAAGGGGCGCCTGGTGTCGGTGCTCGACGAGTTCGCCGTGCCCGGCAACAACGTCTACGCCGTGTTCCCGGAGCGCCGGCTGCTGCCCGCCAAGGTGCGCTTCTTCATCGACCACCTCAAGAAGGCCTTCGGGGATCCTCCCTACTGGGAGTAAGCCGGAGGAAAAGGGGTCAGAGTCATTTCGAGGAAAAGGGGTCAGAGTCATTTCACCGGAAGCCCGAAGGGTTCTTCGGGAAAGTGAAATGACTCTGACCCCTTTTCCTCCGGCTTACCGGAAGTCCTTGACCACGTGCTGCTGCCGCCGGCTCACGGCCAGGCGCTCGCCGGTTTCCCGGATGACCACGGACCAGCCCGAGTCGCTCCCCGGGTCGTGGCGCTCGAAGCCCTCGATCGCGGCGCGGGCCACGAGGCAGTTGCGGTGCACGCGCACGAACGCGTCGCCGAACTCCTCCTCCAGCCGGGTGAGGGATTCCTCGACGATGAACTCGCGGGCCGCGGTTCGCACGGTCAGGTACTTGAGCTCCGCGCGCAGGTACAGGACGTCCGCGACCGGCACCAGGTGGATGCGGCCGCGCTCGTGGACGCTCAGGTGCCTGCGGGGCTGGCCCGCCGCCGCGGCCAGCGCCTCGCGGGATGGGGCCGCCGCCACCGCCTTGCGGAGCGCGGCCAGGAGGCGCTCGACGCGGATGGGCTTCAGGAGGTAATCGATCGCGTTCACCTCGAAGGCCTTGATCGCGTACGCGTCGAAGGCGGTGGTGAAGACGATGCCCGGCGGGTGGGCCATGGCCGCCAGGTGCCGCGCCGCCTCGATGCCGTCGACGAGGGGCATGCGGATGTCCAGGAGGACGATGTCCACCTTCTCCCGGCTGGCGATCTCCAGCACCTCGCGTCCGTTCCCCGCCTCGTCGACGATGACCAGCGGGAACTCGGCGCGGCAGTCGTCCAGGAGGTCGCGCAGCCGCGCGCGCGCCGGGGCCTCGTCGTCGGCGATGAGGACGCGGGGGACCTGGGCCTGGGCGAGCGTCATCGGGGCATGGTGATGTAGGGCAGGCGGATCGTCACTTCGTAGTTCGGCCCCTCCACGCGCGAGCGCATGCTCGCCTCGGCGTCGAAGTGCAGCTGCAGGCGCTCGCGGATGTTGGCGAGCGCCATCCGGTTGCCCGAGTGGCGGTCCCCGTCGGGATGGAAGGGGTTGGTCAGGCGGATGAGGATCTCCTCGCCAACGCGGGCGACCTCGATCGCCACCTCGCCGCCCTGCGCGAGGGGCTCGACCCCGTGGTAGACGGCGTTCTCCACCAGGGGCTGCAGCAGGAACGCCGGAACGAGGGCGTCCTCGGGAACTCCCTCGGTCCGCCAGGACACGCGCAGCCGCTCGCCCAGCCGCAGCTCCTCGATGGCGAGGTACTGGCGGGCGATCCCGATCTCCTTCGCGATCGGGGTGAGCGAGCTGTTGTCGGCCATGAACACGCGGAAGAGGTCCGCCAGGTCCTCGAGCGCCCGCTCGGCGCGCCGGGGGTCGCTGCGGATGAGCGACAGGACGGCGTTGATGCTGTTGAAGAGGAAGTGGGGGCGGATGCGCGCCTGCAGCGCCTCGATGCGCGCCTGCGCGATGGCGGGCGACTGCGCGCGCGCGCGCAGGTCGAAGTAGGCGAGGATCACGCCGGTCACGAAGATGACGAAGAACGCCTGGCGGCCGAAGGGCACCGGCGCCTGGTCGAGGAACATCGACCCGAAGACCGCCCCCCAGCCCCAGGCGAGCGCCAGCTCCAGGGCCACCACGGCGGCCAGCGCCGCGGCGTAGGGCAGCGCGTGCAGGAACCGGCGTCCCGCGCACAGGAGCATGAGGGAAACGATGAGGACGGGCTCGGCGAGCGCCGCGCCGGCGAGGAACTGCCCGGCCACGTCCGCGGCCTGGCGCGAGCCCGCCACCGCCGCGGCCAGCACGAAGAGGTTGGCGATGACCAGCACGCGCAGCATCACCCCCAGGTTGCAGAAGTTCGGCAACCGGATGCCCGCACCCGTCTGATTTATACTCGGCACGCAGCCATTCTTCCCGACGCGGCCGACTCCATGCAACACGAAGATTCCGAAAACGGCGTGCAGGCGCCCGCCAAGGCCTGGTCCGGCCGCTTCGCCGAGCCCGCCGACCGGCTCATGCAGCGCTACACCGCCTCCGTCTCCTTCGACCAGCGCCTCGCCGAATTCGACATCCGCGGCTCGCTGGCCCACGCGCGCATGCTGGCGCGGTGCGGCATCCTCCCGCCGGGCGACCTGGAGGCGATCGAACGCGGGATGGCGCAGGTCGCCACCGAGATCCGGGAGGGGCGCTTCGAGTGGTCCGTCGCGCGGGAAGACGTCCACCTGAACATCGAGCACCGGCTCACCGAACTGGTGGGCGACGCCGGCAAGCGGCTGCACACCGCCCGGTCGCGCAACGACCAGGTGGCCACCGACATCCGCCTCTGGCTGCGCGAGGAGATCGACGGGCTCCTCGCCCGCCTCCGCGCGGTGCGCGGGCGGCTGCTCGACCTGGCCGAGTCCAATGCCGCCACCGTGATGCCCGGCTTCACGCACATGCAGGTCGCCCAGCCGGTGACCTTCGGGCACCACCTGATGGCCTACTTCGAGATGTTCACCCGCGACGCGGACCGCCTGGCCGACTGCCGCCGGCGCGCCAACCGCCTGCCGCTGGGGGCCGCGGCGCTGGCCGGGACGAGCTTCCCCATCGACCGCGAGTCGGTCGCGGCGGAGCTGGGCTTCGACGGCGTGTGCGAGAACTCGCTGGACGCCGTGTCGGACCGGGACTTCGCCATCGAATTCCTGGCCGCCGGGGCGCTCGCCATGGCCCACGTGTCGCGCCTGTCCGAGGAGCTGGTGCTGTGGATGAACCCGCGGTTCGGGTTCGTGGACATCGCCGACCGCTTCTGCACCGGCTCGTCGATCATGCCGCAGAAGAAGAACCCGGACGTCCCGGAGCTCATGCGCGGCAAGTCGGGCCGCGTCTACGGCGCCCTGGTCGCTCTCCTCACCCTCGTGAAGGGCCAGCCGCTCGCCTACAACAAGGACAACCAGGAGGACAAGGAGCCGCTCTTCGACGCCGCCGACACGCTCGCCGACACGTTCACGCTCCTGGCGGAGCTGCTGGGCGGCGTCACGGCGCGGCCGGACCGGATGCGCGCGGCGCTGGACGAGGGCTTCGCCACGGCGACCGACCTCGCCGACTATCTCGTCCGCAAGGGGGTGCCCTTCCGCGACGCCCACGAGATCGTCGCCCGCGCGGTGCGCGAGGCGGAACTCGCCGGCCGCGACCTGTCCGGGCTGTCCCTGGAGCGGCTGCAGGCGTTCTCGCCGCGCATCGAGGCCGACGTCTTCGACGTGCTCACGCCCGAAGGATCGGTGGCCGCGCGCCGCCACACCGGCGGAACGGCCCCCGAGGCGGTTCGCGCCGCGATCGCCCGGGCGCGGGCGCGGCTCTAGGCGCCGCCCGCCCCTACTCGCCCTCCCGCTTCGCCTCGTACAGCCAGCACAGGCGCCGCGTCTCCGGCCCGGAGAGGCGGTCGCCCATCAGCCCGCACCGGGAGATGCGCTGCGAGAGCTTCTGGCAGTGGGTGCAGTCGGTGCACTCGCCGAACATGGCCCCCTCGTTGTCCTCCTGGAAGGTGGCCAGCGTCTCGCGCAGGGCGGAAGTGGCGTTGCGGATGCGGTTGGGGCTGATGTTGCGCGTCGCGTTCTGCCAGGCGAGCGCCGGCTGCGCCTCGTAGAGCAGCTGCTCGCCGGCGGTGGAAAGGCGAAGCCGCACGACGCGGCGGTCCACGTCGTCCTGGTAGCGCTCGATGAGGCCCCGGCGGTCCAGGATGAGGAGCGTCTGGGAGACCGTCCCCTTGGTGAGGCCGAGGTAGGCGGCCAGGGCCTGCGGCGTGTTGGAGTAGCGGTTCGCCTTGCTAAGATAGACGAGCGCGTGCAGGTGGACCGGCTGCAGGTTCTCGTCGGATCCCGCCTTGCGCAGCTCCGCCCGCATGAGGTTGGCCAGCCGCTCCACCAGCTCCAGAAGCACCAGCGGGTTCTTGTCCAAGTGTTCCCTTCCCGCGCTCCGCGCGCACCCAATTAGTATCGGGTCGACACCTGAATGTCAAGGAATTGCGCGGGCGACTTTTCGTGTCGAGTCGACACATTCCCCGGAAACGGGGGCCCGCGGGCGCGAAATCAGCCGAATCGCAGGCTTTCGCCCGCCTGCTCGGCCGCGATTCTCGAGAGCGAAGCGAAGAGCTCCGCACCGGAGCGCGTGTCGCGCCACGCGCCGTCCTTCCACGCGAAGTGGAAGCCGCCGGAGCGCGCGGCCACCCAGATCTCGCGGTTGGGCGTCTGGCGGTTGACGATGATGCGGGTGCCGTCCGGGCATTCGAGGGTGAGGATGCCGGCCTCGAGGTCCGCGTCGAGGCCCTCCGAGGCCTCGGCGGCGCGCTCGACGCGGGCGAGGATCTCGTCGACCGCGCGGTGGAATTCGCTCTCGTTCATGGGCGCTCGAAGGGCTGTGCTACGCTTTCGCGCATGATACGCGCACTCGCCTGGATCGCGCTCGCGGCGGCCCTCGCCGCCTGCGGCCAGAAGGGCCCGCTCAAGCTTCCCGAGCCGCCGAAAGCCCCGGCCCCCGCCACCCGATGAGCGCGATCCGGCGCATCGACGGCGAGCTGTGGATGGAGGGCGTGCGCCTGGCGGAAGTGGCGGCGCGCTTCGGCACCCCCTGCTACGTCTACTCGCGGGCCGCGATCGAGACGGCCTGGCGCGCCTTCGACGACGCGCTCGCGGGCACCGACCACCTCGTCTGCTACGCGGTCAAGGCGAACTCCAACCTGGCGGTGCTGGGCCTGCTCGCGCGCCTCGGGTCGGGGTTCGACATCGTCTCCGGCGGGGAGCTCGCGCGCGTGCTCGCCGCCGGCGGGCGCCCCGACCGGATCATCTTCTCGGGCGTGGGCAAGAGCGAGGAGGAGATGCGCGCCGCGCTCTCGGCGGGCATCCGCTGCTTCAACGTGGAAAGCGAGCCGGAGCTGGAGCGCCTCGACGCGGTGGCGCGCGCCATGGGCGTGCGCGCCCCCGTGTCCCTGCGCGTGAACCCCGACGTCGACGCGCGCACCCATCCCTACATCTCCACCGGGCTCAAGGGCAACAAGTTCGGCATCGCGCACCACCGGGCGCTCGCCGCCTACGAGCTGGCCGCGCGCCTGCCGAACCTGCGGGTGACCGGGATCGACTGCCACATCGGCTCGCAGATCCTCGACATGGCGCCCCTCGAGGAGGCGCTCGAGCGCGTGCTGGAGCTGGCGGCCGCCGTCGCCGCCCGCGGCATCCCCATCGCCCACGTCGACGTGGGCGGCGGGCTCGGCATCCGCTACCGCGAGGAGGAGACGGCGCTCGACATCGGGCGCTGGTGCGCCGCGGTGGTCGCGCGACTGGCGGGCAGCCCCTACTCGCTGGTGCTGGAGCCGGGCCGCGCCATCGTCGGCAACGCCGGCGTCCTGCTCTCCCGCGTCGAGTACCTGAAGCTCGACAAGGACAGGCGCTTCGCCATCGTGGACGCCTCGATGAGCGAGCTCATCCGCCCGGCCCTCTACGAGGCATGGCACGAGATCGTGCCGCTCGCGGCGCCCGACCGCCCGGAGGCGCTCTACGACGTGGTCGGCCCGGTGTGCGAGTCCTCGGACGTCCTCGGCACCGACCGGCGCCTGGCCATCGCGCCCGGCGACGGCATCGCCATCCTCTCGGCGGGCGCGTACGGCATGGTGATGAGCTCCAACTACAACTCCCGCCCGCGGCCGGCGGAGGTGATGGTGGACGGCGCGCGGGCCGTGCAGGTTCGCGCGAGGGAGACGACGGGCTCCCTCTTCGCGGGCGAATCGACGCTCGACTGAGCGGCGCGGCGGGAATCGCCGGAATTCGACCCCTCGATGGTATCGAATCGATACCATTCAGCGGTCAGTTCGATCAAATAGTCGCGCTTGACACGGTCCCAAACCGCGGTTCCGCGTATTTTTTCGCATATCATCCGCTCCACCAAGCCGGTGCAATGAAGCTGCGCAAGCGGCCCGCGGCACCGGAAAGAGCCACCAGGCTTCACCGTTCGATCGAGAAATCCGGGCGCTTGGTAGTGGCGGGGCCAACGGCGGAAACGCCGCCCGACACGCGAGAGACACTTCGGTCCAACAATCGAAAGGAGCAAGACGATGGCAACCGCGAAGAAGAAACCCGCTGCGAAGAAGAAGGCCGCCAAGAAACCGGCCGCGAAGAAGAAGGTCACCAAGAAGCCTGCGGCGAAGAAGAAGCCCGCTGCGAAGAAGAAGCCCGCCGCCAAGAAGAAGCCCGCCGCCAAGAAGAAGGCTGCGAAGAAGAAGGTAGCGAAGAAGAAGCCCGCGGCCAAGAAGAAGAAGGCTGCGAAGAAGCCGGCCAAGAAAGCCAAGAAGAAGCCAGCGAAAAAGAAGGCGGCGAAGAAGCCCGCGGCCCCCGCGAAGCCCATGGCTCCTGCGGTCACCCCGGTCATCACCCCGCTGATCAAGCCGATGAGCTGAACGGAAGCCCCTGGCTTCCGGGCCCTCAAGGCCTGAACCCGAATACGAGGCGCGACCCGACGGATCGGTTGCGCAAGCCGCCGGAGACGCCGCGCGGGTCGCGCCTCGCAAACGGGTGGTTTTTCCCCCAGAAGGCCTCACGCCGTCAGGCGCGGCCTTTTGTTTTTTCCGGCTCGAGCGCCCACTCGGCGAGCGTCCGGTAGGTGCCCTCTCCCGGCACCGACTCCACCAGCGCGAACGTTGCCACCCGCCAGGTCACGGGATCGACCCTCTCCGGCGCCAGGGGCGCGCGCGCGCGACGCGCCAGCGTGAGGTGCGCGGCGTACGGGCGGTCGTCCGGCGCGAACCCCGCGTCCCGGACGCGCCGCTCCAGCTGCGCCTGCATCGCCAGGAGCTTTTCCGGCGGCCGCTCGCACCCTGCCCACGCCACGCGGGCCCGGGCGAAGGCGCCCAGCCGGTCCAGCGCAAGGTCGAACGCCTCCGCGGCCACCCCCTGCGCCGCGGAGGCGAGCGCCGGGATGCGGGCGGGATCGACCTCGCCGAGGAACACGAGCGTGAGGTGCAGCTTCGCCGCCGCCACGGGCCGCCCTCCCGTCCGGGAGGAGACCTCCGCCGCCAGGCGCCCGAGCGCGGCGCGCGCGGCGGCGTCGGGCCAGAGGGCGAAGAAGAGCCTCGCCACGCGCGCCCCTAGAGCAGGAAGACGGTGGCGAGCCCGAGGAAGATGAAGAACCCCATGCTGTCCGTCACGAAGGTGAGGAACACGCTCGAGCCGATGGCGGGGTCGCGCCCGAAGCGCTCCATCGCGAGCGGGATGAAGAGCCCGGCCAGCGCCGCGACCACGAGGTTGAGCATCATCGCGAGCGCCATCACGCCCCCGAGGGCGACGTTGCTGTAGAGAAGCCACGCCACGACTCCCAGGACGCTTCCCCAGATCGCGCCGTTCAGGGCGCTGATGCCGAGCTCCTTGGCGAGCAGGCGCCGGGCGTTGGCCGCGCTCACCTGGTCGAAGGCGAGCGCCCGGACGATGAGGGTGGCCGTCTGGTTCCCGGAGTTCCCGCCGATCCCGGCCACGATCGGCATCAGCGCCGCCAGCGCCGCCAGCTTCTCGATCGAGCCCTCGAAGGCGCCCACCACCCGGGAGGCGATCACGGCGGTGCAGAGGTTGAGGGCGAGCCAGGGGCCGCGGTTCTTGGCCGACAGCCACACGGACGAGAAGAGGTCCTCCTCCTCGCGCAGGCCCACCTTGCCGAGCGCCTGGGTCTCCTGGCGCTCGCGCACGAAGTCGAGCACCGCGTCGACGGTGAGGCGCGCGATCACGCGGCCGTCGGCGGACACCACGGGCGCGCAGACCAGGTCGTAGCGCTCGAAGGCCTGTGCCGCCTCCTCGGCGTCGCTGTCGGGGGAGAACGACACCACCTCGCGGTCGATGAGGCTCGCGACCTCGTCGTCCGGGTCGCTCACCAGCAGGCGCTTCAGGGGCAGGATGCCGCGCAGGTGGTCGTCGCGGTCGACGACGAAGAGCGCGTCGGTCTGCCCGGGCAGCTCGTCGTAGCGGCGCAGGTAGCGCAGCGCCACCTCGCAGGTGACGTCCTCGCGGATGCTCACCACCTCGAAGTCCATGAGCGCGCCGACGCTGCCCTCGGGGTAGGACAGGGCGGACTGCAGCTGCGCCCGCTCGTGGACGTCCTGCGCCTCGATGATGTCCTGCACGACCTCGTCGGGCAGGTCGGAGGCGAGGTCCGCGATCTCGTCCGCGTCGAGGTTCCGGGCGGCGGCGACGATCTCCGCCGAGTCCATGTCGGCGAGCAGCGTGTCGCGGACGGCGTCGGAGACCTCGAGGAGGATCTCGCCGTCCCGGTCGCTGCGCACCAGCCCCCAGACGACCAGGCGGTCCTCGAGCGGCAGGCCCTCGAGGATGAACGCCACGTCGGCCGGGTGCAGCCCGTCCAGGCGCCTCTGCAACTCGACGAGGTTGTGCTTGTGGACGATCGACTCGACGGCCTCGTTCCGCGCGGCATCCCCCTTCAGCTGGCGGTGGACGAGGTCCTCCACCAGCCGCTGCTTGGCGAGCAGCTTCGTCACCGCGTCGAGGTGATCCTGCGGCGAGGCGGAAGGCGGTTTCTCGGCGGAGAGCGGCATCGGGGGGTCGGTCGCGTGCCCGGGCCGCGTGCCCGGAAGGGACGCCGGTATTCTAGGCCGCCGGCCCGCGCCGCGTCCCGCCGGCGCGCGGATTATTTTCCCGGGCGGCTCAGGGAACCTCGGCCGCGCCCATGCGATCGAGGATGATCTGGGTCTTGCGCTCGAGCCACGGCGTGCCGCGGTTGCGGTCGTAGAAGCGCGGGTTGGGCACCATCGCCGCGAGGCGGGCGGCCTGCGCGGGGGAGAGCGAGGCCGCGCCCGTGCCGAAGTAGTGGCGCGCCGCGGCCTCCGCCCCGAACACGCCGTCGCCCCACTCGATCACGTTGAGGTAGATCTCGAGGATGCGGCGCTTGTCCATGACGGCCTCCATCATGACCGTGATCATCGCCTCCTGGGCCTTGCGCCACGGCGTGCGGCTTCCCGAGAGGAAGAGGTTCTTCGCGAGCTGCTGCGAGATCGTCGAGCCGCCGGCCACCACCTTGCCGCGCTTCTGGTTCTTCTCCCAGGCCTTCTGCATCGCCTCCCAGTCGAAGCCCTCGTGGTCGGCGAACTTCGCGTCCTCCGCGGCCACGATCGCGCGCTTGAGGTTGCCGGAGATGCGCGCGTAGGGAACCCACTGGTGGCGCAGCTTCGCGGCGGGCTTCTTCTCGCGGATCCTCTCCAGGCGCTCTTCCATGAACGCCGTCGACGCGGGGTCGTGCGAGCGCCACCACGCGAGGCGCGCGAGGATGGAGGCCTCGTAGGCGACGAAGGCCGCTGCCGCCGCGATCGCGACCCAGCCCGCCCACCTCGCCAGCCGCCTCACGCCGCGCGCAGCGCGGCGATCACGGCCGCCGTCTCCGGCCGCTTGCCCCGCCAGAGGAGGAATGACTCGGCCGCCTGCTCGACGAGCATCCCCAGCCCGTCGCTCGCGCGCGCCCCGGCCGCTCGCGCGCCCTCCAGGAACGGGAGCGCCGCGGCGCCGTAGGCCATGTCGTAGGCGGTGGCGCCGCGCGCGAAGAGGCCGGCGGGAAGGGCCAGCGGCTCGCCGCGCGTTGAGGCGGAGGTGGCGTTCACGACGAGGTCGAACCCCTCGCCCATCGCCTCGAACCCGACGCCCTCGACCCGCCCGGCCGCGCCGAACGCGCGCGCGAGCTCGCGGGCGCGCTCGCGCGTGCGGTTCGCGATGACGAGCATCGCCGGCGAAAGCGCGAGCAGCGGCCCCACCACGCCGCGCGCGGCACCGCCGGCCCCGAGGAGCAGGATGCGCGTGCCCGCAAGCGTGAGCCCCAGGTTCGCCGTGAGGTCGCGTACGAGCCCGGCGCCGTCGGTGTTGTCCCCGAGGATGGCGCCAACCCGCATCGCGAGCGTGTTGACTGCGCCGGCCTGCCCGGCCCGGGCCGTGCGCTCCTTCGCGAATGCGAAGGCGTCGACCTTGAACGGCAGGGTCACGTTGGCGCCGCGGCCGCCGGAGGCGAAGAACTCCCGCGCGGCGCGCGCGAAGTCGCCCGGCTCGACGAGCAGTCGCTCGTAGGCGATCGCCTCGCCCGTCTGGCGCGCGAAGCGCGCGTGGATTTCGGGCGACCGGGAATGCGCAACGGGATTTCCGATGACGACGTAGCGATCCATGGGTCCGGGGGCGGCTCTTGGAGGTTCCGGGGACGCTTCTCGAGGCCCCGCCGCCATGATAGCCGCCGCAGGCCGGCCGCCGCGATCGTATATATAGTGGAAGGCGGGCGAGGCGGCCTTTGGGCCGATTGCACTTTTTTGGTGCGTGTGTAAGCTCAACGCACCATGAGCGTGCATCGCGCTGCGCCCTTGCGGTGCAGGTCATTGTTATTCAATGATTTGCGTGCGCTTTTCGGTGGCACGCTTTCTGCTATCTATACGGCTCCAAGCACCTATCCACCCGATCCATTCCCCATTCTGGGGCGTCATCCCTCAATCAGGAGAAAGAGTCATGGCAGCGGCCGATGTCTTCAAGATGATCAAGGAAAACGAGGTCAAGTTCGTGGACCTGCGTTTCACCGACACCAAGGGCAAGGAGCAGCACGTCACCGTGCCGACGAAGATGTTCGACGAGGACAAGTTCTCGCACGGCCACGCCTTCGACGGCTCGTCGATCGCCGGCTGGAAGGGGATCGAGGCCTCGGACATGCTGCTCATGCCGGACCCGGGCTCCGCCCGCATGGACCCTTTCATGGACGAGCCCACGCTCGCCCTTTCCTGCGACGTGCACGAGCCGTCCACCGGCAAGGGCTACGACCGCGACCCGCGCTCGCTCGCGCACCGCGCGGAGGCCTACCTCAAGTCGACCGGCCTGGGCGACGTGGCCTACTTCGGCCCCGAGCCCGAGTTCTTCGTCTTCGACGCCGTCGAGTGGAAGGTGGACATGTCGGGCGCCTACTGCAAGATCTTCTCGGAAGAGGCCTCCTGGTCGTCCGACGAGAGGTTCGAGGGCGGCAACCTCGGGCACCGTCCCTCCGTGAAGGGCGGCTACTTCCCCGTGCCCCCGGTCGACGCGCTGCAGGACATCCGCTCGGCGATGTGCCTCGCGCTCGAGGAGCAGGGCGTGGAGGTCGAGGTGCACCACCACGAGGTGGCGGGCCCCGGCCAGTGCGAGATCGGCACCAAGTTCGAGTCCCTGGTGAAGCGCGCCGACTGGCTGCAGATCCTCAAGTACACGGTGTGGAACGTCGCCCGCAGCTACGGCAAGACGGCGACCTTCATGCCCAAGCCCGTCGTGGGCGACAACGGCTCGGGCATGCACGTGCACATGTCCATCTGGAAGAACGGCCAGAACCTCTTCGCGGGCGACGGCTACTCGGGGCTGTCGGAGTTCGCGCTGTACTACATCGGCGGCGTGATCAAGCACGCGCGGGCGCTGAACGCCATCACCAACCCCGGCACCAACTCCTACAAGCGCCTGGTGCCCGGCTTCGAGGCCCCGGTGAAGCTCGCCTACTCCGCGCGCAACCGCTCGGCCTCGATCCGCGTGCCGTTCGTGACGAGCCCGAAGGCGCGCCGCATCGAGGTGCGCTTCCCCGATCCCACGGCGAACCCCTACCTCGCCTTCTCCGCGCTGATGATGGCCGGCCTCGACGGCGTGCAGAACAAGATCCACCCCGGCGACCCGGCGGACAAGAACCTCTACGACCTGCCGCCGGAAGAGGACGCGAAGATCCCGACCGTGTGCCACTCGCTGGACCAGGCGCTCGCGGCGCTGGACAAGGACCGC
>JAMPXV010000126.1 GCA_023700985.1 Lysobacter sp.
CGAGGAAAAGGGGTCAGAGTCATTTCACCGAAAGCCCGAAGGGTTCTTCGGGAAAGTGAAATGACTCTGACCCCTTTTCCTCGAAATGACTCTGACCCCTTTTCTGCCGCCCCTAATTTCACCGACCCCTTTTCCTACTCGCGGAAATTCTGGAAGGTGAGGGGAACCTCGGTCACGCCGCCGCGCACCAGCGCGATCGCCTCCTGGAGCGTGTCGCGCTTGGCGCCGGAGACGCGCACCACCTCGCCCTGGATCGCCGCCGTGACCTTGAGCTTGGAGTCCTTGAGCATCTTCACGATCCTCTTGGCGAGCTCGGTCTCCACGCCGTTCTTCACGGTGACCTTCTGCTTCATCTTGTCGCCGCCGATCTTCTCGGGCTTGTCCACCGTGAGCAGGCGCAGGTCGACGCCGCGCTTGGCGAACTTGGCATTGAGGACGTCGCTCACCTGCCCCAGCTTGAACTCGTCGTCGGCGAAGAGGGTGAGCTCGCGCTCCTTCTGCTCCACGCGGGCGTCGGAGCCCTTGAAGTCGAAGCGGTTCGAAACCTCCTTGTTGGCCTGCTCGACGGCGTTCTTGACCTCGACGAGGCTGGCTTCGCACGCGATATCGAAGGACGGCATGGTGCCTCCCGGTGGTTAGGTAGGGCTGTGACGCGCGGGCGGGGGCAGGCCGAGCAGCGCGCGCTGCTCCGGGCCGGGCTCCCGCTTGAAGGCAAGGGCGCTGATCTCGAACGCGAGCGGCTGCGACCCGAGGAAGACCGTGGAGAATCCCGCCGTCCGCAGCAAGCGCACGAGCGAGCGGTGCATGAAGCCGTTCCTGTGGGCGTAGAAGTCCCTGCCGGTCTCGGCGATCTTGCGGTCGAATCCGTAGATCACGTCGCCCACGGTGATCGGGCCGGCCGGCGACTCGTAGAGCACGTCGTCGATGTCGAGGTCCTTCGCGAGCACCTCCTGGAATACCGCCTTCATGTCCGGCACGCGGATGTCGGCGAAGCCGTCGGGCGCCAGCACGTGCAGGAAGCCCGCGAGGACCCGGGGCAGGTCGTGGCGGTAGTAGTGCTCGAGGTTGTGCGAGCAGTAGATGGCCGCGTAGCGGCCGGCGGGCAGCCCGACCATATCCCTGGCGTCGCAGACGATGTCGGGCGCGCCGGCGGGGTCGATGTCCAGCAGGTGGTGCTCCCAGCCGTCGTAGTGCGCCGGGATCGGGATCCGCTTCGAGTTGCCGCCGACGTTGAGCACCCTGCGGGCCGCCGCCGGCCCGGGCTGGGGGCGATGGTTCGCGCTCACGTCTCGACGCGCCCCAGCAGCAGGTATTCCATGAGCGCCTTCTGCGCGTGCAGGCGGTTCTCCGCCTCGTCCCAGACGACGCTCTGGGGGCCGTCGAGGACCTCGGCGGACACCTCCTCGCCGCGGTGGGCGGGAAGGCAGTGCATGAAGAGCGCCTCCTTCCGGGCGGCGGCCATCATCTCGGCGTCCACGGTGAAGGCCGCGAAGGCGTCCTTCCGGGCGTCGGTTTCCTCCTCCCAGCCCATGCTCGTCCAGACGTCGGTGGTCACGAGGTCGGCGCCCTTCGCGGCGGCGAGCGGGTCGGCGAAGAGCTCGAGGTGGCCGGGGTCGACGCCCGTCGCGCGCGCGGGCTCCAGCTCGTAGCCCGCGGGGCTCGCGACGTTCAGCTTGAAGCCGAGAATGGTGGCCGCCTGCAGCCACGTGTTGCACATGTTGTTGCTGTCGCCGATCCAGGCCACGGTCCGTCCGGCGATCGCGCCGCGGTGCTCGACGAAGGTGTAGATGTCGGCGAGCACCTGGCAGGGGTGGTATTCGTTGGTGAGTCCGTTGATCACCGGCACCCGCGAGTGGGCCGCGAAGCGCTCGATGATCGCCTGCTCGTAGGTGCGGATCATCACGATGTCGACCATGCGCGAGACCACGCGCGCCACGTCCTCGATGGGCTCGCCGCGGCCGAGCTGCGTGTCGCCCATGTTGAGCACGATGGAGGCCCCGCCCAGCTGGAACATGCCCGCCTCGAAGGACACGCGCGTGCGCGTCGAGCTCTTCTCGAACACCATCGCGAGCATCCGGTCGGAAAGCGGCTGGTAGGCCACGTAGTTCTTGAAGCGCTCCTTGATGACCCGCGTGCGCTTGAAGAGGTGCTCGAACTCCTCCGCGGAGAAGTCGCGGAACTGCAGGAAGTGCCTCATCGCGGCTAGCCCGCGGCGGCCGGCGCCGCCTCGGCGAGGAAGGCCTTCACCAGGGGCGCCAGGCGCGCGACCAGCTCACGCGACTCCGCGTCGCCGAAGACCAGGGGCGGCAGGAGCCGCACCACCTTGTCCGCCGTCACGTTGATGACGATCCCCGCCTCCAGGCCCCGGCGGACGAGATCGCCGCAGGGCCGGTCGAGCTCGATGCCGATCATGAGGCCCTTGCCGCGGATCTCCTTCACGCCGGCCACGCCCGCGAACTCCCGGGCGAGCCCCTGGACGATGGCCTCGCCCTGGCGCGTCGCGTTGGCAATGAGCCCGTCCTTCTCGATCACCTCGAGCGTGGTGAGCGCGGCGACGGAGACCAGCGGCCCGCCGCCGAAGGTCGTGCCGTGATTGCCCGGCTTGAACACCTCGGCGGCTACACCCCTGGCGAGGCAGGCGCCGATGGGCACGCCCGAGGCGAGCCCCTTGGCGAGCGGCATCACGTCCGGGACGATGCCCGCCCACTGGTGGGCGAACCACTTGCCCGTGCGGCCGATGCCGCTCTGCACCTCGTCGATCATGAACAGCCACCGGCGGCGGTCGCACAGCTCGCGGACCTTGCGCAGGTAGTCGTGGTCGGCGACGTGGATGCCTCCCTCGCCCTGGAGCACCTCGAGCAGGACGGCGATCACCGAAGGGTGCTCGCTCAGCCGCTCGATGGCCCCGAAGTCGTTGTAGGGCACGCGCAGGAACCCGCCCATCAGGGGCTCGAAGCCGGCCTGGGCCTTGCGGGAGCCCGTGGCCGAGAGCGTGGCGAGCGTGCGGCCGTGCCACGCCTTTTCCATCACCACGATGGAGGGGTTCTCGATGCCGCGCTGGTGCCCGTGCAGGCGCGCGATCTTGATGGCGCACTCGTTGGCCTCGGCCCCCGAGTTGCAGAAGAACGCGTTGTCCATGCCCGCGATGGCGCAGACCTTCTCGGCGAGCGCCTCCTGCTCGACCACGCGGAAGAGGTTGGACGTGTGGATGAGCTTCGCGGCCTGCTCGGCGATCGCCCGGGAGAGCACGGGGTGGCCGTGGCCCAGGCCGCTCACCGCGATGCCCGCGAGCGCGTCGAGGTATCGCTTGCCCTCGGTGTCCCACAGCCAGGCCCCCTCGCCGCGCGCGAACGCCACGGGCTGGGGCAGGTAGGTCTTCATGAGATGGGCGGCAGTCATTATCGCCTCGCAGAAACGATCACGGCGGCCTCGCGCCGCCGTGGATTTGGGAAGGGCGATTATCGGCCAAATGCGCGGGGCCCCGCAACCGCGGAACCCGGCCGGGATAAAATGCCGGTCCCGCATTCCCGATCGCGAACCCCCGGCCGCCGGCCCGGCGGCTTGCGCCATGCCTCCCGCACCCGAAGGCCTCGTCATCCAGGGCATCACCCGAACCGGTCGCGCCTTCCGTCCCAGCGACTGGGCCGAGCGCCTGTGCGGCGTTCTCTCGACCTTCGGGGGGGACCAGCAGATGCGCTACTCGCCTTTCGTCCGGCCGATCCTGATGGACGGCGTGCGCTGCGTCTTCGTGAAGCCGGAGCTTCGCTCCATCGAGCCGCGGGCGTACCGCTTCCTGCTCGACTTCGCGAACGACAACGAACTGGTGGTGATCGACCCGACCCGGCCGGAGGGGTCGGCGGAGTACTGCCCGGTGCCGGGCGTGGCACCCGGGCCCGGGGGGCAGGGCGCCCCCGGGGGGTGAACCCTACGCGCGGGGCGCGAGCGCCTTGACCTGCTGGGCCAGGCGGCTCTTGTGGCGCGAGGCCTTGTTCTTGTGGATGATCTTCTTGTCCGCGATGCGGTCGATCGTCGAGACGTTCTCGTCGAAGGCGGCCTGCGCGGCCTTCGCGTCGCCGGCGGCGATCGCGGTCTTCACCTTCTTGATCGCGGTGCGAAGGGTCGTGCGAAGGCCCATGTTGGCAGTGCGCTGCTTGGCTGCCTGCTTGGCGCGTTTCGCTGCCTGCTTGGAATTGGCCATGTCGTGATCCTGAGAGTCGGGGTTCGAAAACGAAGCCTGATATTATACATCGCTTGTCCTGTCAAAACAAAGCCCTAGGTTCCCCCCCGCGTTTCGCGCCCCCCGGCGCCCCTGGCGCGCCGAATCGCCCATGAACCTCCTCAAGTCAGCCGCCTCGGTCAGCGCGATGACGCTCGTGTCGCGCATCACGGGGTTCGCGCGCGACGTGCTCCTCGCCATCACCTTCGGTGCCGGGTTCGCGATGGACGCGTTCGTGGTCGCCTTCCGCCTGCCCAACCTGCTGCGCCGGCTCTTCGCGGAGGGCGCGTTCTCGCAGGCGTTCGTCCCCATCCTGGGCGAGTACAGGACGAGAAGCGGCGAGGAGGCGACCCGGGCGCTGGCTTCCCGCCTGCTCGGCGTCCTCGCCGTCGCGCTCCTGTTGGTGACGGCGGCGGGCGTCGTGGCCGCCCCGCTCCTGGTCTACGCGAGCGCGGCCGGGTTCTCGAAGGACGCGGACAAGTTTGCCCTCACGGTGGCGATGCTGAGGATCTGCTTCCCGTACATCTTTTTCATCTCGCTCACCAGCTTCGCCGCCGGGATTCTCAACACCTGGGGGCACTTCAAGGTGCCGGCCTTCACGCCGGTGCTGCTCAACCTCTCGTTCATCGGCTTCGCCCTATTCGCCGCGCCACACTTCGACCGCCCGATCATGGCGCTCGCCTGGGCGGTGTTCGCGGGCGGGGCGCTCCAGCTCGCCTTTCAGGTGCCGTTCCTGCTGCGCATCCGCATGCTGCCGATGCCGAAATGGGACCCGCGGGACGAGGGCGTGGTGCGCGTGCTCAAGCTCATGGTCCCGGCGGCCATCGGCGTCTCGGTCGCGCAGGTGAGCCTCGTCATCAACACGCACATCGCCTCGTGGCTGCGCGACGGGTCCGTGTCGTGGCTCTACTACGCCGACCGGCTCATGGAGTTCCCCTCGGCACTCCTGGGCGTGGCGATGGGCACCGTGCTCCTGCCTTCGCTAGTGCGGCACCACAGCAACAACGATATCGGCGCGTACTCCCGCCTCCTCGACTGGGGCCTGCGGCTGGCGCTCCTGCTGGCGCTCCCGGCAGCGCTGGGGCTCGCGCTGCTGGCCACGCCACTCGCCGCAACGCTCTTCTGGCATGGCGAATTCACTCGTCACGACGTCCTGATGACCCGCTCAGCGCTCATCGCCTACGCCGCAGGGCTGGTCTGCATCATCCTCGTGAAGATCCTCGCACCGGGGTTCTATGCCCGACAGAATATCCGCACGCCCGTGAAGGTCGCCCTGGCCACACTGGCCGTCACGCAGGCCGCCAACCTCGCCTTGGTGCCGTGGCTGGGGCACGCGGGACTCGCGGCCGCGATCTC
The DNA here is from genome assembly GCA_023700985.1 of Lysobacter sp. GTDB lineage: Bacteria > Pseudomonadota > Gammaproteobacteria > Burkholderiales > Usitatibacteraceae > FEB-7. Next base: position 5,573 of record JAMPXV010000126.1, read on the forward strand.
GGTAGGCGCCACGTTCAACGCGGGATGGCTGTGGCTGCTGATGCGCCGCCGCGGCCACTGGCAGCCTGCCCCCGACTGGAGTGCGTTCCTGCTCAAGGTCGGCGTGGCGCTTTACATGATGGGCGGCGTGATCTGGTACGGGATGGGCTCGGAGCAGTCGTGGTTCGCCATCCCTGCGGCGACGCGCGCCCTGAAGCTCGCCGCCGTGATCGCGGGTGCCATGGTCGCCTACTTCGCCACCCTCTGGGCGGTCGGCTTCCGGCTGCGCCAGTTCTCGCGGCACGAATGATGCTGACCGTCGTCCGCGACCCGAAGCCCGGCGCCCCCGACGCCGTCGTCGCCATCGGGAGCTTCGACGGCGTGCATCGCGGCCACCGCGCGCTCCTGGCGCGGGTGGTGGACGAGGCCGCCGCGCTCGGCGTCGAGCCCGCGGTCCTCACCTTCGAGCCCATGCCGCGGGAGCTGCTCTTCCCCGACCGCGCCCCGCCGCGCCTGTCGACGCTGTCCGCCCGCCTCCACGCCTTCGCCGAAGCGGGCATCCGCATCGCCTACATCTGCCGGTTCACGCGCGAGTTCGCCTCCCTGTCGGCCGCGGCGTTCGCGCGGCGCCTGCGCGAGCTGCACGGCGCGCGCCGGGTGCTCGTGGGCAGGGATTTCCGTTTCGGCGCCAGGCGCGCGGGCGACGTGGCGTTCCTCGCCGCCGAAGGCGCGCGCCTGGGCTACGAAGTCGAGACCCTCGCGACCGTCTCCGACGGCGACGACCGGGTGTCGAGCACGCGGGTGCGCGAGGCGCTTTCGTCGGGCGACCTGGGCCTCGCCGCAAAGCTCCTCGGGCGGCCCTACGCCATCTGCGGCCGCGTCGTCCACGGCGCGAAGCTCGGCCGCAACCTCGGCTACCCCACGGCCAACATCTCGCTTCCGCCGGGGCGCCCCGTGATGACGGGGGTCTTTGCGGTAAAATGCACCGGTGCGGCAACTCGCGGACTCGAGGGAGTGGCGAGCCTGGGATACAAGCCGGTCGTGGCAAGCAACGGCCCGGCGACTCTCGAAGCGTACCTCTTCGACTTCTCGGGCGACCTCTACGGGCGTCGCCTTTCCATCGAGTTCCTCAAGAAGCTGCGCGACGAGGCGAAATACGCCTCGCTCGACGAGCTCGTGGCGCAGATCCGCGTGGACTGCGAAGCGGCGCGGGCCTACTTCCGCGGAAAACGGGGACCTGATGGCGAATGACGCGAAGACCGACTACAAGCTGACCCTCAACCTGCCCGACACCCCCTTCCCCATGCGAGGCGACCTCGCGAAGCGGGAACCGGGGTGGGTGAAGGCCTGGCAGGAGAAGGGTCTCTACGCCCGCATCCGCGAGGCCTGCCGTGGCCGCCCGCTGTTCGTCCTGCACGACGGCCCGCCGTACGCCAACGGCGACATCCACATCGGCCACGCGGTGAACAAGATCCTCAAGGACGTGATCGTCAAGTCGAAGACGATGGCGGGCTTCGACGCGCCCTACACGCCGGGCTGGGACTGCCACGGGCTGCCCATCGAGCACCAGATCGAGAAGAAGCACGGCCGCCACCTCGATGGCAACAAGGCGCGCGAGCTGTGCCGCGCCTACGCCGCCGAGCAGATCGAGCGCCAGATGGCCGACTTCCGCCGCCTTGGCGTGATCGCCGACTGGGAGCACCCGTACAAGACGATGGATTTCGCCACGGAAGCCGACGAGCTCCGGGCGCTCGCGCGCATCTGGAAGAAGGGGCTCCTGTACCGGGGACTGAAGCCGGTCAACTGGTGCATCGAGTGCGGGTCGGCCCTGGCGGAAGCCGAGGTCGAGTACGAGGACAAGACCTCGGCCGCCATCGACGTCGCCTTCGCGGCCGCCGACCCCGCCGCCGTCGCGCGCGCCTTCGGGCTCGCGCAGGCGCCGGAAAGGGCGTTCGCGGTGATCTGGACCACCACGCCCTGGACGCTTCCCGGCAACCAGGCCATCGCCGCGCACCCGGGCCACGAATACGAGCTGGTGGCTACGGAGCGCGGCGCGCTCATCCTCGCGGCGGAACTTCGCGAGGCATGCCTCGAGCGCTTCGGCCTCGAGGCCTCGGCGGTGCTCGGCCGCGCCGCGGGCAGCGCCCTCGAGGGACTCGCGTTCCGCCATCCGCTGGAGCCGCGCGACGTGCCGATGATCACCGGCGAGCACGTGACGCTCGAGGCCGGCACGGGGCTCGTGCACACCGCGCCCGCCCACGGCGCCGAGGACTTCGACGCCGGCGTGAAGTTCGGCCTGCCCCTCGACCAGCCCGTGGACGACCGCGGCCGCTTCAAGGCCGGCGTCCCGCACTTCGCGGGCCAGGGCGTGCGCGAGGCCGAGAAGCCGATCCTCGAGATGCTCTCGGCCAACGGCTCGCTCCTCAGGAACGAGCCGTTCCGGCACAGCTATCCGCACTGCTGGCGGCACAAGACGCCGATCATCTTCCGCGCCACCACGCAGTGGTTCATCGGCATGGACCGGCCCGCGGCCGCAGGCATGGACGGCAACGGCCTCACGCTGCGCGAGACCGCGAAGAAGGCCATCGCGGACACGACCTTCTACCCCTCGTGGGGAAGGTCGCGCATCGAGGCGATGATCGCCGGCCGCCCGGACTGGACCCTCTCGCGCCAGCGCAACTGGGGCGTGCCGCTGCCCTTCTTCCTCGACCGCGAGACCGACGAGCTGCACCCGGAAACCGAACGGCTGATCGAGGAGGCCGCCGCCCGCGTCGCCAGGGGCGGCATCGAAGCCTGGTTCGCGGCCACCTGCGAGGACTTCGGCGTCGATCCCGCGAAGTACCGCAAGCTCACCGACACCGTGGACGTCTGGTTCGACTCGGGCACCACGCACTTCTCGGTGCTGCGCGGCCTGGAGGGGCAGAAGTGGCCCGCGGACCTCTACCTCGAGGGCTCGGACCAGCACCGCGGCTGGTTCCAGTCGAGCCTGCTAACGAGCTGCGCCATGGACGGCCGCGCGCCCTACGACGCGCTCCTCACCCACGGCTTCGTGGTGGACGGCCAGGGCCGGAAGATGTCGAAGTCGCTGGGCAACGTGATCGCGCCCCAGAAGGTCTCCGACACGCTGGGCGCGGAGATCATCCGGCTGTGGGTGGCCTCGGCCGACTACTCCGGCGAGCTCTACATCTCCGACGAGATCCTCAAGCGCGTCGTGGAAAGCTACCGCCGCATCCGCAACACGCTGCGGTTCCTGCTCGCCAACACCGCCGACTTCGACGCCGGCGCCCACCTCCTGCCCCCCGGCGAGTGGCTGGAGATCGACCGCTACGCCCTGGCGATGACGCGCTCGATGGCCGAGGCGGCCATGGGGGACTACGCGCGCTTCGAGTTCCACCTGGTGACGCAGCGCATCCAGACCTTCTGCTCCGAGGACCTCGGCGGCTTCTACCTCGACGTGCTCAAGGACCGGCTCTACACCTGCGCGCGCGATTCCGCCGCGAGGCGTTCGGCGCAGTCGGCGCTCCACCACATCACGCAGATGCTGCTTCGACTCATGGCGCCCATCCTCTCCTTCACGGCCGAGGAGGCCTGGGAGGTGCTGCACCCCGGGCGCGAGGAGAGCGTCTTCTTCCACACCTGGGGCGGCGTGCTGCCGGCGCAGGACGGCGAGGCGGCCCTGACGGTGAAGTGGGTGCGCCTGCGCGAGATCCGGGCGATGGTGCAGAAGAGCCTCGAGGAGCTGCGCCAGTCCGGCGGCATCGGCTCGTCGCTGCAGGCCGAGGTCGCCATCGCCGCCCCCGAGGGCGACCGGGCGCTCCTCGAGAGCGTCGGGCCCGACCTGCGCTTCGTCCTCATCACCTCCACGGCCACGGTCGAACCGGGCGCGGCCCTCGCCGTGCGGGTGACGGCGAGCCCGCACGCCAAGTGCGAGCGCTGCTGGCACTGCCGCGAGGACACGGGCGCCGACCCGCGCCACCCCGGCATCTGCACGCGGTGCGTGACCAACATCGAGGGGCCCGGCGAGGTAAGGCGGCATGCCTGATCCCGTCCAGGCCCACTGGTCGCGGTGGCTGCTGCTCTCGGCGGCCGTCGCCGCGGCCGACCTGGCCACGAAGGCCTGGGTCAGCGCCGTCTTCCGGACGGGGGATGTCCACGTGGTCGCGCCGTTCCTGAACCTCGTGCTGTGGCACAACCCCGGCGCGGCGTTCAGCTTCCTGGCGGGCGCCGGCGGCTGGCAGCGCTGGTTCTTCGTGGGCGTGACGGTCGTCGTCTCCGCGGTGCTGCTCGCGATGCTGCGCAAGAGCGGCGGCAACCGGCTCCTCGCGGC